>JAZBPL010000058.1:0-24834 GCA_036351635.1 Desulfotignum sp.
CCCAAAAGGATTATGTCAATAGGGGGAAACCCTTAAAGGATAGAGCCCTCTGCTATGCATAGTAAGCAGTAGTCCCCTCAAATCGGTGTGCCTGGTCATCAGCTGCCAACAAAAAATCATCCAGGAAATCTAAAATACCAGCTGGCAGATCCACAACTTCAGAACTCCTGACATCATTTGTCAAAAAGGCTTATTATCAATAGTCTTTAAAAATATGTGTCGTAAAGTGGAATGCAACATGATTCAGAATTATCATACTACCCCGAACTCCGTTTATTAAGGATTTTATGGCCTCAACCACATTTAAAACACCTTTTTGTGACAGCGTATGTTGCATCATAAAGTCCCAGATGTCAGGATTTCTGAACTTGGTCCGGAACAGCATCTGATTCATAATAACTGAAGCCAATGTCATCAATGATGTACTGATCCAGGTGCCGAAAGAAGACCTCCACCTGTTCCAGAATATCCCAGGGAATCAAATCAAGATCCATGGAACATAAGGTATCGGATATACCCTGTTCAATCAACGCCAGACCTGCCTTCCGGTATTCCATTGATGAGCTGGAAAATTCCTTGTGGCCCATGTGGATTCGTGCAACCCGGATGATGAAGTGGTTCAGTTTGTGGATATTTGGCTTCATTGTTTACCAACAGCCGGTGCGCCATATCAATGTGAAGTTCGTCAGGTCAGGCAGGAACGTTTTTCCTATAGATTTGGATGAACTGATATAGAATAAAGATACCGTCCGAATCATCCCGCTTTTTTGCCGGGCTGGGCTCTCAGGCGCTGGATCATTTCCATATTGGCCTTTCTGAGCTCGCATACCGTGGGCTTTTCAATCTCGTAGAGCACATCTTCCATCTGTTCCATGATTTTGAGCATGCTGTCCAGCTTTTCATCGGAAGGTTTTTCATGTGAGAGGTTTCTCATAAAATTATACAATTGATTTTTCAATTCACCTAATTTATTCATAGTTCTCTGAAACCACTTTTCTTTACCCGTTGAAATTTTTATATAAAATTTAAGCCCAAACCCCGCTTTTTGTCAAGAAGATAAAGCGGGTGGGAGCGGCAGGGCCAACACACGTAATTGATGTACGGCCCCTATGCTTGTGAAGGCTTTCATTTATCCAACTTTCTGAAGATATTTCTGATCCGTGGAACAAAGAGTATCGGATATATACCCTGTTCTATCAAAGCCAAGCCATCCATAAATAAGCCGGTCAATTTCTTATGCTCCATGTGGATACGTGCAACCCTGATGATGAAGTGGTCCAGTTTGTGTAATCTGGTTTCATATGGTTTCGCCGATCTGCTGTCCTTTTATGCTTTTCATGAAAAATTAGTTTACAACATTTTTTTAAATCAGGGTTATAATTTTTGTTTTCTTGAAGAAAATCCTTTTAGTGAGTACCCGACCAATGGTACTCTTTTGAAAAAAGAGATCCGATCTATGGGCTGTTATCACGACTTGGTGAATACTCTGCCTGTTTTTTTGAAGCCTGCGAATAAAAAAGAGCAGGGCCAATACCATTGCAAAATGATTTATATCAATGTGAGGGGAGCATTCCGGCACTGGGCAGGACCCCGGCAATGGTTACCGCCGCATCCTTGTGGATTCCCAAAGAAGATCTTGAACGGGAAGGCTCAACAAAAAATTGAATGCCTGTTATCCGGTCTTTTTTGCATCCTGATTGCTTGCAATAATTTATTTATGTCGGGTAAAATTTAACACTAAAAAATAAAAAGTGGTGGAAAAATGGTGAAAAATTGACGGCTATAACAAAAAAAGGTTTCAGTTAAAACTGAAACCCCTTGATATTGCTGGCTGGGTGACTAGGATTCGAACCTAGATTGACGGAGTCAGAGTCCGTAGTCCTGCCATTGGACGATCACCCACCATCACTGAATGTCCGGGGTATATACACCAAAGACCCATATGTGTCAAGGATTTTCTGGGCATTTCCCATACCTGTGAGATGCGGACCTGGTCCCGGAAAAAGAAATCTGGTAAAGAGGTATGCATGAAAAAAGAAACACAACACCGGGTGTGTGATGAAAAAATACCGGTGCTCAAGGCTGCTTTGAAAGATTTGAAAACTCTTGCTGTTGCTTTTTCCGGCGGGGTGGATTCAGCCTTTCTTCTGGCGGTGGCAGCTGTATCCGGCCTGGAACGGTTGATGGCGGTCACCGTGGATTCAGCATTTGTAACCAGAGAGGAGGTCCAGCGGGCCCGGCAGGCGGCACAGGACCTGGGGGTGGACCATAAGGTTCTGGCTGCCGATATCCTCCAGGCGCCCCGGGTGATGAAAAATTCCCCTGAGCGCTGCTATCACTGCAAAAAAGTGGTGTTTTCCCTGATAAAAGATGCTGCAGACAAGGCCGAAATAGCCCATTTGGTGCACGGGGTGAACACAGATGATATGGCGGATTTCCGGCCGGGTATGCAGGCTGCCGTGGAACTGGGATTTCTTTCCCCGCTGCTGGATGCCGGGTTTTCAAAGCAGCAGATCCGGATCTGTTCCAGGCAGATGGGCCTTGTTACCTGGAACCTGCCGTCCCAGTCCTGTCTGGCCACCCGGATTCCGTCTGGAGATCCCATAACCCCTGAAGCCCTTGGGAAGATTGAACAGGCAGAAACCTTTTTAAAATCACTGGGATTTGCCCATGTCCGGGTGCGCTGTCACGGCAGTCTGGCCCGCATTGAAACTGATGACGGGTCCATAAAGCCTATGATCGCTATGCGGCAGCAGATTTCCGCAGCCCTCAAAAATTTGGGATTTGCCTTTGTGAGCCTGGACATGGATGGTTACCGCACCGGCAACATGAACCCGTTTGTATCGGATAAAAGGGCACCGGGAATATAACCTAACGCGGGAGACCCGCAACCCATTTTGCCTTCCTCGTTTTATTTTTTTTAAAAACAGAAATTGAGGAGTAAGCGCATATAAGGGTATGCTGAAACCATATTGGAGCAGCCATGAAATATTGTGAAGCAAAACAGGGCCGGGTATTTGTACTCCGCCTGGAAGATGGGGAGGTGGTGCATGAAACCATTGAAACATTTGCCCGGGATCACCATATCCGGGGGGCATATCTCCTTGTTCTGGGCGGTGCAGACACCAGAAGTGTGCTTGTGACCGGGCCGGACCAGGGACGGCAGTTTCCCGTAACCCCGAAAACCCATGCGCTGGAAGGTGTCCATGAGGTGACCGGCACAGGGACGCTTTTTCCCGATGAAACAGGCAGACTGTTACTGCACATGCACATGGCCTGCGGCAGGGGGGATAATACCATCACAGGGTGTATCCGCAAGGGGGTGAAGGTCTGGCAGGTGATGGAGGTGATCATTCATGAGCTGACCGGCGCCACCGGGGTGCGCAAGAAAGATGATGCCACCGGATTTGATATGCTGGTTCCCTGAATGCAGCCGTATGGGCGGTATAGGGGGATATAAAAATCCCCAATAGCGGTCAGATGTTTTTGGGGTGATGGAAAAAATACAAGCGCAGCCGAAACCTGCGGCTGCGCTTGTGGGCAGTAAGCTTATGGGCTGGTGAGTGCGGGCCGAAACTGTTTTCAATCAGATCACGGCGGATTGATCACACCGACAACTTTTTGCAGCGATCTACCGGGCCTGGATCTCCAGGTTGTTGAAAAAATAACTGATTTCAAAGGCTGCGGTTTCCGGGGCATCAGATCCATGGACCACATTTTTTTCAATGTCTGTGGCATACTCCCGTCTGATGGTGCCCTCTTCCGCTTCCTTGAAATTGGTGGCACCCATGAGTTTGCGGTTTTTTGCGATCACATCTTTGCCTTCCAGGACCAAGACCACGATAGGGCCTGAGGTCATGAAATCTGTGAGGCTGTCAAAAAACGGGCGTTCCTTGTGAACAGCATAAAATCCCTGGGCCTGGGTTTTTGTCAGCCGGAGCATTTTCATGGCAGTGATTTTGATGCCTGCTGTTTCAAATCGCTTGATGACATCACCGATAACGTTTTTGGCAACCCCGTCGGGTTTGATAATGGACAATGTTCTTTCCACGTTTTGGTCTTCCTTTCTGTAAATTTTCGGTATTGATAAAACCTGGGTCGGGATCCGATCAAATAATAGAGGATCCTGCAATAATTGTGATAATGTCTGAACAGGGTTGAAAAATACCACACCCCTGTATTATAAGTCAACATGATGGACCATTCAGATATTGTAAAAATTGCTGTGACAGGATCAGCAGGATCAGGCAAAAGCCTTGTTTTAAAGGCATTTGCATCCCTGGGCCTGGTGACCCTGGATTGTGACCAGATTGCAAGACATGTGGTGGCGCCGGGGCATAAAGGGTACAACGGTGTGGTAAAGCTTTTCGGCCCACAGGTGGTAACACCTGATAAAACCCTGGACCGGACCAAAATGCGGCGTCTGATGGTGGACAGGCCTGATCTGCGCAGACAGCTTGAGGCCCTGCTTCATCCCCTTATTTTCGAAGCGTTGTTCAGGCAGATGGCAGCTGCGGACTATGGTTTTGAAAAGGCCTGTGCCGCAGAGGTGCCCCTGCTGTTTGAAACAGGTATGGAAAAAGAATTTGATGCCGTTGTCGTGGTGACAGCCCCGGATGATGTGCTTGTCCAAAGGATTGCCGCAAGGGATGGTGTGCGGCCTGCAGATGCCCGGAAAATGTTGTCCCTGCAGATGGACCAGGAAAAAAAAGTTGCACTATCGGATTATGTGATTCATAATCATGGGAAACTGGGTGAAGTCTTTGAATCTGTTGCCAATCTGTATGCTGAAATAAAAAAAGAGTTCTTGACAACCCAATATTAATGCACTATTAGTCAGACGGTATCCAGTAAATACCAGCCACCTGTCTGTATTTCCATAAATTTTGAGATTTCCAGGCTATCGAAAGGTATCCCGTAATAAGCACAATTGGTCCTTGCCAGTGATCCGTGTAAACCGTTTAAAAATAAAAATAAAAATATAAATTTCAAAATACAAATATAAAAACCATGCCGGCATTTAGAAAAAATATTAACATGTGGGAGCGCGAATGAACCTTGTAGAACTAAATAAAATGAAGATCAGTGAGCTTACCAAGCTTGCAAAAGAAAACAATATCAAAGGGATCGGTGGATTAAAAAAACAGGAACTGATTTTTGCCCTGCTCCAGGCCAACATAGAAAAAAGCGGCCAGGTATATGGTGAAGGTACCCTGGAAATCCTGCCCGATGGATTTGGTTTTCTGCGGGCACCTGGCTACAATTACCTGCCCGGTCCGGATGATATTTATGTTTCGCCCTCCCAGATAAGGCGGTTCAACCTGAGAACCGGGGATACCATCTCCGGCCAGGTGAGACAACCCAAGGATTCAGAAAGATATTTTGCCCTGCTCAAGGTGGAGGCGGTTAATTTCCAGAGCCCGGAACTCGCAGCTGAGACCATTTTGTTTGACAATCTGCTGCCCTTGTATCCGGAGCGGAAAATGCATCTTGAGGCGGAATCAGACAACTATTCCATGCGGGTGATTGATCTGATGTGCCCTGTCGGGTTCGGCCAGCGGGGGCTGATTGTATCCCCGCCCAAGGCGGGCAAAACCATGCTGCTGCAGAACATTGCCAATTCCATGATCGCCTCCCATAAAAGTATTGTTCCCATGATTCTTCTCATTGATGAACGCCCTGAGGAGGTCACGGACATGACACGGTCTGTGGATGCCGAGGTGATCAGTTCCACCTTTGACGAGCCTGCGGAACGCCATGTGCAGGTGGCTGAAATGGTGATTGAAAAAGCCAAGCGCATCGTGGAACAGGGCCATGACGTTGTGATCCTTCTGGATTCCATCACCCGCCTGGCCAGGGCCTATAATGCGGTGATGCCCCCGTCTGGAAAAATTCTGTCCGGCGGGGTGGATTCCAATGCACTGGACCGGCCCAAACGGTTTTTCGGGGCCGCCCGGAACATTGAAGACGGCGGCAGCCTCACCATTATTGCCACAGCGCTGGTGGACACAGGCAGCAGAATGGATGAGGTGATTTTTGAAGAATTCAAGGGCACCGGCAACATGGAGCTGGTTCTGGACAGAAAGCTGGCTGACAAGCGGGTTTTTCCGGCCATTGACATAAACAAATCCGGCACCAGAAAAGAAGAATTGCTGCTGGATCCCATGACTTTGAACCGGGTCTGGATCCTGCGAAAATTGCTGTCCAGTTTAAATTCTGTGGACAGCATGCAGTTTTTACTTGAAAAAATGCAGGGAACAAAGGATAATAAAGAGTTTCTGGAATTAATGAATTCTTGAACAAAAATTTTTATGAATCAGCTGTCTTGGCAAAAAGACTGTTAAGGAGTGACAGGAAAAATGAAAAAGGACATACATCCGAAATATGCAAAAACCACGGCCTCCTGTGCCTGCGGCGCCACATTTGAGGTAGGGTCCACCAGAGAAAACATCAAGGTGGAGATCTGTTCCAGCTGCCATCCGTTCTTTACCGGAAAGCAGAAACTGGTGGATTCAGCCGGCCGTATTGACCGGTTCAAAAGAAAATATGCCGGGTTTGATGCAACCAAACTTGTGTAACATCATATCCAATGGAATATCACAAAGGGGGTTTGCCTTGGGGCACCCCTTTTGGATTTTTTGCCCATGATTGAAAAACTAAAAGGCATTGAGGAACGGTATATCAAGCTGGAACACCTCCTGAGCGACCCTGAGGTGATAAAGGACCAGCACAAATACCAGAAGTATGTAAAGGAGCATGGGGAACTCAACCGGATCGTTCCGGTGTTCAGGACCTATGAAGGGGTTATGGGGGAACTTTCAGAGGCCAGGGAACTGCTCAAGGACACAGACCCTGATATCCGGTCCATGGCCAGAGAAGAGATCGCTTCTCTGGAAAAGCAGATGGATTCTCTGATATCCAAGCTCAATACCTTGCTCATGCCCAAAGATCCCAGGGATGAAAAAAATGTGATTCTGGAGATCCGGGCCGGCACAGGCGGAGAAGAAGCCGGTATTTTTGCCGGAGACCTTTTCAGGATGTATTCCCGGTATGCAGAGACCAGAAACTGGAAAATTGATATTATCGAGAAAAACGATTCCAGTGCCGGCGGGTTCAAGGAGATTGTGTGCCTGGTGCAGGGCAGGGGGGCCTTTGGTGCCTTTAAATTTGAAAGCGGGACCCACCGGGTGCAGCGGGTCCCTGAAACCGAGACCCAGGGAAGGATACACACATCTGCGGTGACCGTTGCCGTGCTGCCTGAAGCGGAAGACATCGATATTGACATCAATCCGGCAGACATTAAAGTGGATGTTTTCCGGGCCTCAGGTCCGGGGGGGCAGTCCGTCAACACAACCGATTCCGCTGTCAGGGTGACCCACGTTCCCACAGGGGTGGTGGCCACCTGCCAGGATGAGAAATCCCAGCATAAAAACAAAGCCAAGGCCATGAATGTGCTCAAATCACGTATCCTGGATGCCAGGATGCGAGAAGAGGAAGCAAAGCGGGCGGCTGACCGTAAAGGTCAGGTGGGAACCGGAGACAGAAGCGGCCGTATCCGTACCTATAATTTCCCCCAGGGCAGGATGACAGATCACCGCATCGGGCTGACCCTGTATAAGCTGGACAGCATCATGGAAGGGGATATCCAGACCATTATCGATGAGTTGAAAACCTACCACCAGGCCCAGGCATTACAGGAAAGCCACACCCTTGCGTAATGGAATGGACCGTTTTCAAGCTGGTTGCCTGGACAGAAACCTATTTTAAAAAACACGGGGTGGACAGCCCCCGCCTGACCGCTGAAATCCTGCTGGGATTCTGCCTGGGCATCCGGCGCCTGGATCTGTATCTGCAGCATGACCGTCCTTTGGAAAAACAGGAGCTTGCGCGTTTCAAGGCCTTGATTTACCGGCGCAGAAAGCATGAGCCAGTGGCCTATATCACGGGTGAAAAAGGGTTTTTTGAATCCCGGTTCCAGGTGGGACCCGGCGTGCTCATTCCCAGACCGGATACAGAAACCCTGGTGACTACCGTTCTGGATCTGCTGGCAGAAAAACCTGAAAAAAACAAAACCATACTGGATCTGGGCACAGGTTCCGGTGCCATTGTGGTGTCCCTGGCAAAAGCTGCCCCACAGAACCGGTTTTTCGCCGGTGACATTTCAGCTGCCTCCCTGGACACAGCCCGGAAAAATGCCTGCCGGGAAAAAACGGCTAACATCTTTTTTTTCCGGGGATCCTGGTTTGATCCCATCACGCCCTGTCCTGTTTTTGATACCATTGTGTCCAACCCGCCTTATATCCCCACCACATCCATCACCGGTCTGGCGCCGGAAATAAAAAATCACGAACCGGTGTCAGCTCTTGACGGCGGGCCGGACGGCCTGGGTTGTATCCGGAAAATTCTGGCATCTGCCTGTGATTATCTTGTACCCGGCGGAGACCTGCTTGTGGAAATCGGGTATGACCAGAAGTCAGACGTCATGGCGTTTGCAAAAATTTGTGCAGGATATGACACATTTGCATGCATCAAAGACCTGGCCGGTCATGACCGGGTGGTGCACCTTAAAAAAAAAATTGATTAATCGCCTGGTTTTTGATATAAATGATAGGATTTGTAGATACTACCAAAACGCACATCCATGGACCTGGGATCCGGTGCTTGTAAAAGAGTTGATTTCCGGGAATGAAATGGGTGAAGGACACCAAAACCATTAGAAGAAGAATTTGGAGAACACATGGCTTACATTACGATCAGAGAACTTTTGGAAGCAGGTGTGCATTTCGGACACCAGACCAAACGCTGGAACCCCAAAATGAAAAAATATATTTTCGGGGCCAGGAACGGCATTTACATCATTGATCTGCAGCAGACGGTCAAACTGTTCAAGCAGGCCCATGATTTTATCAAGGGCATTGCAGCTGAAGGCAAAGATGTTCTGTTTGTGGGTACAAAAAAACAGGCATCAGAAGCGATTTATGAAGAAGCCAACAGGGCGGAGATGTTTTATGTTGAAAACAGGTGGCTGGGCGGCATGCTGACCAATTTTCAGACCATTAAAAACAACATCACCCGGTTTCACTTTCTCAATTCCATTGAAAATGACGGAACCCTTGAAAATTATCCCAAAAAAGAACAGTCAAAAATGCTCAAGGAAAAAGAGAAACTGGAATTTGCCATCGGCGGCATCAGCAACATGAAAAGGCTCCCTTCCGCCATTTTCATCATTGATCCCAAAAATGAAGCCATTGCCGTAAAAGAAGGCAAGCGGCTTGGCATTCCCATTGTGGCGGTGGTGGATACCAATTGTGATCCGGATGATATTGATTATGTGATTCCCGGCAATGATGACGCCATCAGATCCATCCGCCTGTTTACCTCCCGTATTGCAGAAGCCTGCATTGAAGGCCGCCAGATCTATGAAGAAAAGATGCAGGCCAGAGAAGACGGCGATAAGAAAGAAGACACAGACACAGGTGATCAGAAAGTTGCCATTGAGGTGGTGTCAGACGGCAGTGACGGGCCTGTTGTGGAAAAGATCAAACGGAAAGTCACGCCGGTTGAACCAGTTGAAGAAACGATTGAAACTGAATAACATAAATTTAGGAGCAAGTATAAAATGGCTGATATTTCCGCAGCAATGGTAAAGGAACTCCGGGAAGCCACGGGTTCGGGTATAATGGATTGTAAACGGGTGCTTGCCGAAGCTGACGGCAACATGGAAAAAGCCATCGAGCTTTTACGTAAAAAAGGCCTGGCCAAGGCTGCCAAACGTGCCGGGCGGTCCACTTCAGAAGGGGTTGTCTATTCCTATATCCATACAGGTGCCAAACTCGGTGTGCTGGTGGAAGTCAATTGTGAGTCAGATTTTGTGGCAAAAACAGAGGATTTTCTCGCCTTTGCCAAGAACATTGCCATGCATATTGCTGCAGCAAATCCTGCCGGACTGACCCCGGATGATGTGGACAAAAGCGTGGTGGAAAAAGAGCGGGAAATTTTCCGTGCCCAGATGCTGGAAGAGGGCAAGCCTGAAAACATCATTGACAAAATTGTGGATGGCAAGGTGGAAAAATTCTACAAAGAAGTCTGCCTCATGAGCCAGCAGTATGTCAAGGATCCCCAGAAATCCATTGAAGATGTTGTAAAGGAAACCATCGGCAAGATTGGTGAAAATATCCAGATCAAGAGATTTGCACGCTTCCAGATAGGAGAATAATAGCTTGGACAACCTGCCTGAGTTTAAACGGATTCTGATCAAACTGAGCGGGGAAGCCCTGATGGGAAATCAGGGCTTTGGCATCACACCGGAGATGATTCACTATGTGGCGGAAGAGGTTGCCAAGGTGGCCCGCCTGAATGTTGAGATCAGCATTGTGGTGGGGGGCGGAAACATCTTCAGGGGTGTTGCCGGCAGTTCCGCAGGCATGGACAGAAGCTCTGCCGATAACATGGGCATGCTTGCCACGGTGATCAACTCCCTTGCTTTGTGTGATGCCCTTGAAAAACGCGATGTTCCCACACGGGTGCAGTCTGCCATACGCATGGACCAGATTGCCGAACCCTTTATTCGGAGAAAAGCCATCCGCCACCTTGAAAAGGGCCGGGTTGTGATTTTTGCTGCTGGTACGGGAAATCCCTATTTTACTACGGATACGGCAGCCGTCCTCAGGGCCCATGAAATTCGTGCCCAGATCCTGTTCAAGGCGACCCAGGTTGATGGGGTCTACGACAAAGACCCGGTGGTCCATGAAGATGCGGTGATGTTTGATGCATTGTCCTATATGCGGGTGATTGAAAAACAGCTGCATGTCATGGACATGACGGCCATCTCTCTTGCCATGGAACATGATCTGCCCCTTCAGGTGTTTGATCTCCACAAGGCGGATAACATCCGCAGAGCGGTCATGGGAGAAGATGTCGGTACCCGGATATACAACAAATAGCCAGAGACCGGGACAATAAGGCCGGGTGCAGGCAGCAGAATCCCGGTATTTCGGCCTGATTCCGGCTGTGGCGCTTTAATTTCTATTTCTAAGGATGGGTCGTGATGATTGATGAAGTGATAGAAGAAACCAGAGACAGGATGGGAAAAACCGAAAAGGTTTTTGTCAAGGAAATGGCAAAAGTCCGTACCGGAAGGGCATCCCAGACAATGCTGGACAATGTGAAGGTTGATTACTACGGCACCCAGACCCCGCTGCCCCAGATGTCCACCATATCCATACCTGAAAGCCGGTTGATTACGGTGAAACCCTGGGATATCAGTGTGATAAATGCGGTTGAAAAAGCTATCCACAAGGCCAATCTCGGGTTGACACCGTCCAATGACGGTAAATTGATCCGGATTTCCATCCCGCCGTTGACAGAGGAACGCAGAAAAGAGATTGCCAAAAATGTGTCAAAAATCTGTGAAGAGCATAAAGTGGCCATTCGCAATATCCGCAGAGACTCCAATGAAATGCTCAAGGATCTCCAGAAGGATGGGGATATCTCTGAAGATGACAGCTTCAAGGGTCAGAAAATCGTCCAGGACCTGACAGACGAATACATTCAGCGGCTGGATGATATTTTTGCCCAAAAAGAAAAAGAGATCCTTGAAGTCTGATGCATTAACCACATCGGGTCTTGATCCGGACAAGCTGCCGGTTCATGTGGCCATTATCATGGACGGCAACGGCAGATGGGCAAAAAAACGGTTCATGAACCGGATCAACGGCCATGAAAAGGGGTCTAAAACTGTCAGAACCGTTGTGTCTGCCGCAAGGGAGCTGGGAATTGCATACCTGACCCTGTATGCGTTTTCCACTGAAAACTGGGCCAGGCCCAAAACTGAAGTGCTGGCACTCATGCAGCTGCTGAAAAAGTTTCTGGTGTCAGAACGGCAGGATTTGCAGGAAAAAGACATCTGTCTGCAGGTGCTGGGCCAGATGGAAAAACTGCCTGAAGAGGTGCGAAATCATGCCCTGGAAACCATACACGCAACCAGAAACAACCATGGGATGACACTGAACCTGGCCTTGAGTTACGGCAGCCGTCAGGAAATAACCAATGCTGTCCGGGCAATGGCCAAAAAAATTACTGCAGGAGAACTTACAGCTGAAGACATCTGTGAAAAAACTGTGGCAGCGCATCTGTACACCGGCAATATGCCGGATCCGGATTTGGTCATCAGGACGTCAGGGGAGTTCCGGCTCTCCAATTTTCTGCTCTGGCAGTCTGCGTATGCGGAAATATTTGTCACCCATACCCTGTGGCCGGATTTTACCAGGGATGAATTTATCGAGATTTTAAACAGTTATCAGAAAAGGGACCGACGGTTCGGTAGAGTGGAATGCAGCATGCCCAGCGATGGATAACCACAATAATTTTGGCGCCGTTGATCTTATGGATTCTGATCAAAGGCACCCCCACACTTCTGGCGGCCCTGGTTTTTACAGTGGCCGCCTGTGCCATCAGGGAATACCTGCGCATCATTTTCAGCCAGGATGACGGCCCTGTTTCTCAGGCAATAAAGGCTATTTCCTATATTACCTGTTTTTTTCTGGTGGCAGGTGCAGGTGCCGGTTCCTGGGCCTTCATGTTTCTTGCCTTTGCCCTGAACTTTATTCTTTTGTCCGTGTTTGTTCTGTTCCGTTTTGCGTCCCAGGCCCATGTGTTTGATATCATTGCCAAACAGGTTCTGGGCATTGTCTACATTCCTTTTTCTCTGTCTCTTCTTTTGTTTGTGAGAAATATGCCGGACGGGGTGTTCTGGATTTTCTGGCTGCTGATTGTGTGCTTTATCAATGATACCGGTGCATTCTACACAGGCACATTTTTCGGGAAACACAAACTGTCCCCCCATATCAGCCCCAATAAAACCATTGAAGGTTCCCTGGGAGGTGTCGCAGCAGCCATGACCGCAGGTGTGGTGTGCATCCTGATATTTTTTGGCTGGACAAAACTGGTGCTGGTGATGCTGCCTTGTTCCTTTCTCATTGCCGTTGCAGGCCAGATCGGGGATCTGTTTGAATCCGCCATGAAACGGAGTTCCAGCATCAAGGATTCCGGCCGCATCCTGCCGGGACACGGCGGTATGCTGGACCGGATTGACGGGCTTCTGCTGGCCATTCCCGTATTGTTCGGATATCTTATGGTGGCGGTATGAAGTGTCTTTCCATTCTGGGGGCCACAGGGTCCATCGGCACCTCTGCACTTGATATCGTCAGAATGCATCCAGACCGATTTCAGGTCAAGGCCCTGACAGCTGCCAACAACCTGCCGCTGCTCTGCCGCCAGATTGCGGAATTTACACCGGATATGGTGGCGGTACTGGATGCGGACAAGGCCCGGGAACTGGCCGGCATGCTCACAGGACCCTGCCGGCCGGATATTCTGTTCGGTGAGTCCGGGTATGTCCAGGCAGCTGCCTGGGATGCCACTGACACTGTTCTGCTGGCCATGGTGGGCTCTGCCGGCCTGGGGCCGGCCCTGGCCGCCATTGATGCAGAAAAGGAAATTGCCCTTGCCAACAAGGAAACCCTGGTGATGGCCGGAGATATTGTCATGGCCAGGGCCAGGGAGAAAAAGGTATCCATTCTTCCAGTGGACAGCGAACATTCAGCCATTTTCCAAAGCATCATGGGCAACCAGATGCGGGATGTGAAAGAGATTTTTCTCACCGCCTCAGGCGGTCCCTTCAGAAATACCCCGAAAGAAGCCTTTGCGCGTATCACCAGAGAAGATGCACTGAACCATCCCAACTGGTCCATGGGGGAAAAGATATCCATTGATTCCGCCACCCTCATGAACAAGGGCCTGGAACTCATTGAGGCGGTCCATCTGTTTGACATCTGCCATGAAAACGTCCAGGTACTGATTCATCCCCAGAGCATTGTGCATTCCATGGTGGGATACCGTGACGGGTCTGTCATGGCCCAGATGGGGGTGCCGGACATGAAACAGGCTATCGCTTTTGCCCTCTCCCTTCCGGACCGCCTGGATCTGGACATGGGATTTCCCGATTTTGCACAAATTCAGTCTTTGACCTTCCATGCGCCGGATACCGGGCGGTTTCCTTCCCTGGAACTGGCCCGGGAAGCCTGCAGGCAGAAAGGCAGCCTGCCCGCGGTGATGAACGCGGCCAATGAGGTGGCTGTCCAGGCATTTTTAGACAGGCGCATGGGATTTGTGGATATTTTCCGCATTATTTCCGCCACCATGGCCTGCCATACCTGCATTGACAATCCAGATCTTTCAGGTATTATTGAAGCCGATCAATGGGCCCGGGCAAAAGCCGAATCCCTTATATAAAACAAGAGAGGTAAGAGTGGGTCATTCTGCTGTTGCATTTGTTATTGTTATTGGTGTGCTGGTGTTCATCCATGAACTGGGCCATTTTCTGGCTGCCAGATTTTTCAAGGTGGGCGTGGATGTGTTTTCCCTGGGGTTTGGTCCAAAAATATTTAAAAAAAAACATGGCCGCACCGAGTACTGTATTTCTGCCATTCCCCTGGGGGGATATGTGAAAATGGTGGGAGAAGAACCTGGAAAGCCCCTGGATCCACAGGATATGCCTGTTTCATTTTCCCACAAACCGTTGTCCCAGAAAAGCCTGATTGTGGCTGCCGGACCCATATTTAATTTTTTGCTGGCCATTTTTATCTTTTATGTGCTGTACCAGTTTTCAGGCATTTATCTGGCAAAACCTGTCATCGGCGAGGTGCTGGACAACACCCCGGCACAGCAGGCAGGACTTATGCCTGGTGATGTCATCCAAACCATTGACGGAAAACAGATCCGGTCATTTGAAGATATTACCCGGATAGTCACCACCTCCCGGGGTCAGGCCATGCAGATCCAGGTGAACCGGGAGGGCCGGCCTGTACGCCTGTCTGTTACCCCCAAAAAAAGCCAGGCGGAAAATGTGTTCCAGGAAACCGTGGACCGGTATGTCATCGGCATCAAAAGCACCGGAGATGTGTTCCACAAATCCCTGAATCCGTTTCAGGCCATGGGCCGGTCTATTTCCGATACAGCCGGACTGGTGAAACTGACCATTGTTTCTGTGGGCAAAATGATCTCCGGCAGCCTGTCTGCGGACAACCTGGGAGGCCCCATCATGATCGCTCAGATGGCCGGGGAGCAGGCCAAAGCCGGGGCAGTGAATTTTGCCTGGTTCATTGCCCTGTTGTCCGTCAATCTCGGGATCATCAATCTGTTTCCCATACCGGTTCTGGACGGGGGACATCTTGTGTTTTTCGGCATTGAAGCGGTGACCAGAAAAAAGGTGAGCGAAAAACTGCGGGAAAAAATGATCCAGTTCGGGGCAGCCATTCTGGTGGCACTGATGGTCTTTGTTTTTTACAATGACATTTTACGGATTTTCAGTGGTGAATAAGATGATGTATACTATTGAAACAGCATTAAAACAGGAGCTGCGGGATGCAGAAGCTTCTGCCCTCGTCAAAAAAGCCGGTACCTATTTTTGTATCCCTGTTGAGTCGGCGCGCAGTGTCCATTTGGTGACCATTGAGGCAGACCTTACCAATGATGACCTTGTGCGGCTGCAAAAAGAGATTTTCACCAATCCGGTGACCCAGATATCTTCTCTGGCGCCTCTGGATATCGCTTTTGACTGGTGTATCTGGATCGGGTTCAGGCCCGGGGTAAAAGACAATCCCGGCGACACTGCCCTGGAGGCTGCTGCCGATCTGCTGGGCAGGCCGTTCAGGCCGGATGAAGGGATTTATACCTCCCGGCGCTATTGCCTGAAAGGGGCGGATCTGTCCCGCCAGGATGTGGAAAAAATAGCACAGGAGCTGCTGTCCAATCCCATTATCCAGCGCTATAAAATTTTTTCCAGGGATCAGTGGGATCCGGGAAAAGGGGCTGATGTCAAACCGGCCCGGGTGATTTTGGACCACACCCCCTGTTTTGATTTTATTGACATTGATTCAGACCAGACCCTTTCACAGATCAGTGACCAGCGTAATCTTGCCCTGAATGCCAGGGATATTCCCATTATCAGAAACTATTTTCTGGATCCTGATATTCTGGCACAGCGGCGCAAAATGGGGTTGTCCAAACCCACGGATGTGGAACTGGAATATATCTCCCAGGCAAGAAGCGATCATTGCAACCACAATACCTTCAATGGTATCTTTCGCTACACGGATGTGCTGTCCGGCGAGAAGACCATTGAAAATTCTTTGTTCAAGACTTATATCCAGCAGCCCACCCTGGCCTTGAAGGAAAAAAAGGACTGGGTGGTCTCCGTGCTCTGGGACAATGCCGGTGTAGGGGAGTTTGACGAACAAAACAATTATGTGGTTACCGGTGAAACCCATAACTCCCCATCCAACATGGAAGCCTATGGCGGGGCCATCACCGGCATTGTTGGCGTATACAGAGACCCCATGGGAACAGGTCTGGGATCCAGACTGTTCATGGGCAGTTTCGGTTTCTGCGTGGGGGATATCACCTATGACGGCCCCCTGAAACCGCCCCTGCACCCCAGACGTCTGCTGGACGGGGTGGTCGAAGGGGTCAAGGACGGGGGCAACAAGAGCGGGGTTCCCACCACCTTCGGCCAGACCCTGTTTGATCCGGGTTACATGGGCAAAAGCCTGGTGTTTGTAACAGCCCTGGGCATCATGCCCAAACAGGTTGCGGGCAGACCCAGCCATGAAAAGAAAACCTCACCCGGGGACCTGATCATCATGAGCGGCGGCCGGGTGGGCAAAGACGGTATCCACGGGGTGACCGCCTCCTCGGAAAGTTATTCAGAAAACACCCCGGCCGGCCATGTACAGATTGGAGACCCCTATACCCAGAAAAAAATGCATGATTTTCTTCTGGTGTGCCGGGATGAAGGCCTTATCCAGTTTATTACCGATAACGGCGGGGGCGGGCTGTCTTCCTCCATCGGGGAATCCGCCATGATATCCAACGGGTGTCTGGTGCATCTGGACAGGGTGCCCTTGAAATATGAAGGCCTGGATATGTGGGAAATCTGGGTGTCTGAATCCCAGGAGCGCATGACCATTGCTGTTAGACCGTCAGACCTGGACCGTTTCATGGCACTGTCGGACGAACACGGGGTGGAAAGCACGGTGATCGGTGAATATACCGACTCCGGCAAACTGCACATCACATACAAAGAAAAAACTTGTGCCTATGTGGACATGGATCTTCTGGACAAGGGATTTCCCGCCTGGGAATTTGATGCTGTCTGGCTGCCGCCTGAAACCCGGGGGCTTTTTGAACCGGTGATCCGTGCCCCCAAAGATTTCAATGCCCTGATGACCGCCATGCTGGCGCGGCCCAATATCTGTTCCAAGGAATGGATCATCCGCCAGTATGACCATGAAGTCCAGGGTGGTTCGGTCATCAAACCCCTGGTGGGGGTGAACCGCAATATCCCTTCTGATGCGTCTGTTACACGGCCGGTGCTCACCAGCGAAAAAGGCCTGGCTTTTTCCCAGACCCTGCTGCCCTGGTATGCAAAAATTGATGCCTACCATATGATGACCTGCACCATTGATGAAGCAGTCCGCCGGCTGATTGCCGTGGGTGGCAGTTTTTCCCATATCGGTGGGGTGGATAATTTCTGCTGGCCCAACATTGCGTATGACGCCCGTACCAATCCTGACGGCACCTTTAAGGCGGCCCAGCTGGTAAGGGCCTGCCGTGCACTGAAAGATGCCTGTGTGGCCTATGAGATTCCGTTATTGTCCGGCAAGGACTCCATGTATGTGGACGGCCACCTGGAAGGGGCATTCGGAGAGCGCGTCAAGGTGTCGGCCCTGGAAACGGTGCAGTTTTCCGCCACATCCGTGATTGGGGATGTGGTGCGCTGCCAGACCCTGGATCCCAAGGCAGCCGGGGATTATATCTATGTGGCCGGCATCACGGGAAATGAACTGGGGGCTTCGGAATACTATGACATGTTCGGCAAGACAGGACGAAATGTTCCCCAGGTGAATTTTGCCGCCGGCAAAATTTTGTACAAAGCCGTGGAAAAAGCCATCCACCTGGAAATCCCGGCATCCTGCCACGGGGTTGCCCGGGGGGGAATGGGGGTCCACCTGGCACTTATGGCCATGGCCGGAGGGCTTGGCATGGAGATCGATCTGTCACAAGTGCCTTCTGATGGACAAGACCTGCCGGACGAGGTATTGCTTTTTTCTGAATCTGCCGGCCGGTTTATTTTAACGCTTGCGCCGGAACAGGCCCCGGTGTTTGAAAAGCTGTGCAGGGGTCTGGCCGTTCGCCGCGTGGGCACGGTGACAACAGAAAATGACAGCCTGAAAATAAAAGGCATCCAGGGAGATACCATTGTGGACCTGTGCGGTCAAACCCTGGCCGATGCCTTTAACAAACCCTTTGGAGACATGTTATGAGACAGGCGAAGGCATTGATTCTAACCGGTTTCGGACTGAACTGTGACAATGAAACCGCCCTGGCCTTTGAACTTGCGGGGGCCCAATCCCACAGGGTGCATATCAATGCTGTGATTGCCGGAAAAGTCAGGCTCACAGATTTTCATATCCTGGCGTTTGGCGGCGGGTTTTCCTGGGGGGATGACCATGGGGCCGGGGTGATCCAGGCAGTGAAGCTCAAAAACCACATCGGAGAGGATCTGCTGTCCTTTGTGGCAGAAGGCAAACTTATCATCGGTATCTGCAATGGATTCCAGGCCCTGGTGAACCTGGGGCTTCTGCCCGGACTGGACAAAGACTATACCAGACGCTCGGTGGCCATCACCTATAATGACTGCGGCAGCTTCAGGGACCAGTGGGTGCATCTGACAGCTGACCCCAAAAGTCCGTGTGTGTTCACAAGCGGCATGCAAAAGGCAGATTTTCCCATCCGGCACGGGGAAGGAAAATTCATTGCAGACCCGGATGTGCTTTCCGCTTTACAAGCCGGCCGCCAGGTGGTGTTCCAGTATGCAGATGAAAATGCACACCCGGCCGAAGGGGTGTTTCCTTTGAATCCCAACGGGTCAGTACAGGACATAGCCGGTATCTGTGATCCCACAGGAAAAGTGTTCGGGCTCATGCCCCATCCTGAAGCCTACAATCATGTGACCAACCATCCGGACTGGACCAGGCACAAAGTAATGCAAAAGCGCCTGGGAAAACCTTTTGATACCCGGGACACACCCGGCCTCCAATTGTTTTGCAATGGGGTTGACTATATCAGGGAAAGGTTTCTGTAATTACCATGCTGGGAACCATAGTCAACTGCCTGGCCATTATCGCCGGCAGCATGGTGGGCCTTTTGTTTAAAAACGGCATTCCAGAGCGCTACAACAAGACTGTGATGCAGGGCATAGGACTGGCTGTGCTCCTGGTGGGTCTTAAAACCGCCATGGTCACAGATGATCTGCTGGTGGTCATCATCTCTTTGGCAACCGGTGCCCTGGTGGGGGAATGGATCGGCATTGAGGACTGGCTGGACCGGCTGGGAAAATATCTGGGACAAAAATTTTCAAAAGGGTCCGGCGGGTTTGCCCAGGGATTTGTCACTGCATCCCTGATGTATTGCGTGGGGTCCATGGCCATTGTCGGGGCACTTGAAAGCGGGTTGTCCGGCAATCACGCCACCTTGTTTGCCAAATCCTGCCTGGATGGCATTGTGAGTATCATTTTAAGCTCCTCTCTGGGAATCGGGGTGGTGTTCTCCGCTGTTCCGGTACTTGTCTACCAGGGAGCCATCACCCTGCTGGCATCAGTGCTCAAACCGCTGCTGGTGCCTGCGGTTGTGTCCCAGATGTCCGGGGTGGGCGGTCTTTTGATCCTGGGTATCGGCATGAACATGCTCCGGGAAAAAAAGATCAAGGTGGGCAATCTGCTGCCGGCAATTTTTATCCCTCTTGTGTGGTTTGTTATGCAGGGATTGTTCACACGCTTTTTTTAAAACATCCTTCCCGGGCGGGAGCGGTATGGCCTTATCCTGATAGGGATATGCCTGGAAAATAACGCAGGGATATGTCAGGAAAAGAACAATGTCCATGAAAAACAGCCTGCTCTATGTGGTGACCATCATCATCTGGGGATCCACCTGGATCGGTATAAAGTTTCAACTGGGTGCAGTGGACCCAATGGTATCTGTGGTGTACCGGTTTGCCCTGTCTGCAGTGCTCCTGATTTTGTTCTGCAGAATACGCGGACTTTCCCTGAAATTTTCCGCAAAAGAGCATACGTTCATGGCTTTGCTGGGATTGCTTTTGTTTTCGGTAAATTACTGGCTGGTGTATGTGGCAGAGGTGTATTTGACCTCCGGCCTTGTGGCGGTATTGTTTTCATCCATTGTGTTTATGAATATTGCCAACGGTGCCTTTTTCCTGGGCACACCGGTGGACAAGAAAATGGTGTTCGGCGCGGTTTTTGGCATCCTGGGGATCGGCTTGATCTTCATGCATGAAATTGAATCCTTTGATTTTACTGACAAAAGCCTTATGGGCATAGCCTTTGGTTTTGCCAGTGTGCTGCTGGCATCTTTTGGTAATATCACCTCTGCCAGAAATTCCAAAAACAACATTCCGGTACTCCAGGCCAATGCATTCGGCATGGGATACGGGGCCCTGGCCCTGGCGATTCTTGCCCTGGGGCTTGGCAAGGATTTTGCCTTTTCTTTTACCCTGCCCTATGTCACCTCCCTGGTATACCTGGCGGTTTTCGGTTCCATCATTGCATTCACAAGCTATCTGACCCTCATCAGTTCCATTGGTGCTGACAAAGCCTCTTACAGCATCATGGTGGTACCGGTGGTGGCCCTGGTCATCTCCACTTTTTTTGAAGGGTATGTCTGGAGCCTTTCCGCCATTGCCGGGCTTTTCCTGGTGATGACGGGCAATTTTCTGGCGCTGCACAGACGGTCGGTCCCTTCCTGATTACACCCTTTGCTGCATGGCTTTTTCCATGGGGTGGCCCTGCGCCATCTGACAAACCCGTTGCAACGGCCGGGGGATCTGTGGTATCTATCTTGTGTTATGAAACAATATGTCATAGACGGACTGCGCCCGGAAGATTATCTGCAGCTCAAAGAGTACCTGGACCGGCACACCGAAGCTGCCGGTATTGTCGGTATCTACTGGCTGGTCCTGGAAACGCCACTGCTGACACCTTTGCAGGCAGATCACCGGGACTGCGCGCCCCACGTGTTTGCCTTGAAACTGGAACAAACCTATCTGGCCTGTGAACTGCTGGTCAGAACAAAAAAAAATATTCGGTGCGATTGTATGGCCTATGCCACAAAAAAGCAGCGCAGCTGGTTGATGGACCAGGCCGATGCTATCCTGGAAATGCTGGCCATCCGCATATGAGTGTAGTTTTGGAAAAATCATGCTGAAAGTAATACCGCTGGGGGGCCTGGGAGAAATCGGCCTGAACATGATGGTGGTGGAATATGAAGATGTCATGTTCATCATAGATGCCGGCCTCATGTTCCCGGAAGACTATATGCTGGGCGTGGATATCGTTATACCGGCAATGAACTATATCCGGGAAAACCGGCAAAAGATTCACGGCATCATCCTCACCCATGCCCATGAAGACCATATCGGGGCACTGCCCTATCTGTTGCGGGAAATCCGGATACCGGTTTACGGCACCGCCTTTACCTTAGGGATCGTCAGGAACAAACTGGTGGAATTTGAACTCAATGCCCATGTGGATCTCAACCTTGTCAGTCCCGGAGAGACCCTGACCATGGATCCCTTTGTCATTGAATTCATCCGGGTGAGCCATTCCACCATCGACGGTGTGGGGCTTGCCATCCAGACGCCGGAGGGGGTGGTGATCCATACCGGAGATTTCCGCATCAGCCACAATACCGATCCCATGAAAAACACCGACCTGTCCTCTTTTGCCAGGTATGGAGAAAAGGGTGTTCTCGCTCTGTTGTCCGACTCCACCAATGTGGAGGTGGAAGGCTATACCATGTCTGAACAGGAGGTGGCAAAAAATCTGGGAAAGGTGATTTTTGCCGCCCAGGGACGGGTGATCGTGACCCTGTTTGCCTCCAATGTATTCCGGATCCAGCAGGTCATCGATATCGCTGTCAAAAACGGGCGAAAGGTGGTGTTCAACGGCAGGTCCATGGAGCAGAACATTGCCGTGGCTGACAAACTCGGCCACATCTCCTGTCCGCCGGACACAATTGTTGATATCAAACAGATCCACAACCTGCCCGATTCCAGTGTGCTGATCATTACCACCGGCAGCCAGGGAGAGCCCATGTCCGCCCTGGTCCGCATGGCGTCCGGGCTGCACAAACACATCAGAATCAAAAAGGGAGACAGTGTTATCCTTTCTTCCAAGCATATTCCGGGCAATGAAAAAGCCATTGCCAATATCATCAACAAACTTTACCGCAGGGGTGCGGATGTGATCTATTCCAAGGCAGCGGAAGTTCACGCCTCAGGACACGCCCACCAGGAAGAGCTCAAGCTCATGCTCACCCTGACCAAGCCCAGGTATTTTATTCCGATTCATGGGGAATACAGGCATCTGGTGGTCCATGCCAGGCTGGCGGAAAAAATGGGACTGCCACGGGAAAATGTGCTTGTTGCCGAGGATGGCAGGGTGATTGCCTTTGATGACACCGGGGGCAGAATCAATGGCCAGGTCCAGACAGGCCGTGTGCTGGTGGACGGCAAAGGCATCGGAGATGTGGGCAGAAGCGTGCTCAAGGAGCGCCGGGAGCTTTCCGAAGGCGGGCTTGTGGTGGTGACCATGATTATTGACGAGGAAACCGGTGTGGTCCTGTACGGCCCGGAACTGATTTCCAAGGGGTTTGTGTTTGATTCAGCCACCGGTCACCTGGTGGATGATGCCCAGTGTGTCATTCTTGAAATTGTGGAAGAGATTGAGGCGGGAAGCGACTCCCGGGTGGAATTGATCAGAACCCGCCTCAAAAAGGCCTTGAAACAGTACTTTGCCTATACCATCAACCGCAGGCCCCTTATTGTGCCGATAATTATTGAAGTATGAGAAAAGAACTGACCTCCCTGGTGCTGGTTTTTCTGATTATCCTGACAGCTGTCAGCCTTTTTTCCTTTCATGCCCAGGATCCGGCACTGGGGCATGATGTTTTTGCAGTTCCCGATACCATCCACAACCAGTTTGGTCTGCTGGGTGCCCATGTGGCGGGGTTTTTCATTTTTTTGTTTGGTGTTGGTGCTTTCTGGGTACCGGTGATTCTTGCGCTTTTCACCCTGTGGTATGTTAAGGAAAAATCTGCAAAAATCATCTGGCTGACCTTTGCAGGGGGGATGATTCTCATGGTGTGCACAGGGGCCGGATTTTTTCTGTTCAAGGATGCCTATGCGTTTTCCACCACCCTGGTGCCGGCAGGCGGATTTCTGGGTACGGCGGTTACCACTTTTCTTCTCACATATGCCAATATTGCCGGATGTATCATCATTCTCGTGTTTTTTTCCATCATCGGCTTTATTCTTGCCACCGGCATTTCCATGGTGAGCCTGGTGCTGTTTGTTAAAAAAAAGATCCTGGATCTCAAGACAGCCATAATTGCAGAATGCAAAGAAGGCATGGACTATCTGAATCAGCTGGCCGGCCAGTGGAAAGCCAGGCGTCAGGCTGCCCGAAAAACACCTGACATCATGGATATTTCACCTGAAATGGCGCACAACACCCTGCCTGCTGTGTGGCAGAATAACAGGCAGGCTGCATCCAATGCTGATTTTTCCGGTCCTGGTTCATCTGATGCAGAGCAGGACCAAACCACTTTTTTAGAAGAAATGTCTGCTCCCACCATTGTAGCCCCTGACCTTGATGATACAGAATATGCCACAGATAAGGTGCTGGAAGACATCAGGGAGGCAGAAGCCTTCAAACTGCCCCCTTTGCGTTTTCTGGACGAGAAAATCAAAGTCAGGCGGGAAATCGATACAGACAAGCTGCAGAAAAAAGCCCGGATACTGGAAACCAAACTCAATGATTTCAATGTTAAAGGAGAGGTGGTGGAGATTCTGCCCGGCCCGGTTATCACCACCTTTGAATACCGGCCGGCTCCGGGTATAAAACTGTCTAAAATCACCGGCCTTTCCGATGATCTGGCCCTGGCCCTGAGTGCGGTGAGCATCCGCATTGTGGCCCCGATTCCCGGCCGGGATGTGGTGGGCATCGAGATTCCCAATGATGAACGGGAAATGGTGAACCTGCGGGAGATGATAGCTTCCAGAGAGTTTATCGATTCTGAATCCGTGCTCACCCTGGGTCTGGGAAAAGATCTCATGGGCCGGCCGGTGGTCACCAGTATGGACCGGATGCCCCATCTGCTCATTGCCGGGGCCACCGGGACCGGCAAGAGTGTGGGACTCAATGCCATGATCATCAGCCTTTTATACAAGGCCACCCCGGAGGATGTCAAATTTGTGATGATCGACCCCAAACGCATTGAATTGTCGGTGTACAATGATATCCCCCACCTTATTTCCCCGGTGGTGACGGACATGAAAAAAGCCACCAATGCCCTTTTCTGGGCAGTGAAAGAGATGGAGCGGCGGTATGCGCTTTTAGAGGAAAACGGGCTGCGGAACCTGGCCCAGTACAATGAGATGGTCAAGGAAAAAAACAGCGGGGTCCAGGCCGGTTCGGCTGCCGGCAGCGATGATGACAGCGGTCCAGACCAGTTCCTGCTGGAGACCCTGCCCTATATTGTGGTGATTGTTGATGAGCTTTCCGATTTGATGATGGTGGCATCCAAGGATGTGGAGTTTGCCTTGACCCGTCTGGCCCAGATGGCAAGGGCTGCCGGCATGCATATCATCATCGCCACCCAGCGGCCGTCTGCTGATGTGCTCACCGGTACCATCAAGGC
>JAZBPL010000059.1:0-13863 GCA_036351635.1 Desulfotignum sp.
ACCACCCATATTGAAGATGTATCTGAAATCGATTTTCATGCCCTGGCAGACACCCGTTCCATTGCCATCACAGCCGGCGCATCCACCCCCAACTGGATTATCACAGATACCTGCGCACGGGTTGCCCGGCATCTCCAGCACCAGCGTCCCCTGACAGGCGGTCTGGCCAGGGTACAGGATTTTTTGCTGAAAACCAACCTGCTGCTGGCACTGGGTGCTGGAAGCCTCACCTATGCCTGTTCCGTGCTGCAAAAACTGCCCCACACACTGGTTCACGCAGCCATTGCCATGCTCTATGTACTGTCCATGCAGATACTCAACAATATATTTGCTATCAAATCAGATACTTACAACCGGCCGGACCGGGCCGCATTTTACAAAAAACACCGCATTTCCATGGCAGTACTGGCCCTGGGTTCTGGCACGGCAGGCCTGTTTCTTGCCTTTACCACAGGGGTGATATCGTTTTTTATCCTTCTGGTCATGAGCCTGCTGGGGCTGGCATATAACCTGAAGATCATTCCTGCGGGGATCTGTAGAAAACGCATAAGGCGGATAAAGGATATTCCAGGCTCCAAAACCATCCTTATTACCATGGCCTGGGGGATTGTCACCAGTATCCTGCCCTCTGTGGACAACAACAGCCCCATGGCATGGATGGCAGCAGCATTTCTCTTTGCCGCAGGTCTGGTGTTTGCCCGCACAGCCTTTTTTGATATCCTGGCCATCCAGGGAGACCGCATAGCAGGCAGGGAAACCCTTCCCATTCTCCTGGGGGAGAAAAAAAGTTTTGTTTTGATCCGGTATATTCTGACGGCTGTTATTGTTCTGCAGGGGGGTGTCTGGCTGGCGGGCATACCGCTTTCCAGTGCAGCCCTGCTTGCACTGGTACCTGTTTTTATGCTTGTGCTGATCCATTCCTTTGAAAAAAAAAAGCAGATGTCCGGGAACCAGGTTGAATTTTTGATTGAATCCTCTTTTCTTTTGACCGGCGTGGTGGCAGCGATGAGCTGAAACTAAGGAGAAATGGTATGGCAAATCCATCTGATCAAAATTTTGATACCCCCCTTATCGGGCTTCTGGCTGTAAAAAACCAGTTGATCACCCAGGCGGAGCTTGAAAAAGCACTGGCAGCGTGTAAAGAATCCACAGATACGGCAGCCTGCCTGAAGGAATACCTGCTTTCCGGAGAACTGGTGTCAGCCCAGAATATCCAGCGCCTGTCCATGGCCGCCAGGGCTCTGGACATACGGAAAAAAGAATTTCATTTTGGTGCCATAGCTGTGCAAAAAGGGATTATCAATAAAAGTGTTTTGCAACTGGTTTTAGAAGAGCAGAAAACTGATATAAAAAACGGCATCAAGCCGCGCCTTATCGGTGACATGCTTGTGGAATCGTGCATGATGACAGAACGTCAGCGGGACGCAATTCTGAAAATCCAAAGGCGCAGACACAAACCCGCGCAACCCAAACCAGGTTCAGGCACGATCGCATCAGATTCGGCAGGGCCGGAAGCAGCTGCAGCGGATCAGGCCGGACCGGAGCAGGAGCCGGAAAAATCTGCTGTCCCCAAAAAGGGCCCCCCTGACATGCTGGAACCTGAAATTATCGCCAACGGCATCCGGCTGCAGCTGGCAGGGGATTATATGGGGGCTTTTTTAACAAAAACCCGTGAATTCAATCCAGACATCACCGCTTCAGAAATCAGGGATGCTTTAGCTGAAAAAGGTATTGTGGCAGGTATCGTATCTGATGAAATGATGCATGGGTTTATCCAGTCCAGCGGATTCAAAACCAAGGCTTTCCGGGTGGCCAAAGGCATCCGCCCCATACAGGGGAAAGATGCCAAAGTGGAATTTTTCTTTAATATTGATTATCTCGGGGCTGGCGGACTGGATGCTGACGGGAATATTGACTTCAAGCAGCGGGGCAGTGTCCCCCATGTCCAGGTTGGAACTGTTCTGGCTGAAAAAACCCCCATGGTGGAATCCCGGCAGGGGCACAACATTTTCGGCAATGAGATAGACGCCTTGGCAGGCAATGACATTCCTTTGCGCTTCGGCAAAGGGGCCAAATTGTCCGAAGACGGTCTCAAGGTTTTGGCTGATGTCACCGGATTTCCCAAGTTTGCGTTGTCAGGGGTGATATTTGTCCATGAGGAATATGCCACAGAAGGGGATGTGGATTATGAAACCGGCCATATCGAATTTGACGGCAATGTGAATGTGAACGGATGTATCAAGGCGGGTTTTGAGGTCAAAGGCAATGATGTCACATGCGTGGAACTGGATGGGGGCGTTGTTACCGCAGAGGGCAATATTCTTGTCAAGGGCGGGATCAACGAGGCCACAATTTATGCCAGGGGGGATGTTACTGCCAAATTTGTTCATAAATCTGAGATCATCTGCATGGGAAATATTCATATCGCCAAAGAGATTGTTGATTCCACCATTGCATGTTCCGGTTCCTGCATCATTGAAAGCGGCAAGCTCATTTCCTCGGAGATAAACGCCAAAATGGGAATGACGGCCAGAAATATCGGGACACAGACTGCCAGCCCCTGTATGGTGCGTGTGGGGCATGACGCGTTTTTTGAAAAAGAAACCGCAAACATCCAGGCAAAGATCAAGGAAATCAGGGACAAGATTGCGGCACAGGAAGAAAAACAGGCACAGTTACAGGAACAGAATGCACAACTCCAGAAACATATCACAAAGCTGGCCCATATCCAGGACCGGTCCCAGCTGGACAAGGACAGACTGCATCAGGAAATCAAAGACCTGCAGTCACAGCCGGACCAAAAAGAGGCCATTGCTGATCTTCGGCAGCAGATTGCCCAGTTTGAAACCAATGCGCAAAATGCAGAAAAAGAGCTGGACCAGAGCTTTGAAAAATCTGAATCCATTGAAGCATCCATAGAAGGTATTGGGCACCAGCTGAAAACCCTCAATACCGGGCTGACGGATCTGCTTGAGGAGAAAAAGAACCTGGCAAGATGGTCAGTGGAAAATCCTGGAAATCCTGTTGTCAGGGTGGATGGCAGCATCCAGCCCGGTACCATGATCAAGGGAAAGCAAAGCGAAATGGTGGTCAAAGACATGGTCAGCCGTGCAAAAATCACGGAGGTCCTGAAGGCAGGCAGTGATGAATCTCATCAGATCTATGAACTGCAGGTGACAAACCTCTAAAACACCAGAGGTTCAGGACAGCAGCTGTTTTATTCTATTGTCTTTTTCCTGCCAGAGCTGGTTCAGCCACCGGCAGAACCTGTCCCTGAAATCCGGGTCGTTAAAATAATCCCCCTGCAGCTGCCATTCCACCTCAACTACCTGAAAATCAACGATAATTCTTTTGGTTTTGCCGGATATAAATGTCCAGAAACTGGGGATTCTGTCGGGATAAACAATGGTGACATCGATGATTTTGTTCACATGTTCCGCCATGGACCCTAAAACAAATGCAATACCGCCGGCTTTGGGGGTAAGCAGGTGGGCAAAGGATGACGTTTGTGCTTTTTGGGGGGTATACCGTGTCCCTTCCACAAAATTCATGATGGAAACCGGAATGTGCCTGAATTTTTCACAGGCTTTTTTTGTGCTTTCAAGATCCCTGCCCCTGAGGTGGGGATATTTTGCAAGAAAGTCTTTGGAATACCGCTTCATGAATGGAAAATCCAGGGCCCACCAGGCAAGTCCCAGAAACGGCACCCAGATCAATTCCTTTTTTAAAAAAAATTTGAGCATGGGAACTTTTTTGTGCAGCGTTTTCTGAAGCACCAGAATATCCACCCAGGACTGGTGGTTGGAAAGTACCAGATACCATTCTGCAGGTTTGAGCTGCGAAAGTCCCCGGATATCCCAGTCAATATGGCAGAACAGATCAGTGGTCACAGAATTGATGTGTATCCACAGGCCTGCAATGGCCATGAGCATCCTGTCCAGGATCACCTTAACAGGGTGAAAGGGAAGGACAAATTTAAACAGGGATAACAGGATCAGCGGTACAGTGAGGACAATGGTGTTTATGAGATATATCATAAATGACAATGCCCCTTTAAGGGGAGGGGGAAGAAAAGAAAGCATGGATCTCCTCAGGCCTTTTTGTGGTTCATGATATGTTTTTTAACCGTTCTTCTGTCCAGTCCGGTTTTTTGGGCCACTTTTTCATAGGTGCCGAGATTGTCGTATAAAAGGGTACAGTATCCAGACAAAAGATCTGTAACCGGAAGATTTTGCGACTGGATGCCCTGGCACAGATAATGGGTAAGAGACGGGTCTTCCTGCTCATGTTTGCCCAGGTAGTCCCGCCTGAGCAGCACACTTCTGACACACTGCTCCAGTTCCCTGACATTTCCCGGCCAGGTGTAATGGTTCCCCAGGCGGCGGTCAATAATCCTTTTGACTTTGGAAACAATTTTTGCTGCATGGATACCGGTCAAGCGCAGAATGGTGAAATCCAGCAGGTCATCCAGTTCCGAAGGATGCTGCTGAATTCTGGTCCGCAGCGGCGGGACTTCGATAATATCCGAGCACAGGCGGTAGTAGAAGTCTTCTCTGAAGATGTTGCCATCGATAATTTCCTGCTTTGGGCGGTTGGTGGCGGCAATGACCCGGCCGTTGAAACGGGATGACGCATGGGCCCCCACCGGTATGAATGTTCTTTCCTGGAGGACCCGCAGCAGTTTGACCTGCACATGGCCGGGGATTTCCCCGATTTCATCCAGCAGGATAGCCCCGTGGGGGCTGCACCGGTCCAGCACCCCCTGGTAATCTTCCACCGCCCCTGTGAACGCCCCTTTGGTGTGGCCGAACAGCTCTGATTCCAGAAGAGTCTCCGGATACTGGGACAGGTTCAGAGAGGAAAAGGTCCGGGTGAAACTTTCAGAAAAACACCCGCGCTTTTCGTCAAAGGGAATAAACCCGCTCATGCCGATGGCCTTGGCTGCGGTCCCTTTTCCTGTCCCGGTTTCCCCCAGCAAAAGGGTGGAAAAATCCTCCATTTTGTTCCACAGGTGCTGGTCATACAGTTCAATGTTATAGGTAAACACATTGTACCAGAGATGTTTTTTAAGTTTCTTCATGCACAGGCTGCTGCCCACCAGGGTTTTGGATATAAAGTAAAAAGCCCGGCGCAGCTGAAAAGACAGGGCAAAATAATGGTAGAAGGTGGCCAAAGAAAAGCCTTTTCCCACCATCATCTCTCTGGCATCATCCACGAATCTCACCGGCACAGGATCGTTCTGGGCTGCTATCTGGTCCTGAATCAACTGGTCAAAATGATCCCGGAATTTATGAAAAATATCAAACAGATACACTACCCGCAGTATTTCCCGGTCCTCTCCTGCATACTGGTTGATGTTTCCCCTGTTCTGACGTTCCAGTTTCTGCAGCTGCCGGTCCACTTCCAGAACACACATGTCCTTGCTTTCCCTGCGGGCCGCTGACGGGAACAACCCTGCAATTTTCTGGTCCAGGCGCTCCCGTAAATCACTGAAAGGGTTGGCAAAGGCAGCATTATAAACGGTTTTAAAAAAATGGCGCTCTTTTTGTGTCAATACCGCTTTTTTCATAACCATCTCCATGGGTAATAATGGGGATTTTTGTACAGGCAATGTTCATAAAATGCAATAAAAAAACAGTATCCCCCGGAAATTTATCAGAATCCTGATTAAAAAACCTTTATAATTCAGACTGTTGTTGTTTCCATGCCTTGTGGCATGATTCTTGATATAGTATTTCAGGTTCACGTATGCAAAAAAAAGTATCCCGCGAAAATCAGGATGCCAAAAGGGAGATACACCATGATAACAAGAGTATTGCACGCAAGACTGCCTTTGATGATTTATACCCCGGTCAAAGTATTTGATATTCCGTATTTTACCGCTGTTTATGCAGCCGGTGCCCTGCCTGTGTTTGATACCGAATTTTTGACCAGGGAGGACATTCTGGCAAAAACGGCACTGCTGGCCAAAGAAAACATCAGTTTCGGTCTGCGTCTTTCAACCCCTGATCCCCTTTTGCTGGAAGACTTGGAGAAAAAGGCGTTTTCCAACCTGGATCTTGTAGTTGTGCCGGTTTCAAAAACAGATCCTTTGCCCAGAAAGACAGACCTGGGGGAGACAAAGCTGCTCCTGGAAATTCGGGATATCGGCCTTGTGGACACCATTGCCGCAGCCGATCCCCATGCCCTGGTACTCAAAGGCAATGAAGCCGCAGGGCAGGTATCAAAATATTCCTCTTTTATTCTCATGCAGTGGTATCTGAAAAATCAGGACCGGCCGGTGTTCATCCATGGCGGAGTCGGCCGGTACACGGGTGCCGGCATGCTGGCAGCAGGTGCAGCTGGTTTTGTCATGGATACCCAGGTGCTGCTGGCAGATGAAGCACCAGTCTCCCCGGCCTTTAAAAACCTCCTGACCATGGTGGATGAAGGGGATTCCACGGAAATAAGCATCCAGGACAAACAGGTGTTCCGGGTGTTTGCCAAGCTGGGTACCAAAATTGTCAAAGAGCTCAAACAGCAGGCCGTGGTTTTCGGTGGGCATACAGACGGCGAAGAAAAACTGTATGCGCGTATAGCCGAAGAGATCACTGCCATTGACAGCAAGGATGCACCCTTTGTGCAGTCGCTTTTCTACATGGGCCAGGATGGCCTGTTTGCCAGAAATTTTGTAAAAGAATCCCATACATTATCTGATATGATCCAGCATTTTTTCACCGTTATCGGTAAAAATCTGGATTATGTGGACCGGTTTGATCCGGTGACGGAAAATTCCGCCTTTGCCCGAAACCAGAACACCCGCCTGCCCCTGATACAGGGGCCCATGGCCAATATATCGGACAACCCGGATTTTGCCGCAAAGGTCCTGGAAGCAGGGGCATTGCCCTTTTTTGCCGTGGGATCTCTGCCCGCCTCCCTGGCCGATGATATGCTGTCCCGGGGAAAAGAAAAAGTGCCCAACTGCGGGGCCGGTCTTGTGGGCATAGAAGCCTTCAACCCCATGGTGCACAAACACCTGGACATGGTCAAGAAATACAACATTCCCTATGCCCTGTTTGCAGGCGGTATCCCCTCCCAGGTCCGGGACCTTGAAGCGGCCGGCACCAAAACCTATCTGCACACCCCGTCTGTTTCCATGATGGAAAATGCCATAAAAAGCGGGTGTGTCCGGTATATTTTTGAAGGGGGGGAAGCAGGCGGCCATGTGGGGTTTTTGTCCTCTCTGGTGCTCTGGGAGGCAGCCATTGAAAGACTGGTGGCAAAAAAACAGGATCTGTCCAAACTGTCTCTGGTATTTGCCGGCGGGATCTCCACCTGTTTTGCTTCTTTTTTCATTTCCGGCATGACCGCTTTTCTTGCGGCAAAAGGGGCCTGCATCGGGCTTCAGGTGGGAACAGCCTATCTGTTTTCCAAAGAGATTGTGGACACAAAAAGTGTTACAAAGCAATACCAGGATATCATAGTTGAAAAAAATGAAACCGTGGTCATCGGCAAGAGTCTGGGCCTGGCATCCCGCACAGCCCCCACACGGTTTGCCAAAATGATGAAGGAACTCGAAGACACCATGATCCGGGAAAATATCAGCCTGGATAAGCGTAAGCGCTCCTTTGAAAAGAAAAATATCGGCTCCCTGCTCATCGGTGCCAAGGGTTTTCTGCCGGATTTCAAACGGCCGGGAAAAGAACATTATACCTGGTTCAAGGATGAAGAACACCGGGAAAAAGGCAACTTTCTGGTGGGAGACAGCCTGGCGTTCTTCAAAGACAGCATTACCATAAAAGATATTCATGATACCTATTTTACAGCCAAATCCCGGTTGTTTCATCATATAAACCAGCTGGAGATTTTTTCCAGCCCCAAAAATAAGATCAACGATGAGATCGCCGTGGTGGGACTCGGCTGCACCCTGCCTGATGCAGATACACCTGATCAGCTGTGGGAAAACATCCTGGACAAACGCTATTCCATAAAAGAGATGCCGGGTGACCGGTTTGACCGCAAATTGTATTACAGCCCGGACCGGGATGCAGAAGACAAAACCTATACAACCCTGGCAGGATTTGTGGACCATTTTTCATTTGATTTTGAACGGTTCGGATATGCCCCGGACAAGGCAAAGCGGTTGTCCCGCAGCCAGCAGATGGTGCTTCAGACCGCTTACAAGGCGGTGGAAAGTGCGGGCCTGCTGGATGAAAATGACAAACTGGTCTGTGAAGATCCGCAGAAAACCGCTGTGGTGATCGCCACCTGCCTGTCCAATGAACTGGGCAACGCCCTCCAGCTCAAATACTGGTTTCCCCAGCTGGTGTCCATGATGGAAAAGACCCCGGCCTATGCTGCGCTGTCTGAAGCGGACAAACAAGCCATCCAGCAGAGCCTGCAGCAGGGCCTGGAAGGAGAACACACAGGGTATGACCCGGTCCACGGCATTCTGCTCAACATTGAAGCCTCCCGCATTGCCAGGCACTTAGGTGTCCGGGGGGCCAATTATATTGTGGATGCAGCCTGTGCATCCTCTGTGACCGCTGTGGAAGCAGCCGTGGCAGAACTTTTGTCCGGAGAGCATGACCAGGTGATCGTGGGCGGTGTGAACACCCACCTGGCGCCGGAATCCTTTATCGGGTTTGCCAAGATGGGCACCCTGTCGGCAAAAGGCTCCTATCCGTTTGACCAGCGGGCTGACGGGTTTATCCTGGGGGAAGGGTCGGTTATCTTTGTGCTCAAGCGCATGAAAGATGCCATCAGGGACAAGAACAAAATATTCGGGGTCATCAATGGGATCGGGGCTTCTTCCGACGGCCGGGGCAAGGCCATTGCCGCCCCCAATCCCAGGGGCCAGGTGCTCAGTGTTCAGCGCTGCTATGAACATGCCCGGCCGGAGATCACGCCTGAGCATATCGGATTCATCGAAGCCCACGGCACCTCCACCACCATCGGGGATGCAGCGGAGCTGGAAACCCTGAATACCTGGTACAAGGACAGCCATGCCGGCATCTCCTCCATCAAGTCCCAGATTGGGCATCTGCTGGGGGCAGCCGGGGCAGCCGGTCTTTTAAAGGCGCTTCTGGCAGTGAACAACGGGATACTGCCCCCCAACGGCCAATTTGAAACCCTGTCGAAAAACCATGACCTGGCAGACTCTTCTTTGTTCATTGTCAAGGATCCAGTCGAATGGAAACAACCGGACACCGTTCCACGGATGGCTGCGGTGTCCTCCTACGGATTTGGCGGCATCAATTACCATATGGTGGTGGCGCAGATGACCCCCGCATACCAGCCCCTTACCCGGGATATTTTTACCGATACCGTCTATGACTTCAATGATGACCGCATTGTGGTGGCAGGCCTTGGCGTATTTCTGCCCGGGGCCAAGAACACAGAACAGTTCTGGGAAAAACTGCAATCCGGTGAAAAACAGCTGTCCCAACTGGGGGAAGACCATTTTGACAATGATGCCTATGCCGCTTTTCCCAAAAATTCCATTTTTCATCTGCCAAAGGTCAAGGCCGGGATCGTTTCAGATTACAGGTTCAACAACCTCAAATACCGGCTGCCCCCCACCATGGTCAAATCCATCGAGCGGGCCCAGATTTTCGGGCTGGAGGCGGCTGATGAAGCCCTGTCCGCATCCGGGCTTTTGTCGGTGGACGGGGGTCCTGCCAGAACCGGGGTGATCCTGGGAACCATTGCCGGCGAGCGCCAGAGCAAAAATATTATCCGGGTGAGAAAGCAGTTCATTGCCAATGCGGTCACCGCATGTGAGGGGGTGGACAAAGCTGCAACGCAAGCCGTGGCAGACGATCTTGTGGCCGCCATCCGGAAAACCATTCCGGAGAACAATGAAGATACCACGCCAGGGCTTTTGTCCAACATCATTTCCGGCAGAATCGCCAACCATTTCGGGCTCAATGGTGCCAATTATGTGATCGACGCCTCTTGTGCATCCGCCACCATTGCCCTCAGAAATGCAGCCAGATCCTTAAAGCACAAAGACCTGGATTTCGTGCTGGCCGGGGGTGTGGACTGCAACCTGTATCCTGCCGTGCTCATGGCTTTCAAACGCCTGGGGCTTTTGTCAAGTACAGAGGGCTATTTTTATGACAACCGGGCGGAAGGATATGTGATGGGAGAAGGGGCTGCCATCCATGTGCTCACCACGTTGAAAAAAGCCAGGGAAGCAGGCATGGATATCCTGGGTGAAATCAATGAGTGCACGGTGCGCTCGTCTGTGCCGGACCATCTTCTGGCCCCGTCGGAGCATACCTTTAAATCGGTGATAAATGAGGCATACAAAAGATCGGGTGTTTTAAAATCCGAGATCCGGCACCTGGATCTGTTTGCCTTTTCCAATGTGTTCGGGGACATGATCGAGCAGCAGGTAACCCAGGCCAGTTTCTCCCATACCATGCACTGCGGCAACATCAAGCCCCAGTTCGGATATTTCAAGGCAGCCAACCCGGCCGTGGCCCTGGCCAAGATGATGCTCATGAATGCAAAAGGAAAGATCCTGCCGGACTTCAACTATGATCCAGACCATTCCACCCTCAAGGACAGCACAGTGCTGCAGCCTGCCCAAAAAACCATTGACAGAAAACCGGGGCAGCCTTTGCGGTTTGCCGCCAATGTCAACGGTATCGGCGGCAACCACGCGCATTTGATCATGGGCACCCTGCCACATGTCCTGGAGCGCGGTGTGCAGGTAGAGCAGGAACCGGTGATCGCGGCCCAATACAAACAGGTCTCCGGCGATGACCTGGTGGTGACCGATACTGCCTATTCCGCAGATCCGGGCGGGAAAAAACTGCGCATGGTGGCCCTGCTTTCCGGCCAGGGTGCCCAGCGGCCGGGCATGATGAAGGCACTGTATGATGCCGATTCCCATATCCGGAAGGTGCTGGACAAGGGAGATGAGATTTTTTTCAAGATCCGGGAATATTCGCTTCTGGACCTCATGTTCGGGGATGACGATGCCCTGAACTCCACCCAGAATACCCAGCCGGCTGTTTTTCTTTCATCTGCGGCCATCTGTTCCCGCCTGGGGCAGGAAGGGTTTTCACCCGATTATTTCATCGGCCATTCCGTGGGGGAATACACCGCATTGTTCTGTTCAGGGATGCTGGGGTTTGAAGATGCCATGCGCCTGATTATCAAGCGCGCTGATCTCATGTATGAAAGCACGGTAAAACAGCCGGGAAAAATCATGGTGGTGTTTAAAAACGAAAAACAGACCGAAGCGTTACTGCGCAAATCCTTTATTTCCAACATTTACATCACCAACAAAAACAGTGAAAAGCAGACCGCAGTATCCGGCAAGGCAGAGGATATCGAGAAATTCTGCACCTATCTGTCCCAGCAGGAGGTGTCCTTTAAAAAACTCAACCTCACCGGAGCGTTTCACACCCCTTTGCTCCAGGAAGCAGCAGATGAGCTGCGCACCTTTCTGGATACCATAAGTTTCAACACCACCCGGTTCGGCAGGATCATTTCCAACACCCTGGCCCACCCCTATCCGGAAAAAGAAAATGAGGTCAAGGACCTTCTGGCCAGGCAGATCGTATCTCCGGTGGAGTTCATCCGGTCTGTGGAGCATGTGTATGTATCGGGCAGGACCCATTTCATCGAGATCGGGCCGTCCAGGCTTCTGGTGAACCTGCTCAAACATATCAACATCGGTGAATACGGCACAGCCGTGACCGTGGATCCCAGAGATGGGGAAACCGAATCATTTGCAGCCTGCCGCCAGTACCTGATTGCCTGCAACAGCCTGTTTGAAAACCAGCCATTGGAGGTTTTGGGCAGTGTTGCAGCGTCAGATGAACAAAGAATAACACAGGAACAAAACCGGACACCCGTTGTGGAGGCGTTACCGCAAATCAATATGACCCAGGATTTTGAAGCATTTAAAGAGGAAAACAAGGAGCTGCTGGACCGGATACTCTACAAGGAGTTTGAGCGCAGAAAGCGCGAAGCTGCCGTGGATGCCATTGACCGGTTTGATTTCAACACCGGCCGGATTCTGATTTCCGGCGTGTCAGTGGGATTGCCCGGAAAAGGCCGCCGGGTGTTTGCCAAGGATAATTTTGATGCCATCCTCAACGGGGAGAACTTCATTGAACCCTTGACCCTGGAGGCCCAGGAGCTGATAACAGACAAGAACATCACCAAATTGTACAAGCAGCCGGACGGCAATGCCCGGTTTGTCCAGATCACCCGCACCGAGGATGTGATCCACCTGGCAGGCCAGCTGGGATATTTTGACCTCACCGATGAGTACGGCATCAAAGAAGAATATGATGTGGCCATGTCCCTGGGGATTGCGGCCGGCATCGAGGCACTCAAGGATGCCAACATTCCGCTGGTCATGCAGTATAAAAAGATGAAAGGGGGCAGAAGCATGGTGCCGGACGGGTTTGCCCTGCCTGCAGAAATGCAGGAGGATACCGGTGTCATCATTACCTCCCTGTGGCCCAACGGCGAGACTTTGATGGCGGAGCTGGAAAAATACTATTATGAAAAATTCTTTTTACGGCCCCATGAGGAGGTTGAAAAAATCTACTATTTTCTCATGGAGCGCATCAAGGACATGGAGATCAAAGAGGAACTCACTGACTGGTTTTTCAAGTCCAAAGCCAGGAAAAGAAAGGATTTTTCCACCTACACCTTTGACAGAAACTTTCTGGCCAATGCCTGTCCGCTGGGATCGGCCCACCTGGCCATGATCATCAAGGCCAAAGGCCCGAATACCCTGGTGTCTTCGGCCTGCGCTTCCACCACCCTGGCCGTCGGCATTGCCGAGGACTGGATCCGCACCGGTAGGTGCAAACGGGTCCTGGTGGTGGGCGGGGAAAACGCTACATCCGACCGGCAGAACCAGTGGGTGGGGTCCGGATTCCTGGCCCTGGGGGCCGCCACCATCAAAAAGCGGGTGTCAGAGGCAGCCAAGCCCTTTGATGAAGACCGCAACGGCACCATTCTGGGATCCGGTGCCGTGGGCCTGGTCATCGAGGCGGAATCCGAGGTGAGCCGGCGGGGCATGAACGGCCAGTGCGAGATCCTGGGCACCCACATCGCCAACTCCGCATATCACACCTACAATATTGATGTGCCCCATATGGCAAAGGAGATGATAAAATTCGTCAACAAGGTGGAAAAGCGTACCGGTCTGGAAAAACAGGATTATGCTGATAAGCTTTTGTTCATGTCCCATGAAACCTACACCCCGGCCAGGGGAGGCAGTGCCGATGCCGAGGTGACCGCTTTGGAAACCACTTTTGCCGACCATTTGAACAGCATCTGCATCTCCAACACCAAAGGGTTCACCGGCCATACCCTGGGGGCGGCCATTGAAGATGTGGTCCTGGTCAAGGCCCTGCAGAAACGCAAGGCCCCGCCCATTGCCAATCTGACCAAAATACCGGCCCATTTCAAAAAACTGAATTTTTCCGGCCAGGAAAACATCACCAGTGAATACGGCCTGCACCTGTCTGCCGGATTTGGTTCCCACTTTGCCTTTATGTTTGTGAAACGGATCCAGGAGAATGCTGTCCAGGGCAACCTGGCATACCACAGATGGCTGCGCCATATAACGGGTGCACAAAAGCCGGAGTTGAAAATCATTGACAACACCCTGTGCGTGGTGGGGGGGGACCCGTCAGCCGCCGCCCTGGAAACACAACCCCAAACCACCCGGCAGCCGGCCATGCCGGCACCTGCCGCATCTATACCTTCTGCCGCAGGGTCCATGCCCCGGGCTTCAGATGCTGTTGCACCTGCCCAGGCTTCTGCTTCAGCCCCTGCCGGACGGAAGGAACCGGCAGCAGCCCCGGACCGGTCAGGCACAGCAGCATCCGGAGTTGGACAGGA
>JAZBPL010000060.1:0-27662 GCA_036351635.1 Desulfotignum sp.
CAAGGATGTGGAGTTTGCCTTGACCCGTCTGGCCCAGATGGCAAGGGCTGCCGGCATGCATATCATCATCGCCACCCAGCGGCCGTCTGCTGATGTGCTCACCGGTACCATCAAGGCAAATTTTCCCACCCGTATTTCATTTCAGGTGTCTTCCAAGATAGACGGCCGGATCATCATGGACCAGGGCGGGGCCCAGAGCCTTCTGGGAAATGGCGACATGCTTTTCTGCCCGCCGGGCACAGGCAAACTCATGCGTATTCAAGGGGCCTATATTTCGGAAAAGGAAATTGCAAAAATAACCGGGTTTCTCAAGGAACAGCGGCAGCCAGACTATGATGAAAATGTTACCAGAGGAGATGAAGACCAGGAAATCAAAGACTTTGATGATGCGGAATATGACGAAAAATATGATGAGGCAGTGGCAGTGGTGACCCAGTCCGGCCAGGCCTCCATCTCCTATGTGCAGCGCCGGCTGCGCATCGGCTATAACCGGGCGGCCCGGCTCATTGAAATCATGGAGCATGAAGGCATTATCGGGCCCCAGATCGGCACAAAACCCAGAGAAATCCTGGTGAAAAATTATGGGGAAGATGGGTTTTAAGCAGAAGGATTTTGACCTGCTGCATGCCACCAAGGGATTCATGGCAGATGCAGAGGTGCTCAGGCTCTATGAACTTGCCCTGGATGCGGCAGCCATGGGTCCGGTTCTGGAGATCGGGTCCTATTGCGGCCGGTCTGCCGCCGTCATGGGGTGGGCGTGTAAAAAAAAAGATGGGGTGCTGTTTTCCATCGACCACCATAAGGGATCTGAAGAGCAGCAGCCCGGACAAGCCTATTTTGATCCAGATCTGTATGATGGCCGCACAAAAGGGGTAAATACACTGCCCTTTTTCAGGGATACCCTGGAAAAAACCGGGGTGACAGACCATGTTGTCCCCATGGTCTGCACATCCGCTGTTGCCGGAAAAATGTGGAAAACCCCCTTGTCCATGGTGTTCATTGACGGCGGGCATTCATTTGATGCAGCATACAGTGATTTTTCAACCTGGGCCCCCCATCTCATGGCGGACGGGTTTCTGGTGATGCATGATATTTTCTTTGACCCGGCCCGGGGCGGCCAGGCCCCCAGGCAGGTATATGAAAAGGCTGTACAAACAGGTGATTACAAAGAACTTCCCATGACCCACACCCTGGGGGTGCTGCAAAAAAAATCGCTCAGATAAGGAAACCCCATGAAACAAGCTGCGCTGGAACAGATCAGGTCCTATTATCTGGAGTTTCTGCCCTTTAACAAGGTGCTGGGCATTGCAATCGATGTGCTGGATTATGACACAGGGGGCGCTCAGGCAAGCTTTCCCATGAAACCGGATCTGATCGGAAACTCTGCTGCCGGTATCCTCCACGGCGGGGTGACGGCTGCGGTGATCGATTTAACCGGCGGGTTGAGCGCCCTTATCTCCTGTGTAAAATATCATGAAAAAGAGTCCCTGGAACAGCTGTACAGGCGGATGACCGCATCTGCCACCATTGACATGCGGGTGGATTACCTGCGGCCGGGCAAAGGGGATGCATTTGTATGCAAAAGCCGGATTATCCGGGCCGGCTCCCGTATCGTTGTGTCAAAAATGGCATTGTCCAACCTTCAGGATGTGTGCATCGCCACCGGCACCGGTACCTATCTTGTGGGCTGACTGTATGGTTTTATCAGCTGATCAGTCTTGTGCGGATTTCATTTTCTGTAAGGACTTTTTAAATGTCTGGCAGGGGTCTTCATATGACACCCGCTGGGTCAGCCATATAAAGTCGGCCGGGGGAAGGGGTGCAAATCCTTCCAGGTCCAGCGGTGCAATATAATCCGCTATATCGGCCGGTTTTGGTCTGACCTCGGTTAAGGACAGGTTCACCTGGGACAGGGCAGGGTTTAAAAATTTTACCCGGTCTACAACCCCCAGTCCATATTCTGTATGACCATTGCCGATGATCACCACCACCGGCGCGGTTGTTTCTTCTGCCAGCATTGTGATGGACCGGGCCATGGTGTCATTTCTGGCTGTCCAGGTATCATAGAGCCTGTCCAGCATTTCTGCATTTCCCATGCCGCAGTGCACTTTTGTGAAAACAGCCTTCATATGCTGCGCATAAACCGGGTTGTCATACCCGGTGGAAAATATCTGTTTTTTCTCAAAGGTGGTAATGCCGGCCAAAGCTTTGCGGGTGATTCTGCGTTTCTGGGGGCCGGACAGATCAAGGCCGGCTGTTGTAAGGCTGTTGTCCCTGGCCAGTTTCAACAGGTCAAAATAGTACTGCCACATCTGGTCGGACTGCCGCTCCCAGTCTAATTGCTGCCGCAGATCGGTTTCAATCATGGCATTGATTTTTTCCGGATGGTCATGGCTGCCTGAATCCACGAAACTTAACAGCAGCGGGGTGTCATGGACGGCAAAAAATTCAAATCCAAGGGCAGGGGACAGGCCTGTATCCACAAGATGCTGGATAATTCTGTGCTGGATGGCATGGTGCATGGGGTTGTCATGTTTTTCAGACAGGTATATAACCTCATGGGCCATGAGATCTGCCATGAGGCGGGAAAAAGGCAGCACCTCGCCGGTGCGGACATCCAGAATTTTTCCGGCAAGTGGGTCGTCAGGCTGCACCGGTTTTTTTACAGCTGTGGCACATGACTGGAGCAAAAAAAGCAGGCAGCATGCGGCCGGAATCCAAAAAAAACGTATCATGGGGGAAAAATCTGAAGTCATGCCACAAGATTACACTTTTTTAAAATACAATACCAGGCTTTTTCCCAGCACCGGGTTCAACAGCCTGTCCATGAATGCGGTGATACGCGGATTTGCCATCAGGTCCCAGACCAGCAGTTTGTGGTACAGGTTCACAAGAGGGACATTCGTCCGGTCAGGACCTGTCAGACATTTCAGCCACCAGTAGGGGGTGTGGATGCTGTGGGCAAAATGGGATTGTACAAATACCATTTTTTCTGCGCAAAATTTTGCAACCAGTGTTTTTTTGCAGTATATTCTCACATGCCCCCCGGGGGTGTTGGCATAGGCATCAGACAACAGCCAGCAGATTTTTTCCGGCAAAAATCTGGGAACGCTCACCGCAAGGACCCGTCCGGGTTTGAGGATGCGTACCAGTTCAGACACTGCCAGGTCATCATCAGGAATATGTTCCAGCACTTCGGAACAGATCACTGCATCGAAACTGTTGTCCGCAAAAGGCAGGCAGGTAACATCCATGCAGGACAGAGAAAAATTTTCACACGCCAGGTCATCCAAGGCCTGGTGAAAGGCAAGCTTGCTGCGTGTGGATACCAGGTTGTGATATCCAAAATCCGCACCCACACAACAGGTGCCGGGCTGGCGGCAGGCCGTAACCATGTGCCTTCCTTCACCGCAGCCGATATCAAGAATCCGGTGGCCGGGCTGGATATTCAGACGGGTGAAATCAACGGTAATCATGGATGATTTCCCGGTAGGCCTGAACAGTTTTGCGGGCTGTGGCTTCCCAGGTGAACTGTGACAATACCCGTTCATACCCTTTTTGGGCAAGGGTTTCCCTCAGGGATGCATTATCCAGCAGTTCTTGAATGGCTCTTTCCAGGGCCTGGCTGTCACCCGGCGGTACCAGTTTTGCCGCATTGCCGGCCACTTCGGGCAATGCCCCGCCCGTGGTGCAGATCACAGGGATCCGGCAGGCCATGGCTTCTCCCACCGGCAGGCCGAACCCTTCATACAAAGAGGGTACCACAGCAATGCTGGCTTTGGCATATTCTCTGATAAACCGGTGCTGGTCAATGCGGCCGGTAAATTCCATATGGTTTCCCAGGTCCAGCTGCCGCACAAGCCGTTCAATACCCCCTTTCTTTTTGGGGGTGCCGATGACCACAAGATAAACCGGCCGTTTTTTCACCATGTTTTTTATGGCATGCAGCAGGTGGTACAGCCCTTTGAGGGGCGTGTCAGCAGAATTGGTGACAATGATGCGGCCGGGGATTCTTTTTACCCCTTCCATGGGATGAAAACTGCTGGTGTCGATGCCGTTGGCAATGGTGGTAAACCGTGTTTCCGGGATCTGGAATTCCGCCGCAATATCCTGTTTTGATATGTCCGACACCGTGAGGATCCGGGGCAGCTTTCTGGCCACCCTTTTTTGCATGTGTATGAAGGAATACCAGCGCAGGGCTTTGATCTTTTTGATAAAGGAATGCGTGCTCCTGACCGCCAGCCTGCGGTCCACGGTCATGGGATGGTGAATTGTGGCGGTGACAGGTGCTTTTTTCATCAAGGAAAGCAGGCCGTAGGACAGGCTCTGGTTGTCATGGATGATATCATATTGGTTTTCTTTGCCCTTGAGATGCCGGACCACCCGCATGCCGAAGGTCCAGGGTTCAGGATATCCCATGGCAGACACATCCAGCCATTCCAGCAGGTTTATCATGTCTGTAAGTTCCGCCAGCCTGGGGGTGCGGAACAGATCTTCAGGGTTGTACAGATCCAGGGTCTTGAGCATGGTCAGCCTGGCATGGCCGTTCAGCTGGGGATCAGGCGGGCCTGCAATGATTTCCACCTGGTGGCCAAGATCACACAAGGCATGGCTCAGGTGCCGGATGTATACGCCCTGGCCGCCGCAATGGGGGTTGCTCCTGTAAGAGAGCAGTCCTATTTTAAGGGATGATTGCATGGGAAAAGTGTTTGGTGCGCCCGGCTGGAATCGAACCAGCGATTTTCAGCTTCGGAGGCTGACGTCTTATCCACTGGACTACGGGCGCATAAAAACAATAGCTGTTATACCAGATTATGAGATAAAATCCATATCAAATTTTTCTTTAGCCTCTCCTGCCACATACAATGACCCTGCTATGCACACGGCATCTTCATCAGAACTGGTTGAAATTGCAAGGCTTACAGCTTCTGCAACATTTTCTTTTACCTGGATGCGGCCGGTAAAAATTTTTTTTGCAGCCGCCGCCAAAACTTGGGTGGGCAGGCTTCTGTCTATTTTTGCCCGGGTGATGATAACACGGTGGGCCGTGGGCAGCAGGTATTTGAGCATGGCTTCATAGGGCTTGTCATCCAGAATCCCCACCACCAGGGTCAATTTTTTTTCTGCCAGCGTGGCGGACAGATATTTTCCCAGAACCTGGGCTGCCTTGAGGTTGTGGGCACCGTCAAGGATGACCAAAGGTTTTTGCCGAATGATTTCCAGCCTGCCCGGCCACCTGGCCGTGCCAAGTCCTTTTTTTGCAAGTTCGGGGGTGAGTGCGTATCGGAGATCGGTTTTGCTGTTCTGGTCAAAAATCAGCTCACATGCAGCCAGTGCCAGGCTGACATTTTCCTTCTGGTGGTCCCCGGGCAGTGGAATTGTCAGGTCCGGGATGTGCAGGTGCAAACCCCGGTATGTCATGGTGGATCTGCCGGGATTTTTGCGGGTAAAAAAATCATGCCGAAACTGGTACAGGCCTGCAGATTTTTTTTTCGCGATCTCCTTGAGCACCCCGATGCCCGATGGCTGGGTGACACTGGTTACCACCGGGGTGTTCTGTTTGATGATACCGCCTTTTTCTTTTGCCAGTGCCCGGATGGTGCCTCCCAAATAATCGGTATGCTCAATGGACAGGTTGGTGATCACGCTGACGCAGGGCATTATAATATTGGTGGCATCAAAGCGTCCGCCCATACCGGTCTCAATTACGGCCCATTCCACGCGTTGGTGGGCAAAATGGTAAAATGCCATGGCAGTGGCAATCTCAAAGAAAGTAGCATTTCTTTTTCCGGTATCACCTGCGTTGACAGCGTCATAAGCTGCCACCACATCAGCATCTGTTATCATCCGGCCGTTGACACAGATTCTTTCATTGAATGTTACCAGATGGGGGGATGTATAAATACCGGTTCTGAATCCGGCTGCCTGGAGAATTGCGGCAATATAGGTGGCGGTGGATCCTTTGCCGTTGGTGCCGGCAACATGCACGGTGAAAAATTTTTTTTCAGGATGGCCCAGGGTCTGTAATATATTTCCTATGGTCTCCAGTTCCAGTTTGATGCCGAAACGGCCCAGCTGGTAAATTTTTTCAAGACATTCCTGGTAGGTTGTGGTCATTGTCAGCACATAAAAATCCCGGCATTCCTTTGTAAAATTAAGGTCTGCCGGGATGGATTAAAGCGTCTATCTGCGTTTTCTGCGGGATTTTGATGCTGCAATGCGTTGCCTTCTCATCGCTTCGCGCATTTTACGTCTTCTGTATTGACAGGGTTTTTCAAAATGTTTTTTCACTTTAAGCCGTTTGAAGAGTCCATCGTTCTGGATTTTTTTCTTCAATATTCTCAAAGCTTTTTCAACATCGTTGTCAATCACTGTGACAGTAATTTCTTTCAAAAAACATCGCCCCTTTCATTGTGGATTTACATACATATAAGATATCTATATCCCGTCTGTGTACCAGATTGGATTTGTGATTGCAAGTAAAACTTTATTACAAACTATAATTTGGACAACAGTTCATCTGTTACATCTTTCAGGGGGGCTTCTCCTGTCAGCGTGATGTACTTTATGGTATCATCTTTTGCAGCCAGGTTCTTGAAATAATAGGCTGCTGCCAGGGTGCCGGTTTCGGTGTCATAGTAAATGGAATGGCGTTTATCAATTGCGGCTTCATCCTGGTCATCGTCACGTGCGCTCAAAGCACCGCCGCAGACCCTGCATTTGTCTCCGTCCGGCTTGATGGCATCAATAAAAATATTGTTGGGGTGGTTGTTGTCGTTTTCACACAGGCGGCGCCCCATGATGCGGTTTTTGGCAATCTGGCGGTCCAGGATCATTTCAATAACATAAGAGAGTTTCATGCCTGCTTCTTCCAGGGATGCGTGGAGTTTTTCCGCCTGCACTTTGTTTCTGGGAAAACCGTCCAGGAGCCATCCGTTTTTGCAGTCATCTTTCTGCAGTCTGTCCAGGACCATGGGAATGGTGATCTCATCGGGCACCAGATCGCCCCTGTCAATATATTCTTTGGCTTTTTTACCCAGGTCGGTACCGCCCTTGATATTTTCCCGGAAGATACCCCCGGATTCAATATGGGCGATGTTGAATTTGTCTTTGAGGATGGCACCCTGGGTGCCTTTGCCGCTGCCGTTGGGTCCGAAAAATAAAATGTTCATGAAAACTCCTTTTTATCGGTCAATTAAAAAAAATACATATAAAACAATCAGAATTCATATAACACCCATGCCTTGACGGGCACAACAAAATATGAAAGCTGTTAGCTGTTAGCTTTTAGCTGAGTACTGATGGCTGACGACTTTCATATAAAATCAGTACAGTTTTTCCTACTTATAAGAGGTGTATTTATTTGTCAAGATAAAGCAAAAACTTACAGAAGGCAATCGGCTGTAAATCTGAAAAACCCACTGTGCTGGAATGAATTTATTTTCTTAAGAGCTTGAATGTCAAAAGGGGAATTGGTATTAAAGGACGGTATTTATTCACGCACAGGGCAATTTAACATACAGGTCTGGCAAAGGGGGCGAACATGACCGAATTAATTGATGTCAGGGCAAGGGAAATCATTGATTCAAGAGGTAATCCCACCGTGGAGGTGGATGTGGTGCTGGCATGCGGTGCCAGGGGAAGGGCAGCGGTACCTTCTGGTGCATCCACAGGCACACGAGAGGCGCTGGAGCTTCGGGACAATCTGGAAAACAGATTTCTGGGAAAAGGCGTGCTGAACGCCGTTGCCAATGTCAACGAGGTGATCGCACCGGAAATCATCGGATATGATGCAATGGACCAGGCAGGATTGGACCGGACCATGATGGACATTGACGGCACCGAGAACAAATCCAGAATGGGGGCTAATGCTATTCTCGGGGTTTCCATGGCAGCGGCCCGTGCTGCGGCCCAGGCCTGTGACCTGCCGCTGTATCAGCACCTGGGAGGTATCAATGCCAGGATCATGCCCATTCCCATGATGAATATCATCAATGGCGGGGCCCATGCAGCCAATAACCTGGATATCCAGGAGTTCATGATTCTGCCTTTCGGGGCCCCTTCTTTTCTGGAAGCGGTGCGCATGGGTGCGGAGACTTTTCATCACCTGAAAAAAATTCTCAAGAAAAACAAGCTGGGTACCGGTGTGGGGGACGAGGGTGGATTTGCACCGGATCTTGCATCCAATGAGCAGGCCATTGAATATATCCTCAAGGCCATTGATTCAGCCGGGTACCGTCCGGGCAAGGATATTGGCATTGCACTGGATGCAGCAGCATCTGAGTTTTACAGGGATGGAAAATACCGGTTTCTGTCTGAAGGCAAGGATCTGTCTGCCGATGACATGATCGATTATTACCAGGGGCTGATGGAAAAATATCCTTTGTATTCCATTGAAGACGGTCTGGCTGAAGGCGACTGGGATGCCTGGGAAAAGATGACCGACCGTCTGGGGGACCATGTTCAGATCGTGGGGGATGACATTTTTGTCACCAACCCGGATATCTTTAAAAAAGGCATAGAAGCCGGCATCGGGAATTCTATTCTGATCAAACTCAACCAGATAGGCACTGTGACTGAAACTCTGGACACCATTCAAATGGCAAAGGAATCCGGATATACTACGGTGATATCCCACCGGTCAGGAGAAACTGAAGACACCTTTATTGCTGATCTGGCTGTGGGGGTCAATGCCGGACAGATCAAAACCGGGTCCATGTCCAGAAGTGACAGGGTGGCAAAATATAACCAGCTGATCCGGATTGAAGAGAAACTGGGAGACAGCGCATCTTTTCCCAATAGTCTCTTTATATAACCATTTCCGGTATCAGTGTGGTGTCAGGTTTGCGTTAACAATTATATGTGATTTTGATATACGGGGGATTCATGGCTGAAAACACCAAATATATTTTTGTAACCGGAGGGGTGTTGTCATCCCTGGGCAAGGGGCTGGCTTCCGCTGCCATCGGCATGCTTCTGGAGAGCCGTGGACTGACGGTCACCATCCAGAAACTGGACCCGTATATCAATGTGGATCCCGGCACCATGAATCCGTTTCAGCATGGTGAGGTGTTTGTCACGGATGACGGTGCGGAAACCGATCTGGATCTGGGCCATTACGAGCGGTTCACCAATGCCAGGCTGGGAAAGAACAGCAACTTCACCACCGGTAAAATTTACCACCAGGTCATCACCAAGGAACGTAAAGGGGAATACCTGGGCGGTACAGTCCAGGTGATCCCCCACATCACCGATGAAATCAAGCAGAGCATCTGTCTGGTGTCACATGACGTGGATGTGGTGATTGTGGAAATCGGCGGCACCATCGGTGATATTGAATCTCTGCCGTTTCTGGAGGCCATCCGGCAGTTCAAGGCAGATGCCGGGGCATCCAATGTGATTTACATCCACCTGACACTGGTGCCCTATATCAAGACCGCCTGCGAAGTAAAGACAAAGCCCACACAGCACAGTGTCAAGGAACTGCGCAGCATCGGCATCCAGCCGGATATTCTGCTGTGCAGGACCGAACATTACCTGTCCCAGGATATCAAAGACAAAATTGCACTGTTCTGCAATGTGGAGTCAGATGCTGTGTTCACTGCCAAGGATGTTGACTGCATATATGATGTGCCCCTGGTGTATAACAAAGAAGGTCTTGGCACAAAGATATTGAAAAAACTCAATATCTGGGCCAGGTCTCCCCGGTTGGATGAATGGCGGGAGATGGTGGAAAAGCTCAAGAATCCCAGATTCTGTGTGAACATTGCCATTGTGGGCAAATATGTTGACCTGACAGAAAGTTACAAAAGCCTGAACGAGGCCCTGACCCATGGGGGGATCTCCAATGAGGCAAAAGTGAATCTCCAGTTTGTGGATTCCACTACCCTTACCCAGAAAAATGTGGCAGAGATCCTGTCAGCCAGTGACGGAATCCTGGTGCCGGGGGGGTTCGGGTCCAGGGGAATTGAAGGCAAGATTCTGGCTGCCGGATATGCCAGGGAAAACAAGGTGCCCTATTTCGGGATCTGTCTGGGCATGCACATGGCAGTGATTGAGATAGCCCGGCATCTGGCGGGCATGGAAGATGCCCATGGAGAAGAATTTGATCCTGACACACCCTTCCCGGTGATTTACCTGATGAAGGAATGGGTTGACGAGCAGACCGGTCAGGTGGAAAAACGCGATGAAACATCTGACAAAGGCGGCACCATGCGGCTGGGTGCCTACCCCTGCCATCTGGTGCCGGACACATTTGCCCACAATGCCTATAAAAGAGACCATATTTCCGAGCGCCACCGCCATCGGTATGAGTTCAACAATGCATTCAAGGAACGGCTCCAGAAAGCCGGTCTCATCATTTCCGGCACATCCCCGGACCATGAACTGGTGGAAATCATTGAGCTGGCTGATCATCCCTGGTATCTGGGGTGCCAGTTTCACCCGGAATTCAAATCCAAACCCAGTGATCCCCACCCATTGTTCCGGGCGTTTATCCGGGCATCCCTGAAAAATGCCAAAAAATAGATCTGGTCTCCGGAGCGCAGGAAAACACACATCTGCAGCTGTTGAAAACCGACACCCGTAATGTGAGAGATCTGGAAAAAAATATGGAATCCGTTACTATAAGAAATCAGACCATCAGGCTTCAGGGCATGCTGGATATGGCATCAGCCGGTTACGGGGTTGTGATCACACACCCCCATCCCCTTTACGGGGGCAATATGGGCAACCCGGTGGTAATGCAGATGGCCGCAAGTTTTGCCAAAAAAGGGTTTACCACCCTGCGGTTTAATTTCAGGGGTACGCAAGGCAGTTCCGGTATGTATGATAACGGCCAGGGGGAACAGAGCGATGTTGCAGCAGCCCTGCAGTTTCTGGCTGACCAGGGCATAAAGGCCCTTTTTCTGGCCGGATACTCCTTTGGTGCCAGGATCAATGCATCCGTGGTATCAAGCGGGTATGAAATATCAGACCATATCATGGTGTCCCCGCCCGTGGGATTCATGTCCTTTGACGATATTGCCGCCCTGCCGTCCACAGGGCTCATCCTCACCGGGCAGGCGGATGAAATTGCCCCGCCTGACATGGTGCAGGCCCATATCAACCGCTGGAAAATTGATCCTGTCTTTCATGTCATTCCAGGGTGTGATCATTTTTATGGCGGCTGTCTGGACCTTCTTGGCGAAATTCTGGAAAATTACCTGGAATTAGATGGCAAAAAATAAGGCTTTAAGTGTATAAAAGTTTAGAAAATAAGCCTTTATTCCGTTTTTATCCTGTAATTGTATTAAATATTTTCAATTTTTCCTTATAAAATTAAAAATAGTTCTTGACAAAGAAATGGGGATTTGGTTAGCCTTATATCAGGGAAAGCCGAAAACTGATCTCCATCTGGTACGATTTTGCACTGCTGGGCGCCTGCCGACATTTCCCTGCGAATTATCACCACAGCCAACAATATAAATTCAGGAGGATACCATGCCAATCACAGACAACCGTTTGATTCTGGACGGCTATTCATTGACCATCGCAGAATTGATTCAGGCAGGCAATGACCTGTCCATGCAGGTGGAAGTAAAAGCGGACAACTGGCCGAAGATCAGGGAATGCCGTGCGTTAGTGGACAAATGGGCCAATGAGGAGCGCTGCATTTACGGGGTGAATACCAGCTGTGGCGGGCTGGTGGATCACCTTTTGCCCAAGGAGCGGGACAATGATTTTCAAAAAAACCTGGTAAGGAGCATCACCACCCAGGTGGGAAAACCCTTTGAAGACACCCTGGTGAGAATCTTCATGATCGCCCGGGCCAATTCCCTGTGCCGGGGGTATTCCGGTATCAAGGAAAAGAACCTCAAGATTTACCTGGATATGATCAACAAACAGGTGTTTCCCCTGATTCCCAGGAAAGGGTCCCTTGGTACCAGCGGGGACCTGGGACCATTGGGGTGCATCGCAGCAGTAGGGTTCGGAGAGTGGAAAGCCAGATACAAAGGCAAGGTCTTGCCCGGCAAGGAAGCCATGGATACGGCAGGGGTGGAACTGATGCACCTGAATGCCAAAGAGGGGCTGTCCCTTATCAACGGCACTTCCGCCATGGTGGGCCTGGCCTGCACCGTTATCACAGAAGCCACCAACACCTTGAAAAATTCCGATATCATTGCAGCCTTTGCCATTGAAACCCTCATGGGCCGGATCAACCCCTTTGACGTGCGGGTACACGAGCAAAAATACCACCCCGGCCAGTATGCCACCGCCATGAATCTGACCAAACTGCTCACCGGGTCTGACATGGCCATTGATGAGCAGGAGCTGTCTTTAAAGCTCCAGGCGGTGCTCAAGAAACACGAAGGCATTTCCGTGGCCGACATCCCTGTGGAAGATGCCTATTCCATCAGGTGCACCCCCCAATTTGTGGGTCCCACCAAAGAAGCGGTGAACAATGCCCATGAAGTGCTGGTGCGGGAACTGAACTCCAGCAATGACAACCCCCTGATTTTCACTGAATTTGACACCTTTATCCACAACGGCCATTTCCACGGCCAGCCCATCTCCTTTGCCATGGACTGCCTGGGGATCTCAATGGTCAATATCGGGGTTGTGTCGGACCGGCGCATCGACCGTTTTTTGGATCCGTCCAACAGTACCGGGCTTCCCCCGTTTCTGTGCAAAGAAGATACCGGGGTGCGCATGGGCCTGATGGGCGGTCAGTTTATGACCACCTCACTTGTGGCGGAAAACCGGACCCTGGCGGTGCCGGCTTCCATCCAGTCCATCACCTCCACAGCAGATTTTCAGGACATTGTCAGCTTTGGTCTTATCGCCGGCAGAAAGGCCAGGAAAATTGTGGAAAATACCAACCATATCCTTTCTTTTGAACTGCTGTGTGCAGCCCAGGCAGCTGACCTGCGGGGACCTGAAAAACTGGGTCCGGCCTCTAAGGTGATGTATGATGCCGTCCGCGAAACCCTTCCCTATATGGGTCAGGACAAGGTATATATTGATGATATGGAGGAACTCAAGGCCAGGATCGAATCCGGCGAGTTCGTCAAAAGGGTGGAAGATGCTGTAGGAGAACTGCTCATTGTTCACAAAAAAGAATAAGTTAAAATAGGGGGGGATTATGTCAGTGCATCCTGTTGCAGCAAAAATAGTTGATGAATACAAGCAGTTGTATCCAGCTTCCCGGGAGCGGCACCAGCGCCTGGTCAAATATATTCCAGGCGGTGCCACCCGAAGTTTGAGCTATTTTAAACCCTGGCCCATCCACATTGATTATGGCAAAGGGGCCCATGTATATACCCATGACGGCCATGAACTTTTGGATGTCACCAATGCCTATGGGGCCCTGGTGCACGGACACGGGGATCCGGATGTGGTGGCAGCGGTGCAGGCAGGCATAGCAAGGGGATCACAGTACTCCACCCCCACCGACGGCCAGTACCATCTGGCAAAACTGCTGTGCGACAGGGTGCCGGGGTTCGATAAAGTGCGGTTTCTCAACTCCGGCACCGAAGCCACCATGTTTGCCCTGCGCACGGCAAGGGCCATAACAGGAAAAGACAAGATTTTAAAAATGGTTGGTGGTTTCCACGGTACCCATGACTGTGTGGCTGCCTCCACCAAGAAAAATGTCATCACTGCGGGCATTACTGCGGGCATGACAGCGGACATGCTGGAGGTGCCTTTCAATGATCCGGATGCTGCAGAAAAAATGATCAGGGAACATGCCTCTGAACTGGCTGCCGTTATCATGGAGCCGTTTTTGGGGGCAGGCGGTGTAATCCTGCCCCGGGAAGGGTTTCTGGAGCGTATCAGGGCGGTTACGGCTGCCCATGGCGTGTTGTTGATTTTTGACGAAATTTTTTCCTTCCGGGTGGATACTGGCGGCTGTCAGAACCGGTATGGTGTGATACCGGATCTCACCACCGTGGGAAAGGTGGTTGGCGGGGGTCTGCCCATTGGGGTGCTGGGTGGCAAGGCGGAGTTCATGAATATTTACTGCCATGAAAATACCGAAAAACCCCTGTATCATTCCGGAACATTCAATGGTTACGAAACCGTGATGCAGGCGGGATTTGCCGCCATGTCCAAATATGATGCACAGGCTGTGGCTGCAATCAATGCCAAGGGAGACCGCTTCCAGGAAGGGCTGCTTGCATGTATTGCGGCCAATGGCCTGAATATTCAGTCCAACCAGATCGGCTCCCTTGTAAACATGCATTTTGTAAACCAGCCCACCACCCGGGCAGCGCATGTGCTGGCATCTGAGGAGGAACTGCACACCCTGATGCACCTGTCTTTGCTCAACAAAAAGATATTCAACATCCCCAGGGGGCTGTTCATTTTATCCACTGTTATCACAGATGATGAAATGGGCATGTTCCTGGAAAAAATAGATGATACCCTGAAGGAACTGCTGCCGTTGATCAAAGAAAAATATACCCATTTGCTCCTATAAAAATATCAGGAGATAAAAATGGTACTGGACAGAATCGATAAAAAAATCTTGAACACGCTTCAGGAAAATGGGAAAATAACAAATTCAAAGTTATCAAAAATAGTGGGTATATCTGCCCCCGCAACCCTGGAGCGGGTCAAACGGCTGGAGCTTGCGGGGGTGATTACCCATTTTACAGCAGTGGTGAACCCGGAAAAAATCGGGTTCTCCATCATGGCCATGGTGAATATCAGTTTGAACCTGAGCAATCTGTCTTCAGTGGCCATGATAAAAGAAAAATTCATGGCACTGGACGAGGTGATTGAATGCTACCAGATCGCCGGTGCCAATGACTTTATCCTCAAGGTGGCTGCCAAGGATATCAAGACCTATGGAGAGTTCATGAACAAGAAACTGACACAGATAGAAGGCATCCAGGTCATAAAATCCTCTTTTATTATTGACAATGTGAAGGAAAAAAGGATGTTTCTGCTGGATCTGGAAGAAGAATACAGGGTTTAGCAGCGAATTGGCGGGACCGGATCTGGTCTGTTTTTGATCTTTTTCTTGGACCGGGACCAGCCTCAGGCATGAAAATTTTAAACCTTAGCAAACAGGAGAAAAAATATGGACAAGATTATTATTACAGCAGCTATCACCGGTTCGGTCCACATCCCCACCATGAGCGAGTATCTGCCCATTACCCCGGATCAGATTGTGGAGGATGCGGTCAAGGCCTGGGAGGCAGGGGCTGCCATTGCCCATATCCATGTGCGCAATCCGGAGAACGGCCTGCCGGTGTCAGACCCGGACCTGTTCATGGAAGTACACTCCAAAATCAAGGCCCGGTGCAACATGGTGCTGCTGCCCACCACCGGCGGCGGCATGAACCAGACAACGGAAGAAAAATTGATCCCCATTAAAAAACTGCAGCCTGAAATGTGTTCCTTTGACCCGGCCCCGTTTAACTTCGGGATTTTCCAGATTGCCAGCCGGTTCAAGGATTTCAAGTATGAATGGGAAAAAGACTACCTGGAATTGTGCAAGAACGTCACCTTCCGGCCCACCTTCAATGATGACCTGATCTATGCCAAAACCTTTCTGGAAATTGATACCAAACCGGAATTTGAGATCTATGAACTGGGCCATGTTTCCTATGTGAAATGGCTCATGGAGGAAAATCTGGTGAAACTGCCCGTGCATCTGCAGTTTGTTTTCGGGCCCATGGTGGGGTGGATGACACCCTCTGTCAAGCATCTGGTATTGATCCATGATGAAGCCAAAGAGGTTCTGGGACAGGAAAATTTTACCTGGTCCGTGGCTGCAGGCGGTCGGTTCCAGATTCCCATCACCACCACTGCCATGGCCATGGGTGCCCAGAATGTGCGGGTGGGGCTGGAAGATTCTGTTTATGCCGGCAAAGGCATTATGGCAAAGGCTTCTGCCGACCAGGTGAACATGATCAAGAACGTGGCCAAAGAGATGAGCCTTACCCCTGCCACCTCGGATGAAGCCAGAGAAATTCTGGGACTCAAGGGGCTGGACAAGGTGAATTTCTGATAAAAAATAATGACCTGTGTTTTATAGGGGCTGTCTATGATACAGATATGCTATTAACATGAATATATAAGGAGGAGAGCGTTGAACTACTCAGGTTATGCTTCAATTCATGCGCGACACATTCCTGAAAAGGTCTGCCTGATTGAAAGGACGCCTGCTTCAGGCACAAGGCGTACCTTTACCTGGCAGGAATTCAATGATGAAATCAACCGTACCGCCAATTACCTGGCAAAAGAGCTGGGGGTGAAAAAGGGTGATTTTGTCATGCACCTCCAGAACAATTCTCTGGAATGGCTGGTCACCTATTATGCCATCATCCGTCTGGGTGCTGTGGTGGTGCCCTTGAACTTCAGGTTTGAAAGCCCGGATATCCAGTATGCTGCAGGGGTCTGCAACCCGGATGTGTTCATCTTGGGATCGGAGTTTCTGGGCGTGGTCCAGCCGATCAAGGAAAGTCTCACCTCCATAAAACACTTTATCTGTGTCGGGGAAACCGTTCCTGAAGAGATGATCGATTTTTCCACGATAAAAAACTATGGGGACACAGCAGATGCGCTGGTCCAGGTGGAACGGGACCATGGACTGGCCATGATGTTCACCTCAGGCACCACGGGCAAACCCAAACCGGTACTGCACACCCATTATTCCCTTAACAGCACGGCTGTGGGCAACGGGATGACCTATTTTGTACAGAAAGATGACAACTACCTGATTTTTCTGCCCCTGTATCATTCGGGCACCCTTTTTCTATGGGCACCGTTTTACGCAACAGGCGCCGCCGGCACCATCATCAAAGATTTTAAAGATCCCAAATGGATCATTGAAGCCATTTCAGCTGAAGGATGTACTGATACGCTTTTTGTGGTTCCCATTGCCATTGCCATTCTCAATGCCATGAGCAAAAAAACGATTGCTCTCACAGAGTATGATCTCTCTTCCTGGAAATATATGGAGGTGGGTGCCCAGCCTGTGCCCTTTGATATCATGAAAGAACTGGTGGAAAAACTACCCTGCAAGGTTTCCAATATTTACGGCATCACTGAAGGCGGCGGGGGCGGGACCTTTAACCTGTATCCGGAAGATGTGCTCACAAAGCCGGGCTCCATTGGAAAACCTACCTTCGGGGTGGAGGCAAAAATCGTGGATCCATTGGGGGATGAACTGCCTGCCGGAGAGGTGGGGGAACTGGTGTTCAGAACCCCCCGCATGATGTATTCCTACTACTCCAATCCTGAAAAAACAGCAGAAACCATAAAAAATGGTTGGCTTTATACCGGAGATTTACTAAAAAAGGACAAGGATGGATATTTCTATATTGTGGACCGGATGAAGGACATGATTACCAGCGGTGGTGAAAATATTTATCCCGTGGAGATTGAGGACGCGATCATGGACCATCCGGATATTGATGATGTCGCCTGTATCGGATATCCCGATGACCGGCTGGTGGAAATCGTGATGGCTGTGGTGCAGCTCAAGGATGGGCGAAAGATGACTGAAGAGGATGTGATTGCATTTGCCAAAACCAAACTGTCGTTGTACAAGGTTCCAAGGAAGGTTATTTTTGATGCGGTTCCCAGAAACCCCACAGGAAAATTGATGAAACCCCAGCTCAGACAAAAATATACCGGCCGCAAAGAAGCGTTCAAACAGCTGGTATAGGTTCCAGACCAAAGTTACAACCAGTGCGGATGCAAAGGGCCCGCCGCACTGACAGCAATATAACTTTAACCGTAAGGAAAGGAACAGACATTATGAGATTTCCAACAATTTTTAGCTTTTTGCTGGTATTGACGGTGGCCATCTTCACGTTAACAGGTTCCGGTCTGGCTGTTGCGTCTTCACTTGACAAATGGAAACCCGATTTTGACCCCAAAGGTGCCAAATACCGGTGCATTGTTTCCAATGTTTCCACACCTGCCCTGGTGGGCACCCATGCAGGGTTTGAAATGCGGGATGAGTTGTGGAAACGCACCAACGGTCAGATTTATATTGATTTTAAACCCCTTTCCATCCTTGGCGGTGAGGTGGAGGTGCTCAACATGTTACAAATGGGTGCCATCCAGGGCATGGGTGTATCTTCTGTGGCATCCACCAACCTGGGGCCCAGGTTCGGTATCGTCAACCTGCCGTTCCTGGTGGATTCCTTTGAAAAACTGGACAAATTCATCTCCAATGAAAAATTGTTCAGCCATTTTTTAAACGCCATGGACCACCAGGGTATCACGGGTCTGGATATAACAGGATACGGCCACTATGGCTGGGCCACCACTGAACCAGTGAGAACCATTGAAGATGCAAAAAAAATAAAATTCCGGACTGCCGAAGCTGCTGTAAATCAGCTGTCTTACAGAAACTGGGGATTCAATCCGGTGTCCATGCCCTGGCCTGATGTGCCGGTGGCACTGAAACAGGGGGTCATTACCGGTCTGGATCACACCCTGGCCGTGTGCTACCTGACCAAAAAATTTGAAGTAGCCAAATATTTTACCGAGATCAACTATGCCCAGGGTCTGTTTATCTGGATTTTCAACAAGGCATGGCTGGCCAGCCTGCCCGATGATTTGCGGCAGACTTTTATTGAGACGGTACATGATGTCGCTGCTGCCAACCGGAAAAAAACGGCTGTCTGGGAAGCGGAGAACAAAGTGGCTGCCCAGGGGGAAGGGGTGGAATTCATCCAGCTGCCTGAAGCGGAAATAGAAATTCTCAAAGACCAGAGCCAGGCAACATATGAAAAATATGCCGAAGAGATCAACAAACTTTATCCCGGAGATACCTATAAACCGGATAATTATTTAAAGGAAGTGCAGGATTTTTTAAGCGAATAGAATCGAGACTTGTGGGAGTCAGGCCTGTTTTATCATGCAAGCCTGACCACAACTTTAAAGATCAGCTCTCAAAGTTGCGTTAATCATTAGCCTGGGATTGTGTTTATGTCTGGAAAATTACTTAGAAAACTGGATAAGGCTGCCAGCCATTTTGAAGAATGGACCCTTTTCATTATTGTTATCGCAGCGTTGATCGCTTTGTTTTTCAATGTTGTCCTGCGGTATGGATTTAATTACACCCTTGCCTGGAGTGAAGAGCTGGTCCGGATTGTGATCATTTACTCCACGTTTGTGGGGGCCAGCGTTGCGGTTAAGCAGCGGGCCATGATCCGGATCGATGCCGTAGTCCAGATTTTTCCCAAACTGAAAAAAGGCCTGACTTTTTATACCAATATTCTGATGCTGGTGTTTGCCGGGATGATGATTTATTATGGATATAAAATGACCCATCTCCAGTTTTTGACCCACCAGAAAACCATCATCATGCAGATTCCCCTTGTTGTTGTATACGCCGTCATGCCTGTAACAGGCATGATGGTGTTTCTCAGAACGGTTCAGGTGATGGTTCAGGATTTTACATCAAAATAAAAAGGGCCTTTTTCCATGCAGTCAAGTGATCTGATTATTCTCTGTATTCTATTGGGGTGCATGTTTACCTATGTACCTGTTTTTTTGTGTCTGTTTTTCACCGCTGCCATAGGGCTGATTTTTTTTCTGGACATGCCCCTGGGTCTTTTGATTCAGACCCTTTTCAGGAGTCTGGATAATTTTTCTCTGGTGGTGGTGCTGTTTTTTATCCTTTGCGGCAATATCATGAGCAAAGGAAAAACCGTGGAAAAACTCATCAACCTGGCCAACGCCCTGGTGAGCTGGCTGCCCGGGGGGCTAGGCATGGCAGGGGTCATCGGATGCGGGCTGTTCGGCGCCATCTCAGGTTCCACTGTGGCTACGGTTGTGGCCTTAGGCGGGTTCATGATCCCGGCCCTGATGAAAAACGGGTATGATGAAAAATATACCCTGGGGCTCATGACCACCTCTCCGAACCTGGGGGTAATCATTCCCCCCAGTATCAGCATGATATTTTATTCCATGATCAGCAATGTCTCTTTGGAAGGATTGTTCATTACCGGGTTCATCCCCGGGCTGTTAATAATTTTCTGTGTCTGTCTCTACAGCTGGCTCAAATACAGGAACAGAACCGATATCAAACGGCTGCCCGCACCCAGAATGGGTGATTTGCTGGCGATTTTCAAGGAAGGCTTCTGGGCATTGATGCTCATTGTCATCATCTTCGGCGGGATATTCTCCGGGATGTTCACCGCCAATGAGGCAGCGGTGGTGGCATCTGTATATGCGCTTTTTGTGGAATATTTTATCTACCGGTCCATGGGGTTTGACGATATCAAGGATGTGACCGTAAGTTCTGCGGTCACATCAGCAACCCTGCTGCTTATTGTGGCATCAGCCACCTGTTTCGGCAGGTATCTTACTTTTGAAAATATCCCCAACCGGGTGGCAGAGGTGGTGGTGGCCACCATCCAGTCTCCGATCATGTTTTTACTGGCCATGAATATTCTGCTGCTCATCATCGGTATGTTCATGGATATTATTTCTGCAACCCTGATTCTGGGGCCGGTATTCCTGCCGCTTCTTGGGCCGTTCAATGTGGATCCCATGCATTTTGGCCTGATCATGACCGTAAACCTGGCCATTGGATACTGTACCCCGCCCATGGGGGTAAGCCTTTTTATCACCGGGGCCCTGGCCAAGCGGGATATTATCTACGTGTCCCGGGCCATATGGCCGTTTCTGATCATACAGCTCTGCGTTCTGTTTTTTCTGACCTATTTCCCCCAGGTGGTCTTGTTTCTTCCCCGGATGTTCGGGTATAACTAGATTCCCTTATCAATGACATTTGCACTGTGACGGAGCCGTTCCTGGATACCCCGGGACACCGTCCAGTGCTGTTCAAAATCATCCCAGAAGTCCCGGTTTTCATCTTTCCAGTTGTCACCGAACCGCAGGTCAAAGTGGTCTCCGAGTTTGTCAAACAGAAGCTTCCAGGTGGGTTTTCCCTGGCTTCTTGCACCCATCAGTTCGTCAATCAGGGTGTCCAGGTCACTTAAATGTTCCTTTGACAGATAGGAAATGGCACCTTTTTTAATGGATTCAATCAATGACCTGGGATTCATGGCATTGGCGGTCAGCATAATGGCAGGGATATCCCGTTTGACACATTCTTCCAGCAGTTTGATGCCGTTGACCCCCATGATGTCAAGGATAGCCAGATCATAGCGGGTGTTAAATATTTTTTCCGATGCGGTCTCATAGTCTTTTGCCACATCCACCGTTGCCGTATCAAGGATCTCCTGGATGGTTTCAATGATGTCCTGTTCATCATCCACTGCCAGTATGTGCTTGTCTTTAAGAAAGGATTTGGTCATGGTGATTCCCCCTTACCTTATATTTATATTAAAAGGTTTTATCTTTTGTTAACTTTTTATTGTTTTGTGATATTCGGCTTTTTTTAAAAAAAAATTAATAAGTATGGTTTTGTTTCCTAATTTTAATTAGTTACCGGAACCAGGTGAAAAAGTCAAGAAGGAACGCTATAAAGTACCATGGCACCGGCCCTGCAAAATTTCGGCCCCGGTACAGGACACCCCGGAAGGCGGACGTCATTTAGCAGGCGGACTCCATTGATATGAGATTGCGCAGTTGTTGCAGTAGAATTATGATTGCGAAACCCGGCCATATTATGATAAGCAGGTGACTGCGCCCGGCTGTACACGGGCACGGGCAGAACATGATTGGTAAAACAGGTATGGATAATGATGGATTTTGTTGACAGGGCAAAGGGTTTTTACAGAACGCTACCCGGAACAGGCAGGAATTCTGAACCAGTTATGGTCCCCAAAGCATTACCCTTCCGGGTATCCCGGAAATTTGGTGCGCTTTCCGGCGCAGGGGTATTCTATTATGGCGCCGGATGATGTATCCAATGGCTTGGATCCATTACGGTTTTCCCATCTGGCCGGGTGTCCGGATCTGGTCCATGCCGTGTTTGGCCGCAAAGGCGGGGTGAGCAGCCCCCCTTTTGACACCCTGAATATGGGGTTCAGCCTTGGTGATGATCCAGCCGCAGTTACAGAAAACCGGAACCGGATCCTGTCATATCTTGGCCTGTCCCGGGCGTTGTTTTTACGCCAGGTGCATGGCAGCGATATTCTGGTGATGCCCTCAGAGAAAACAGATGCAAGATTGTTCTGGAAACCGGGCATGCCCGGGTCCACAGTCTGTGCCGCAGCTGACGGGGTGGTCACAGATCTGTCCGGCCTTGCTCTGGTGATCCAGGTGGCGGACTGCCAGTCAGTGATGATGGCAGATCCCCAAAAAAAGGTTATTGCCAATGTGCACTCAGGGTGGCGGGGCAGTCTGGAAAACATCATTGGAAAATGCGTGGATGTGATGACCGGCAGGTTCGGGTGCCGGCCCAAGGATATTCTGGCCGGGGTATCTCCTTCTCTGGGTCCCTGCTGTGCTGAATTCATACATTTCCGTAAAGAAATTCCTCAGCATTTGTGGCAGTATAAACATCCGGTCAGTGATGATTTTGATTTCTGGGCACTGTCCCGTGACCAGCTGCTGGAGAAAGGTCTGTCCCGTGAAAACATTGAAAATTTGTATCTGTGTACCCGGTGCAGGCCGGAGCAATTTTTTTCTTTTCGAAGGGCAAAGAAAACCGGCAGATTTGCCTGTGCAATAGGTCTTTTGTGATGCAGCAAAAGAATGCAGGATCAGGTTTTTTTCACGTTGACTTCACAGGGAGCATATGGTATTTGCTCAAAGGTAAATTGATCTTTGAACAGCCAGAGACCAATATAAGAGAGGCAATAGATGAAAAGGGAAACCGGCAAAAACCTCAGAGAACTTGGTTATTTTGCCAGCCTCGGCATATCAGTGGCGCTTTCGATTTTTATCGGCCTCGGACTGGGGCTCTGGCTGGATAAGAAATTTGAAACAGATCCTGTCCTGATGTTTGTGGGTCTGGCCTTAGGCATTGTTGCCGGGTTCAGCAATATCATCAGGGCCGGTAGAAAAGGGAAGAATTATTAATGCAGGATTTGACAAAAGTGGTTGATCTTGTCACTAAATCCAACTGGCTGCTGCTTGTGCTTGCTGGTTTGGCAGCGCTTATGACAACGCCCATGCCTGTTTATCTCGGGGTGGTGGCCGGCGGATTGATTGTGGCAGTCAATTTTCATCTTTTGAAGAAAACCATTAATAACAGTATTCGTCCTGAGGTGGTATCAGAAAAGGGGCGGTCCCTGGTGGGGCATGTCCTGGTGAAATATTATATCCGATTTGCCGTCAGCAGTATCCTGATCTTTCTGCTGATATCAAACCATATTGTTCATCCGCTGGGGCTTCTGGCAGGGCTGTCGGTGGTGGTTGCAAGCGTGTTCCTGGTAACGCTGCTTGTGGTGACAAGACTATATTTTAAGGAGGCAGTATAAGGTGGAACATCCATATTTATTTCTGACATCTGTGTTCGGACTGTTTGGCTTGGAAGAATGGGCAGCACACCATCCCCATGTGACATATATGTGGCTGGCCATGGTTATTTTGATCATTTTCGGCTGGCTGGCAGGCAAAAGCGTATCCCTGGTGCCGGAAACAGCCCAGAATGTGTTTGAAGTCCTGATTTCAGGCATGGAGGAATTTGTGGTCAGCATCACCGGAGAAGAGGGACGCAAATCCTATCCTTTGTTGATTTCAATTTTTTTGTTTGTCCTGGTGGGCAATCTCATGGGTCTGGTGCCGGCTTTTTATCCCCCAACGGCCAGCGTGAATACCACCATGGCACTGGCGCTCATAGCGGTGGGCTGGAGCCATGTGGTGGGTGTCTGGCACCATGGATTCAAATATATCAAGCATTTTTTAGGCCCGGTCCCCCTTATGATTCCTTTGTTTCTGCCCATTGAGCTTATTGCCCATACTGCCCGGGTGCTTTCTTTGACCTTTCGTCTCTTTGGAAACATGATGGGGCATGAACTGGTGGTACTTATTTTGCTCATGCTGGGCGGCATGTTCCTGGCACCCCTTCCGGTAATGGCAATGGGGGTTTTTGTAGCCCTGGTCCAGGCGTTTGTCTTTTTTCTATTGTCCACCATGTATATTGCCGGGGCCATTGAAGAAGCGCATTGATACGGTTTTTTTACGGGAAATGGAAGAAGCCCGTTTGTTGTAGTTATTTGCATTTAACTTAAAGCTTAGAAGGAGTAAAAAATGGAATTTCTTGTTGGAAGTGTATGGGCAGCAGGCCTGGCAATCGGTATTGCTGCATTCGGTTGCGGTATTGGACAGGGTTTGGGTCTGAACGGTGCCATGAGCGGTATTTCCAGAAATCCGGAAGCTGCCGGTAAAATTCAGGTGAACATGCTTATCGGTCTGGCACTCATCGAATCTCTGTGTATTTATGCACTGGTTGTATCATTGATTCTCATGTATGCCCATCCTGCCCTGGAGGCTGCTACTGCTGCGCTTGGCGCACACTAGGCCATCCAAAGCGCAAGTAAAATAGATGACAAAAAGGTGCAGGGCAGCATGCCCTGCACCTTTTTGTTTTATTCCGTAACCACAACTTTGTTTTTTTTTGTAAAAAATTGTGTCATAATGTTTTAAAATTTTGGCCTGCATGTATGATCCATTTCAACACGGAAGGGGGGACGACATGAACCATTCATCCATTGAGTTTGTGCCCATGCCGGAAGATGCCGGACAGCAGATACGGCGTTTTTTCCGCGTGCCGCTGGATACAGGCGAATCCATCAGTGTTCTCATTGCATCAGTCTCCTATCCTGTTTCAGACATAAGCCTTGGCGGCATAAGCATTCTTCTTGAAGACAACCAGGCCTTTGAAATCGGAGCGGATCTGCCCGGCTGCAAGCTGCATTTCAAAAAAACCGTGCTGTCTGATTTGACCGGACGTATCAGGCATTGTTCACCCTCTGCCCGGGGCAGTGATCTGTGGCAGTTTGGTATCCAGTGGCTCCATGTGAAAGAATCCCAGAAAAAAGCGCTGGAGCAGATCCTGCTCCAGCTGAAAAAAAGTGCACTGGCATTGTCAAAGACTGCTTTGCCGGAAGAAACAGATGAGGAAAGATGAATCAGAAAAAAGATATCATGGGAAAAATTCTGGCTGGGAACGATACGGGATCAGAAGGCCAAACCCGTGAGCTGGATTGCCTGATATACCGCAGGGAGCCAGGAGACCCTGAAGAGGTTCCGTTTTATGAACCGTCAGATGATTCCTGGAAGGTATCCAAAGATAACGTATCGGTGGAGGTGTGGGAAAGCAGGGCCAAGATACGGATGCGGGTTTCTCTGGATAAGAACCGGCAGGTTTCCATGAAGCGGATAGCCAGTATTGCCGTGGATGCGATTCTCAAAGAGCTGAAAAAGGAGGATTAGGGTGGTTATCGTCTGTCCCAAATGCAGCAGAAAGCACAATGTTAGTTTGGATGCGGTAAAGCCCCACATTGGTTCCGGCAAAAAACTTACCGCCACCTGTAAATCCTGCAGGCACAGATTCCCGGTTCATGTGGATGCACTTTTTGCCCAGGCCGGGCAGCAGGAGTCCCCAAAAACATACAAGGCAAGAAAAATTTGTGTGACCCTCAGCAAGGGCGGGGTTGGTAAAACCACCACTGCCGTCAATCTGGGCAGCGGGCTGGCCCTGGCCGGGTATAAGGTCCTGCTGGTGGATACTGACACCCAGGGACAGTCAGCATATATACTGGGAAGAAAGCCTGCGGCCGGGCTTACCGAATTGCTCACCCAGGAGCTGACACCCAGAGAGTGCATTCTGGAGGCACGTAAAAATCTGTGGCTTCTGGGAGGTGGCAAATCCCTGGCAGGGGTCAAGCGGATCATTGACCGGAAGAGTTTCGGGGCGGAATGGACGCTGTCTGAAGCCATGTCTGCTTTAGATCATGAATATGATTTTATCATAATGGACACCTCGCCGGGATGGGATCAGCTGATTGTCAATGTTCTGTTTTATGCCACCGAAGTTCTGGTGCCTGTTGCACTGGAGATTATGCCGCTGCACGGCTTGTCAGAATTTTTAAAAAGCCTTGGCTCCATTCAGAAATACCGCAAAGAGATACAGCTGAAATACATTGTACCCACCTTTCTGGACACCCGGATCAAAGGCCCCCAGAATCTGTATGCACAATTGAAAAAATTATATCCCGAGACCATTTGTTCACCGATCCGTTACAACGAAAGTCTGTCAGAAGCCCCGTCCTTTGGCAAAACAATTTTTGAATTTGCACCGGGGTCCACTGCTTCTGCGGATTATCGAAAGCTGGTCAGAAAAGTAAGTTTAAATGAAAACGCCCTTTTATAAGAGGCCCGGTCATACCGTAACCTGTCCCGATTCCATTGACCAGGAAATCGGTAATGGGACTTAGAGCACGTATCATCATCGTTGTCGTAGTTGCCAGCAGCATTATCAATCTGTTCTTGTGTTTTTATTTCATCGCCCAGATCAGGGAACAGGAACTCAAAAGCCTTAGAGATAAAATAAGCAAAACCTCCCATATGATGAAACTGGTGAATGCCAGACCCCTTTACAATGTGGACAAGGAAACCTTGAAAATCAATATGGAGACGTTTTTTGACGATGAAAACATGAAACACATCTCCATCCATGAAGCAGATATAGACGTCAATATCCAGTTCGACAGAAAATTTGATCCCGGTGCCATGGATATCGAAAAAAGTTTTTATATATCCTATAAAGGACTGAACCTGGGAAAAATGCGGGTGGTGTATTCCACCAGCCTGATTGAGAAAAAGCTGGCAAAATTCCGGTCCCAGATGCTGGTTTTTACGTTTGGTGTCATTCTGGCCATGGTGGTGATACTGGGGGTTGTCATCAATCGTTTGATGGCGCCTATAACCAGGCTGGCTGTTGCTGCTTCTGATATTGCGGCGGGAAATCTTGAAAGGCAGATTCCAAAAGGCGGGACAGGTGAAGTGGGAACCCTTGCCAGAAATTTTGCATCCATGCAGGATGCTGTCAAAGATAAAATAGATGATCTGGCCCATACCAACTTGCATCTGAAAAATCAGATTCGGCAAAAGGAATTGAATGAAAAAAAGATCCTTCACCAGAGCAGAATAATTTTTTCGGTAAATACATTTTTTCAAAAATCCATGATGGCCGGATCCCGCCAGGAAGTTGCTGAGCTTTTTATTCCCATTGCCCTGGCAGTTATTGACAGCAGGTACTGTTTTGTGGGGGAAGTGGATAAGACAAATCCGGACCGTTTGTATATCCTGGCAATTTCCCAGCAGGCCCTTGCCGACTGCGCACTGACAGATATGAAAAAAGAGATGCGGTTAAAAGGGACCTGCATCACAGGTATCAGGGCCCGCGTCATCAGGGAAAATACGGTGGTTATTGCCAATAATCCTGCCGGCCATCCAGATATCGGCCACATGCCAGATGCCCATATCCCCCTTGAAAACTTCATGGGCGCACCCATGCGGGTGGGGTCGGAAACCAACGGCATTGTGGCATTCAGCGGGAAAAAAGAAGGATATGATGATGGGGATAAAGAAGCCGCCCAGATACTGACAGTGGCATTGACTGAGGCCTTGAACCTCAAGCGCCAGGAAGAGGAAAAACGCAGGCTGGAAGAAATGATGATACAGTCAGAAAAAATGGTGTCTCTGGGCAGTCTGGCCGCAGGCATGGCCCATGAGATAAACAATCCCCTGGCCGGTATTCTGCAAAATACCCAGGTGATCCAGAACCG
>JAZBPL010000061.1:0-8223 GCA_036351635.1 Desulfotignum sp.
TGTGCCCGCCAGGGCATGAATGTTATTGAAAAAAACATGCTGTCAATATATAATAAATATTTTGTACAAACAAGGGTGAACACAGGACAGCCAAATGAAATATTATCCAGTTTTCCTGAATGTCAAAGACAAAAACTGCCTGGTGGCAGGCGGTGGACGCGTGGGCGCCAGAAAAGCGGCAACCCTTGTCTGTTCCGGTGCACAGGTGACAGTGGTTTCTAAAAAAATGTGTGAAGAACTGGAAAAACTGCCGGGGATCGTGTTGAAAAAACGTGCCTTTCACCCCCGGGACCTGGCGGGCATGTTTCTGGTATTTGCCGCCACCAATGATGCAGAGCAGAACCGGCAGATTCTGTATCTTGCCCGGGCAGCCCATGTGTTGTGCAACAGTGCGGATGCACCCGAAGAGGGGGACTTTATTCTTCCGGCGGTTTCAAGCCGGGGGGATCTGATATGTGCTGTTTCCACCTGCGGGGCCAGTCCCGCCCTGGCCAGAAAAATCAGACAGGACCTGGACCGGACATACGGGCCTGAATACGCCATATTTCTGGTGTTCATGAAAGCCCTCAGGAAAAAACTGCTGGCAACCGGCCATGATCCGGAAGGCCATAAAATGGTTTTCAGGCAGGTGATGGAAAAAAATGTGCCGGCCTTGATTGCCGATCAGGACATCACCGCCATCGATACCATCCTGTTTGAACTGCTGGGCAGCGGATTTTCGTTTCAGGATCTGACATCACAGGAGGGATAAATACAACCCATTATGAATGGATTACAAACAGCCGGGACCATGCTGCAATTTGCCTTTTTGCTTTACCTTGTGAGTCTGGCAGGATATCTGTTCTATCTGGTCTATCAGAAAGAGCCGGTGCACAGAGCCTCCATTTTTCTGATCACAGCAGGGGTTCTGGTGCATTTTGCCGCTATTGTGGTCATGGGGGCGGCCATGGGCGGTCTGCCTGTCCACAATCTGGTCCAGAGCCTTTCCATGGCTGCTCTGGCCTTTGGGGGCATGTTTTTATTTGTACAGTATAAATTTCATCTCAAGATGCTGGGACTGTTTGCCGCTATTATTTTATCCGGAACCATGCTGATGGTCATGGTGCTGCCGGATACCCAGGTGGTGTCCAATGACATCCTTAAGGGGTTCTGGTTCTACTGCCATATACTGCTTGTTTTCACAGGGGATGCCGCCCTGGGTCTGGCCTGCGGAGCCGGGATATTGTATCTGCTGCAGGAAAAAGGGATCAAAGCCAAAACCCCGGGGTTTTTTTTCAAGCGGTTGCCTTCCCTTGATTTTCTGGATCTGGTCAGCCATGCCTGCATTGTCACGGGATTTTTTTTGCTGACCTTCGGGCTGATCACCGGTTTTGTATATGCCAAAGCCATTTGGGGCCGTTTCTGGAGCTGGGATTTTAAAGAGGTTTTTTCTTTAGGCGCCTGGCTGGTTTATGCCGTATTGATCCATCTGCGGCTGTATTCAGGGTGGCGGGGCAGAAAATCTGCCATTATGACCATCGTTGGATTCGCTATCATTATTTTCACGTTTCTGGGGGTTAATCTGTTTTTGGGCGGTCACCACCAGGAATTTACCAAATAGCGGGAACATCATGCCACATATCATACTGATTGGTGTAAACCATAAAACCGCCCCTGTGGCACTTCGGGAAAAACTGTCTTTTTCCAGGGAAGAAACCCTGGCAGCCTTAAAGGAGCTCAAACAGCATCCAGACATAAAAGAGGTTTTGATCTTTTCCACCTGCAACCGGACCGAGATTTTGTATGTGTCTGGCAGCGACACATCTGTGGATGATGTTGCTGCCTTTGTTTCCGCACAAAAACATATTGATGTGTCTGAATTTGCATCAGCCCTTTATGTGCTGCACCGGGACGAAGCGGTCCGTCACATTTTCCGGGTGGCATCAAGCCTGGATTCCATGATGGTGGGGGAACCCCAGATCCTGGGCCAGGTGAAACAGGCATACAGAACTGCAGTGGAAGCCGGGGCTTCAGGGGTGCTGCTCAACCGGATGATGCACAAGGCATTTTCCATTGCCAAGCAGGTGCGCAAGGAAACCGGGATCGGTGACAATGCTGTTTCCATCAGTTATGCTGCAGTGGAACTGGCCAATAAAATTTTCAGTGACCTGTCGGCAAAAAGTGTGCTGCTGCTGGGGGCAGGGGAGATGGCGGAACTGGCGGTGGAACATCTCATGTCCCATAATGTGAAACAGGTTCTGGTGGCCAACCGGACCTTTGAAAATGCCGTCACCCTGGCTGAAAAATTCAGGGGCCAGGCCATGGGTTTTGCAGAGCGGGAATCCGCACTGGCGGATGTGGACATTATCATCTCTTCCACCGGTGCCACCCAATACGTGATAACGGCGGACCAGGTGAAAAAGGCCATGAAAAAACGGCACTACAGGACCCTGTTCTTCATTGATATTGCCGTGCCCCGGGATATTGATCCGAAAATCAATACACTGTCCAATGTCTATGTCTATGATATTGATGATCTGAAAACCATTGTGGCATCCAATATCCAGCAGCGGGAGCATGAAACCGTCAAGGCTGAGCGGTTTGTGGCCCAGGCGGTGGTCAAGTTCAGAAAATGGCTGGACAGCCTGGCCATTGTTCCCACCATCAAGGCCATTAACGACAAGATGACAGCCATTGTGGAAATGGAGTGTGACAAAACCCTGGCCCATCTGGATCATTTGTCGGAACAGGACAGGGCAGCCATCCGCCGCATGACCCGGGCCATTGCATCCCGGGCCATCCATGACCCGATCCTGTTTTTAAGAAATACCGGCACCCACCGGGATGATTCTTTGTACCTCAATGTGACCCGCCAGCTCTTTAATCTGGATATGTCAGACGAACAATAATATCTTTACAAATGAATAAATATTGGTATAATGACCTCTTTTAATGTTCCCGGACCTTTAACTGTGAGGATGAAACCATGAAGAAAGAAGATCTGGAATATTTTAATACCCTGTTGACGGACAGACTCAATGAATTGCTCAAGCATGCAGACAGTACGGTTACGGGCATGACAAAGCCCAAAGAGAATTTTGCAGACCCAACGGACCGGGCGTCCCATGAAGCAGAAAGAAGTTTTGAGCTGCGGATCCGTGACAGGGAGCATAAATTGATAAAGAAAATTAAAAAAGCCCTGGAACGTATAGAAAACGGCACATTTGGGCGGTGTGAGACATGTGAGGAAGAGATTTCCATAGAACGTCTCAAGGCCAGACCAGTGACCACACAGTGTATTGAATGCAAGACCCGGGAAGAGGATATGGAGAATGCCCTGGGAATCTGACCGGATATGCTAATTGATTGATCTTCACGTACATTCCACTGCTTCAGATGGCTCTCTGTCTCCTCTGGAAATTCTGGAACTCGCCAGGGACACGGGCATCAAAGCCATTGCCATTACCGATCATGATTCCATTGACGGTATCAAAGAAATTACAGACCAGCTGCAGGCCTTTCCGGTAGAATTCATGACCGGGGTGGAAATATCGTGTACACCGCCCCGGGAGTTTGAAACCATCGGCAGTGTCCATCTGCTTGGGTATGGATTTTCCCTGTATGACCGGAACCTGAACCTGATGCTTTCGGCGGCAAAGCTGTCACGGGAACAGCGAAATCCAAAAATTATCAGCAAATTAAACCAGGCCGGGCTGGATATCAGTCTGGCGGAAATAGCTGCACGTTTTGGGACCGGGCAGACCGGACGGCCCCATATTGCTGAGCTGATGAAGGAAAAAGGATTTGTCTCCTCCTTTAAGGAGGCCTTTGATACCTGGCTTGGCAAGGGAAAACCAGCCTATGTGGACAAATTCAAGGTATCGTCCAAAAAGGCCGTTCAGACCATCCTTGATGCCGGGGGGATTCCTGTGCTGGCCCATCCTGGCCTGCTGACGTTCAACCGGACAAGGGATCTGGAAGCGTTCCTGGATACCCTGATCAATTACGGGCTCCAGGGAATGGAAGTCTTTTATACCGACCATGATGCCCATCAGACAGAATATTTTGCCAACCTGGCCAGAAAGAAAAAATTGCTGGTCACCGGCGGGTCTGATTTTCATGGGAGTTTCAATGCCGGGGTCAAACTGGGCAGCGGCAAGGACAATATCCAGGTGCAATATGCCCTTTTCAAAGCCTTGACCAGCCGCCTGGATGCCATGCACAACCTCCATGACCGCCTGGATATCCTGGAAGCCAATCTCGGGCACCAGTTCATTGACCGGTCCCTGCTGCACACCGCCCTGTGCCACCGCTCTTTTTTGAATGAAAACCAGCGGTTTTGTGATACAGACAACGAACGCCTGGAATTTCTGGGTGACGCGGTGCTCGGGCTTTGTATCGGGCATATTCTCATGAAGCAGAGCCCTTCCAGAAAAGAGGGGGAGTTGTCCAAACTGCGCGCCACCCTTGTAAGTGAGCCCGGGCTGGCTGATATGGCCCGGTCCATTGATTTGGGAAGGTTTGTCCGGCTGGGCAAGGGAGAAACCATATCCGGAGGAAGAGATAAAAACTCCATTCTTTCAGATGCGTTTGAAGCGGTCATGGCAGCGGTGTTTCTGGATGCCGGGTTTGATACAACCTGCGACCTGATCCAGGACCTGTTCAAAAAAGCCGTTGATACGGTATTGTCCTGTGACCACACATTTGATTATAAAAGCAGTCTCCAGGAATATGCCCAGGAAATATTTGCCACCACACCCGTTTATACGGTGATACAGGAGATGGGCCCGGATCATGATAAAACCTTTGAAATCTGTCTGGAACTGGCCCATATCAGCGCCCGGGGGGTTGGCAAAACCAAAAAGGCAGCAGAACAGGATGCTGCAAAAAATGCCATAAATCTGCTTAAAAACGCTTAGGGCAATGCCTTCTCCCCTGGTTATCCCCATTTTTATTCCCCATTCAGGATGTCCGCACCAGTGCGCTTTCTGCAACCAGAACGCCATTACCCGGGAAACCGAAAGTCTGCCGGATCCAGCCCGCATGGCTGCTGTCATCCGCCAGTACCTGAAATATAAAGGTACCAGGTCCCGTGTGGAGCTGGGGTTTTTCGGCGGCAATTTTCTGGGCCTGGATGCCCGGCATATCAAACGTCTTATGGCAGATGCACAACCTTTTCTGGACAGCGGTGCCATCCAGGGAATACGGTTTTCCACCCGGCCGGATACGGTGACCGAAAAAACCCTGGATCTGGTCCGACCCTATCCGGTATGCCTTGTGGAGCTGGGGGCCCAGAGCATGAACGATCAGGTGCTGGACCGGGTGAACCGGGGCCACACCAGTGATGACACCTTCCGGGCAATGGGTCTGCTTGAAAAAAAAGGACTGGGAGCAGGGGTCCAGGTCATGGTGGGTCTTCCCGGTGATACACGGGCCGGCATGGTCCGGACGGCAGATATACTGGCAGGATTAAAGCCGCTGACAGCAAGGATATATCCGGTTCTTGTCCTGAAAAAGACCCTGCTGGCCCAATGGTACAAACATGGGAAATACCAGCCCCTGGCACTGGACCGGGCAGTGGAAATATCTGCTGACATGTTCCGGATTTTCACCCGGGAAGGGGTTGCTGTGATCCGCATGGGGCTTCAGACTTCCGGCGCCCATGATCCCACTGTAATTGCCGGTCCCGGACATCCGGCTTTCGGGCATCTGGTTTTGTCCCATCTTCTTTACAGGCAGGCGGTAAAAAAAATACAGGGCATTGCAGATGACCAGACACAAAAAAAGGTGAGACTTTGTGTCCATCCCCATGTGGCATCCCGTCTCAGGGGGGATAAGAACAGCAACCTGCACCGGCTGAAAGCAGTTTTTCCACACCTTGTTTTTGAAATCCAGACAGATCCGGCCATGGGATCAGACCAGTTGGATGTTAAATGCCCTGCTTGAAAAGATCATCCGTGCCTGAAGCAGTATCTGGTTTCGGGGTGTGGGCCGTGGGCACGGTGCCTTCTTTAAAACATTCAAAAAGGGTTTTTTCTGATTCTCTGATGGGCAGCAACCCGGTTTTTGCATCAATTTTGGCAAACACAATGCCTTCGGGCACAGTGAAGGTTCTGGCAGGCTTTCCTTCCAGGGCCTGCTGCATGAAATCAAGCCATATGGGGCTGGCTGTTCTGGAACCGGTTTCTCCTTTTCCCAGGGATGCTTCCTGATCCATTCCCACCCAGACACCGGTGGTGTATCTGGGGGTATATCCCAGAAACCAGGCATCAAAGAGGTTGTTGGTGGTGCCGGTTTTGCCGGCCACAGGGCGGTTCAAAGCCTTGACGCGCCGGCCGGTGCCTGACTGCACAACACTTTCCAGGATATTGGTCATGATATAGGCGGTGTTCATGTCAATGACCTTTTTGCGGATCAGCTTGGCGGTTTCCAGCAGATTGCCCGTCCGGTCGTAAATTTTGGTGATAAACACCGGTTCAATCAGGTATCCCAGATTGGAAAATACGGAATAGGCATTGACAAGTTCCAGCAGGGATACACCTGAAGACCCTAAGGCAATGGACAGATCCTGGTTGATATCCGATGTGATGCCCAGTTTCCTTGCATAGTCTATGGCATAGGAGATACCGATATCCTTGAGGATTTTGATGGTGACCACGTTCCGGGATTTAACAAGGGCCTCTCTGAACAACGTGGGCCCGTAAAATTCTTCCTTGTAGTTCTGGGGTTTCCAGATGAAATCCCGGGACACATCTTCATATACCACCGGCGAATCAATGATACTGGTTGCAGGGGTGTACCCCTTGTCCAGGGCAGCCGCATATATGATGGGCTTGAATGCGGATCCCGGCTGACGTCTGGACTGGTAGGCCCGGTTGAACTGGCTGTCTTGGAAATCCCGGCCCCCGATCATGGCTTTCACATGACCGGTTTCCGCTGCAATGCTCAACAGTGCTGCCTGGGCGTTTGGTTCCTGATACAGGGTGAATTCGTATTGGTCTGTCTGGTCCAGGTCATTCAATACCTCCACCTGAATGATATCCCCGGGCGTTAAAACCCGGGAGGGTCTGGTGACATTGGATTCATAATATGCCACCTCCGGATTGGGACGGCGCGCCCAGGTCATGGTTTTGAGAGGGATGATTCCCTGAAAATTTCCCACCCGCACCCTGGTTACCTTGTTTTTATCATCCACATCCAGCACCACACCGGTATAGACACTGCCTTTTTCAAGCCTATTCCCCTGTATTTTTTCAGCCTCGGTCCGGCAGAAATTTTCAATTTCAAGGGCTGATATGTTTTTTTCAGGTCCCCGGTATCCCATCCGCCGGTCCAGATCAATGAGGCCTTTTTTGACAGCCGCCCGTGCCATCTTCTGCAGTTCGATATTGACAGCGGTGTGGATCTGCAGGCCCTGGTTGTACAGGGCGTCTTCTCCATATTTTTTTTCCACATACCGCCTGACATGCTCTGTATAGTAGGGTACTTCTTCGATAAACCAGTTTTTCCGGGGTTTGATGTCCAGTTCCAGATCAATGGCTTCGGTAACCTTCATGTTGGTTACCATGCCCTCTTCTTTCATGCGGTTCAGGGTATAGACCTGGCGCTGTTTGGCCCGGTCGGGAAACCGGAAAGGCGAATACCGGCTGGGGGCCTGGGGAAGTCCGGCCAGCATGGCACATTCAGCCAGATTCAGATCCCGTGCATGTTTTCCAAAATAGTTTTCTGCAGCCGCCTCTACCCCGTAAGCACCATGGCCCAGATAAATCTGATTCATGTATAAAAATAAAATATCATCCTTGGTGAATTTTTTTTCTATGCGGTAGGCCAGAATGGCTTCTTTGAGTTTACGCTCATAGGTCCGTTCCGGTGTCAGCAGAAAAGACTTGGTTACCTGCTGGGTAATGGTACTGCCTCCCTGGGTAATGGCCCCGGCCTGGAAATTTTTTATGAACGCCCGGAAAATGGATTGGATATCAATGCCCGGATGTTCCCGGAACCGTGAATCTTCGGCAGCAACAAAGGCATTTATCAGGTGTGGGGGCATGTCAGACAAAGGGATAACTATCCTGCGCTCTTTGTAGAATTCTCCAATTTTACGGCCATCATCTGAGTATACACTGGTAACAGTGGCCGGCCGGTAATCTGATAATGAATTGATTTTGGGCAAATCTTTGCTCAGGTATAAATAGAGTCCGAATAAACCGCCGGCAGCCAGCAGAATGCCAAAAACAATTGCGGCAA
>JAZBPL010000062.1:0-34029 GCA_036351635.1 Desulfotignum sp.
AAATGCTGTATACCCACTCGTCAGCCATATAATTCTTCCCCCTGGTTTGAAATGCTGTATGCCAGCGTTTTTATTTGATGATCTTAATGGTTTTTCCCACCCAGTCCGGGGGCAGATAAATCCGTCCTCCCTTGCCATTGGGCCGGACTGTTTTTTCAATCAGCACATCCCCGTACACCTCAAATTTCACCGGGGCCGGGGTGGTGTCTTTTTCCAATGCCGTGCGTTCTTTTTTTTCCATTACAACTTCCATACCGGTCTTCCTTTTTTACAAAAGAATTGAAAACAATGAGGCCCACTTTACCAGTGCCCATTCGATATGTCAACACAAACATAACGATAGCAGTTAAAATTGTGTTTTGCTGTCCGGCCGGACAATTGGTGCATTTCAGCTGTCATGGTGAAGCACACGGTTGCATTATTGCTGTTTCCGCAGGGAGGAATCGAAAAGGAAGTGTTTGTCTTTTTTAGGAAAATTCATAAAATTTCAATGGGTTACAAATACAATGTGATTATTGGTATGCTTTGGTATTTAATTTGCGTAATTATAAATATTTTTATGTTTACCCGCTAATTATTAACCTGTAATAACCAAAGGAGAAATATCCATGATGCGTAAAGGAAAAAAAATGCTGCCCATGATTATGCTGCTGTTTGTATTCATTTGTTTTGGTATCACCCTTCCGATGACCGCCATGGCAGGCCCCTCCGGCAAAGTGATCGTATTTCATGCCGGCAGCCTGACCGTGCCCTTTGCCGAAATTGAAAAAAAATTTGAAGCAGCATACCCGGATGTGGATGTGCTGCGGGAAGCCGGCGGGAGCACGAAGATGGCACGCCTGATCTCCGAGGTGGGCAAACCCGCGGACATCATGGCTTCGGCTGACTATAAAGTCATCGACAACAACCTGATTCCGGCATTTGCCGACTGGAATGTCCGGTTTGCCACCAATCAGCTGGTGCTTTGTTACACCGATCAGAGCAGGTATGCAGACCAGATAACGGCGGACAACTGGTATGAGATTCTGCAGAAAAAAGATGTGGTCTGGGGCCATTCCGATCCCAACCTTGATCCCTGCGGCTACAGAAGCCTGATGGTGCTGCAGCTGGCGGAAAAGTTCTACGGTATTGACGGCCTTTATGATAAAATTCTGGCCAACCGGCCACAGAAAAATATCCGGCCCAAATCCGTGGAACTGGTGAATCTTTTGAAAACCGGAAACATGGATTATGCCTGGGAATACATTTCCGTGGCCAGCCAGCACGACCTTAGGTACATTGTTCTGGATGACCATATCAATCTGGGCAATTACAAGTATGATACCTTTTACAAACAGGCACAAGTCAAGGTGACCGGGAAAAAACCCAACACCTGGATTACCAAAACAGGCCAGTCCTGCACCTATGGCATTACCATGATCAAGGATGCGCCAAACCCTGATGCAGCCATTGCATTTTTGCAGTTTCTCCTGTCCCCGGACCGGGGCCTTAAAATACTGAAACAGATGGGACAGCCCCCCATTGTGCCCCCCGGTATCCCGGATGGGAAAATGGCCGGACAGATGCCGCCACAAATCGCGGACCTGGTGGAGGTAAAGGACTGATTCTGTGAAGCAGATGGACCTGATGGGGTGGCTGTTTCTGTTCCTGGGGCTGCCCCTGATCCTTTTACTGACCCTGCCCCTGGTCAAAATGACCATGGAACCGTCTGGGGCCATGCTCATGGAAACCATTGCAGACAAGGATGTGGTGGCAGCCATTGCCCGCTCCATCGGACTGTCCCTGTGTGCCGCAGGGCTGGCTTTTACCATGGGCACGCCGCTGGCCTACCTGCTGGCCAGAAAAGAGCTGCCGGGCAAAAGACTGCTGGAGGGGATCATTGATCTGCCCATCATGATCCCCCATCCGGTGGTGGGCATCGCCATCCTCAGCCTGGCCGGGAAAAACCATCCCATCGGCCGTTTCCTGTCCGATGCCGGCATCCAGATAATGGGAACCAAAACCGGGATCATCTGCGTGCTGCTGTTTGTGGGCCTGCCCTTTTACATCAACACCGTGAGATCGGGATTCGACAGCGTGCCGGTCCGGCTGGAAAACGCCTCCCGCACCCTGGGGGCCGGCGCTTTGACCACATTTATGCGTATCACCTTTCCGTTGACCTGGCGGCACATGATACTGGGCACCATCATGTGCACTGCCCGGGCCATCTCCGAATTCGGTGCCGTGGTGATTGTGGCCTATCATCCCATGACAGCGCCGGTGATGATCTATGAACGGTTCACCGCCTTTGGCCTGAAATACTCCCAGCCCATAGCGGTCTGGCTCATTTTCATCTCCTTTGCCCTGTTTGTGCTGCTGCGCATGCTGTCAAAATCCATTCACCCCCTCAGCCGGTAACCCATGATCACCCTGGAACATATCTCTCTTCACCTGCCCGGGTTTTCTCTCACAGACATCCACCTGCAGGTGCACCCACATGATTTTTTTGCACTCATCGGCCCTACCGGGTCGGGAAAATCCCTTCTGCTGGAAGGGATCATGGGGATCATGCCCTTTACCTCGGGCCGGCTGCTGTCCGAGGGCACAGACATCACCCGGTATCCAGTGGAAAAACGCAGGCTGGCCCTGGTGTACCAGGATTTTGCCCTGTTTCCCCACCTGACTGTCTTCAAAAACATCCTCTATGGAACAGCATTTCACAATATTTCAAAAAATGAAGCAGGGCAGCGGCTTAACTACCTGGTTTCCGCCCTGGGTCTGGAAAAGATCCTCCGCCGGTATCCCCATAACCTGAGCGGCGGTGAAAAGCAGCGGGTGGCCCTGGCCCGGTCCCTGATTTTAAACCCCCGGGTACTGCTGCTGGATGAACCTTTGTCCGCCCTGGATCCGGTGTTTCACGACGAGGCCAGGCAACTGCTCAAAAAGGTGCACAAAGACCTGCACATGACCATCATCATGGTCTCCCACAATTTTGACGAGGTGCTGTACCTGGCCAACCGGGGTGCCATTATCAAAGACGGCCGCATCATGCAGCAGGGAGATATCCTGTCGCTTTTTGAAAAACCCGATTCCAGGTTCACCGCCAATTTCGTGGGAATGAAAAACATCATGCCGTATCATCTGAACGGAAGCAGCCTGCAGATCACTGGCACCCCGCTTAAAATCCTTCCCCCTGGACCGCCCGACCCGGCACATCAGCACATGGGCATCCGGCCGGAAAACATCCTGTTTCATATCCCGGGAAACCCGGTCTGGGAAAACCATTTTACCGGAAAAATTAAAGACATCGCAAGCTGCGGGGTATTTCTGCGGGTGCAGCTGGAAACACAGGGCGTGATGTTTGAAGCTGTCTGGCCTGCAGCCCATATCAGGCAGTTCAGGCTTGAGACAGGTAACACCGCTGCATTCGGATTTCCCAGTGTGGCGGTCCATACATTTTAGAGAAATTTTCCCAGCCATGCCACTGAAGTCACAATAATTTTCCGGCCACTTTTGTCTTCATTTTTCTTGTTGAACAGCTGTTATCCCTTTTTGGACAAGTTCAGCTAAAAACCTGGAAAACGGTTCTATATTTTTTTTTACGCTTGCCTCTTCTAAAGCGGCCATGTATGCATTTCGGGTTTCAAGTGGAATAACTGTCCATGGGTAGCCGCCACTGGCCAACATAACATTCATCAGAAATCTTCCCATGCGGCCGTTCCCATCAACATAAGGGTGAATGTAAACAAAGAAAAAATGGCCTAATACAGCTTTTACAGCCGGATTTTCTTCATCATTCAAAAGAAAAAAGAGGGCAGGCATAAGATCCCGCACAGATTCGTACCGGGGCGGGAAATGCATTGATTTTCGGATAAAGACTGGCTGATTTCGATAACCGGCAAGATCGGATACATTTATAAGACCGGCGCTGACACTCGGGGCAAATAATTCTCTGTACCATATGGAATGATCATACCGCACCACCTCACCCGAAGAGTTTGTATTTAAAATTTTTGTCACGCTTTTCTTTACAGCTTGAAACGCTTGCCAGTAACCACGGGCAGCCAATGCATCGGCGTATTCTTTATCTTTCCGGTTGGTTTCCGGGTCCCACTCACCTGAACGAACTTGTTCAATCAGTCCTTCACTGACGCGATAGCCTTCAATAGAAAGTGAATGATAGGCATCAGTCAAGTATATGTCATCCATATGTTTAAGATATTCATCAGGGTTCTGGTTTAGTCGCGGCGTCTGGGGAAAGGTTTTAAGGATAACGCTGCGCATATCCGCCCAGTGCATCCGTATACGGTTGACGTATGGAGAAAGTTGGTGTGCGTTAAAAATGATAACAGATTTTTCTTCAAAAGGATCATTTTCCGTAATGCTGTATCCGGCAGCTCTCATTGCATCAACGATATTGTCAGCAATAACATTTTTCCCAATACTTCGAAAAGCTGCTGCAAGCCTTCCTGCCACCGTGCTATGCCCTCCTTCAAGGAGCTTATGCAAGATCTCGGAGGCATCTGATATCATGTACAGCGCAGCGCGGACATCTATAGGATTATTTGAATAATATCCGGGAGCACATGAAATCAAAGCAGCGGGCAAAGTCATAATCCGTATGTTCTCCTTGATTTCCATATCTTCTTTGTCCGGCAGGTTCAGGCGAACGTCCATTATAGATGTCTCATGAAGAAGAGATATGGGCTTGTTCCCCCCTTTTGGCGTGCGAACAAGCAGTTGATTGGGTACGTTCCAATTACCGCTATGAATTCTCAATGATTGCTCAGGAGAAAGACACCAAAGATTTCCAAACCTTGATTTGAGATAATCACCACAGAAACTCCAGAATGACGCATACCAGGCTGTGCTCTCTCCAGTTGGCTCTTCAGGGCGGGCTGTGATATACCAGCCTTTCATCACCTCTTTAATAAAGCCGCTTTTGACAAGACGTTCCCGGTGGGTTCGTGTCATATTTTTTGTTTGGATTGCAACAATACCTTCATCCTGAAGTTTTTTCAAAATAGCGAGGGATTCTGCAAGTTTTTCCTGTAGTGTTGGCATTGTCGATTTGTGTGTATGTGATTTTAGGTTATAGCGTTATAGATTATTTAGGTTATTGAGTCAAGCAGTATTTAGGTTATTAAGTCGTGCTTTTTTAGGTTTTTGCGCTCCCATCATTATGAACAAGTTGTCGAGCTGATCTGGATATCATATTATTTTCAATAATATTGAGCCAGACCGGTGTTCACCCGCTCAAACCCCTTGATTTCAGCAAACATATCATCGGCCGGAAAATCACCCATTGCATCTTCTGGGGGGCTGCCTGCCCGGGGGAGGATAAACCTGCTGGCAAATGCCTGTATCCGGTTCCCCTGCAGGCGGATTTCCGGATGGGCCGGATATTTTTCAATCACCACCTTTTTTTTGCGGTTCAAAGGGATTTCTTTGAAAGAATGTCTGAAGGATACGGATGATTTCAGGGAGGTGGCGGTGTAGGCAACCGTCAGGGCAACACTGGAAAAATCGATACAGGGCCAGAGGGCGGCGGCGAAAAGCAGCTGTTCCCCGTTTTGGGCCAGGTGCCAGAGTGCCGGTTCTTTGGCCTGCTGCAGAAGCTGGTTATGGACTTTCAGAACGGCCGGTTTTTCCCCGGTGATGCCCATGGTACGGATATGCCCGGTGGCGGTGATATCCTGATACGGGGCTTTGACCAGCAGGGCATTGCGGGTAAATGCCCCGGCCCGCTGAAACTGGTGGCGGAAGGCAAAAGAGCAGTAATTGATGGGCAGGGCGATGTTGTTTTTTAGGGCATACCGCATCAGTTCCAGGGCGGTGAGTTCGGTTTCCAGGACCGTGGCCTTAGGACCGTGCACAAAGGTATAGCCCCGTTTGATAAGCCGGGGCAGGTTATGCGGCGTGCACCGCAGCTGGTGAAGATTCAGATAATCGACCCCCCCGTCATACAGCTGTTTGATCACCTGCCTGGTATTTTCCAGATCTTCCGGGATGGCCGGAATCTCCACGGTGACACAGGGAATGATGCCCACCGCTTTTTTCAGGGCATCCAGGCGGTAATGGTCTGCACTGATATCAAAGCGGATCTCATCCAGGCCGTTATCTGCCAGCATTTTCAGTTTATCTTCAGTCACCAGAAGGCCGTTGGTGTACATCCAGATATACAGGGGGCCGCTTATTTTCGCCCGCAGGGCCTTGAGATACTTCACCACCCGGTCAAAGGTCATGAGGGGTTCGCCCCCGCTGAAGCTCACCGCCCTGATGCCGAAAGCACGGACATAATCCACGTATTCACCGGGGGTCTTGAATTCCAAAGAACTGGTCATGGGCAGCCCTTTTTGATTCTGGGTGGAGGGACAGTAAAAACACCGGGCATTGCAGATGCCGTTGATAAACAGACAGGACCAATCTCCGCTGCCGCATAGGCGGCACCCCGGCGACATGCCGTGGGTAACCAGCTTGGTGCGGGCAAACTGCCATTCCGGACCTTTGCCCTGGTGTTCAAAAATTTGGGTTATCAGGTTTTCCCGAACCTGTGATGCTGCCTGCGCTTTTTCCGGGGTCAGCCAGGTCATGGTGTCGTATGCATCTGTGTATTCTTCTTTGGTCCGGCTGATGGTGCAGGCCATATCCATTTCTGCCATTGTATGTCAACCTCCGATTCAGATAAAGGCTGTCCATATAAGCATACTGTATGCCATACCGGATCAAGGCATAAAATACGCATAAAAACAGGGGGATGTGAAAACCATCGCCCCTGGCACACAGGTGGCGCAGAGAGAAAAACCAGACACTTCAAGGCCTGTATTAAAAAAAATGGAAGCAGAATGTCTGGTTTATGGGAGGTTTTTTTGTATCACAACCGTATCCTTGGACTGTTTCATCATATCAAATGCAGTGAACCGCAGGGTATCGCCATCCACCCGGATGGTGTGAAACAGCATCTCTTCTGATGCGGTTCTGGCCATGAGGTGGTCATACCGGTCACTGACTGGATAAAATTTGGGTCCGCTGTTGGAGATGATGTACACCGTGCCATTTTCCCTGCCGGCTGCAGGCCGGTTGTTTTTCAGGGCAACGGTTCTGGCATACCCATGGTCATGGCCCTGGAGCACCAGATCCACGGCAAACCGGTCAAATACCGGCACAAGCACCTCCTGGAATGTGGTGATGTGCCGGCGTGTGGATATGGGATACACCGGCTGATGAATGGATACAATGATCCATTCAGGTGTGTTCTGAGACAGGATGGTTTCCAGCCATGCCGCCTGGGTCTCAACCTGTTCATTGCCGTTGAGGACAATGAAAAACACCCCCTGGTATGCAAAATAGTACACCGTTTCTTCAAGACCTGGCGGGCCGTTGTCCGGCAGGGTGAACATGGGCCGCCAGAATGGTGTTATCAGCCGTTTTTCAGGCGGGGTGATCCGGGGATCCGGATATTCATGGTTTCCCGGCACCGGCACCAGGGAAAAGGTTTTGGCCATCCAGGACAGGGCCCCAAAAAAATCCGCCCATTCCCGGTCATCCGGACCGTTGTTCACCATATCGCCTGCAAACAGCCAGAATGCAGCCTCCGGCACAGCCAGGGCCGCCGTCCGGAACATCAGGGACCCCAGGGCATGCACCTGCTTCTGGATGTCACCGAAATACACAAAGGTAAACGGCGCAGCTTTGTCTGCAGCGGTTCTGAACCTGCTCCATTCACCCCAGTGGGGATCATTTCCGACCCGGAATGCATAGTCGGTATCGGGCAAGAGGGCATCAAACACCACGGCATGGTGATATACCGCGCCTGCATCACTGGTTTCAACCCGGCAGGTGTCTGCCCCAAAAGAACGGACATGGTTTTTTGGGTGCAGCAGTCTGGAAGCCTGCACAATCTGGGCGGCCGGGGTAATGGGTTTTTGCCTGGTGCGCCATGTGACCGCCTGGGAATTGTGGGGTGTTCCGGTAATATTCAGGACCACCCGTTCGGGTAAAACACCTGCTGATGCTGCTGCTTCAGCCTTGACATAAAAGGAGAAAACCAGCAGCAGTATCCCGGCTGCGGCCAGAGATCCTGTCATCTTCAAAAAACGGTTCATATGCTTTTCCTTAGTGTATATCCATTGCCTGGCGCATACCCTGGTTGTTCAGGATTTTCTCCACCATGGCATCATCCAGGTCCAGGTTGAAAAACCGGCTGTAAAACCGTGTTATTTCCGCTTTAAGGTCCATATCGGAAAACAGGTCCGGATAAACGGTCATGGCGGTCCACAGGATGGCCAGGGGGGTCTCCAGGCTGCCCGGATGTCCCCATCGGGAAATCCCCACAGGGATGGGAAATACCTTTTTTTCCCTTACCGCTGTAATGGCAGCCCATTTTTTATCCTGCAGAATCTCTTTGTCCACCCCGGCTTCATTTACAATGATGACCTCCGGGTTCCAGAGCAGTATCTGTTCCATGCCGGCAAAATGCTTTTCCCCCCTGGCCTGCAGTTTCTGTCCCACTGACACATTGATGACACCGGCGGCCCGGGTCCAGTCCGCCTCGATGGTGCCCGGCGCATCTGTCCGCCTTGCTTCATTCACGGCATGGTACAGGCGCACCCGGTCCTGTTTTAGCATCCGGGCGGTGCGCTTTTCCACCTGTTTGATTATATCCCGGTAATACCGGGTGTAGGCAAGGGCTTTTTCCTTGCGGCCGCATATTTTTCCCATCATCTCAATGGTGGTCATCTGCTCTGCCATGTTCCGGTACCCTGCCACAAACCAGGGCAGGCCAAACCGCTCCAGTTTCTTGATTTCCGCTTGTGATGCAGCGGTTTCCGGCTTGAGAAACACCATATCCGCATCTGTCTTCAACAGGGTTTCAATATGAATGAAGCCGCCTTTGGCAGGAACGGGCAGGTCTTTTATTCCGGGCACCCGCTGCTGGATCAGCAGGTCTTTTTTCAAACCATCCACCACCGCCACCATATCCTCCCCCCGTCCCAGAAGCGCAACCACATGACCGGTAAAAGCATACAGACAGGCAATGCGCGCAGGGGGCCGGTCCAGGGTCAGGGTTCTGCCGGTAAAATCGGTGACCGTCACAGGGCCGGCGCTCTGTACCGGTCCGGCAGCGGCAATGTGGGCCAGCATCAGAAAAATAACACCGCTGATTGTCATATGCAGGCAGTATTTCATGGGTTTATTTCCTGTTTACTGTCCAGGGTTTTTATGGGAACAATCTGTTTCATTATGCCTTTTCCCGGCAGGGTGTGGGTCATCACTGCGGTTTCTATGTGATAAAACCGGGCCAGATTTGCCTCTGTCAATGCATCAGAAGGCCTGCCAGCGGGATATATTGTCCGGTTTCCCATGAAATTGACGGAAACAGGAATGCCGGCATTTTCAAAATAAAAGGCATGGTTGGGAAAGTGGGTGGCCATGACCAGGGTCAGGTGCTGCTCTCTGACCAGGCGGACCAGGGTTTCCAGCACCATGAGTTCATGCCTGAAATCCAGGTGGGATGTGGGTTCATCCATGATGATGACCGGGGTATCCTGGATCAGGGCCCGCATGATCATCACCAGCTGGGTTTCGCCGCCGCTCAGAAGGGTGTAGTCCCGGTGCATGAGATGGGACAGGCCGAACATATCCAGAATATTTTTTGCCTTGTCCATGTCAGGCCTGCCCGGTGCCCCGTAAAACGGCGTATAGGGGGTTCTGCCCATCAGCAGCAGGTCCAGAACGGAAAAAGCAAAATGCCGGTCATGCCGCTGGGGGACATATGCCATCACCTGTGCGGTTGCCCGGGGGGACCGCCCGGTCCAGGGCCGGCCCTTCAAAAAGATACGGCCCCGGTCCAGCCGAAGGATGCCCAGCACACAGTCTATCAGGGTGGTTTTTCCGCAGCCGTTGGGCCCCAGCAGGCAGAAAATCTCTCCTTTTGCAATCTGCAGGTTCACCTGCTTGAAAATCAGGGTCTGTCCAAAGGAAAAGGCCCCATCTTTTATTTCGACCAGGGTCTTGTCCATATCAGTTCCTGTTACCATTCCCGGCCTTTTGTCTTTCTGAGCAGGTAGATAAAAAACGGGCCCCCCAGAAGTGAGGTCAAAATCCCCAGGGGCATTTCACTGGTGCTCATCAGGCGGCTCAGGTCATCCACCAGGATCAGGAATGCCGCCCCCATGCAGAAAGCCACCGGTATCAGATCCCGGTTGTTGTTTCCCATCAGCATCCTTCCCATGTGGGGGACCACCAGCCCCACCCATCCGATGACACCGCTGACACACACGGCACCGGCGGTTGCCAGGGTGGCGCAGACGATGATGAATACCCGGTTGGCATGGACATTGAGGCCCAGGGAATGGGCTTCCCTGTCACCCATGGCCAGCACATTCAGGCGCCAGCGGATGATCATCAGGCCCATGGATCCGGCGGCCATGGGGATGCCGGCGGTGAGAATCTGATCATATTCCGCCCGGGACAGGCTTCCCATGAGCCAGAACACAATGGCCGGCAGTTCGTCATAGGGATCGGCCAGATACTTGAGCAGGGAAATCAGCGCGGAAAAAATAGATCCCACGATCACCCCGCCCAGCACCAGGGTGATGGCGTGGGTGGAGGCGGTGAACCGGCCGATAAAAAAACACAACAGCACCGCCAGCAGCCCGAACCCGAATGCAAAGGGATACACATACACATACCGGTCACACAGAATCAGGGCCAGGGCCGCCCCGAATCCTGCGCCGGAACTGACCCCCAGCATCCCGGAACTGACCAGGGGATTGCGGAACAATCCCTGAAAAGCGGCCCCGCTCACCGCCAGACTTCCCCCCACGAGTGCACCCAGAATGATACGGGGCAGCCGGACATGCACAATGACGCTGAAATGGGTGGGGTCCACCTCCCTGCCGGTAAGTACGGCGGCTGCAAGGGCGGCAATCTCCTGCACCGATATGGGGTACCGGCCCAGAAAAATGGAAAATACGCCCAGCAGCAGCGGAAAAACCGCAATCAGCACAAACAAGCCTGTCCGAAGCCCGGGAAGGGATTTCAATATTGTTTTGCTTCCTTTTTGGTTATGGTCCGAAAAACGATGCCGGGACATGCATCCGCTTCACAGGGTGCCACCACAATCACCTGTTTGTGGTCCAGGCGCACGGTTTTTGTTTTTTCCGAACCCATCATCACCCGGGTATCCGGGGAAAGCACCTCTCCGGTCACGGTGACCAGCTGATCCACGAACGGATAGGCGCACAGGGACTGCACACTGACGATATCCCCGGGCCGGCCCAGGTGGTACCACCCCCTGTAACGGCCGTCATTGCCCGAAAGCCGCAGTCCGATGCCGGCCAGGGCCCCCACCACGCCCTGACCGGTACCGCCGTGTTCCGATAAATGCACATTGCTTGCAGCAGCCAGGCCATAGGCATCGAATTTGGTCAGTACCTCCTTTTTGGCTGCTTTGCCGAATGCCACAAGTTTCTGCCTGTTTAGCGGACCTGATAACGGTGCCACACACAGGCCGGGGTCCGATCCTTTTTCCGTCCGGGTTTCCAGAAAATTTGTGACCAGGGCCATGATATCCTCAATGGTTCCCTGCCCCAGGGTCATCTCAAACCCCATGGCGGAATTATGTGAAGTATAGGGGATATCGTGGTGCACAAACAGCTGATGCCGGCTGATGGCCGTGGTTACAGCCAGTTTCTCTGCCGCCAGCAGGTTGCACAGATCTTCCACCAGCCATCCTGTACCCCGGGTGCCCGGCATGTCCGTGTCATCAATGCAGACCATGTAATTCATGCATCTTTCTCCATCAAAACGTCATCCTGAGCCCGGCATATCCGGTCCGCCCAGCCTGGGGAAGCCCATAGGATTCCGCATAATTCTCATCAGTCAGGTTGTCCACCCCGAAATACACATATACCCTCTCTTTATATACCCTTTGCTCCAGTTTGATGTTGACCAGGGTATAATCCTTGAGCTTGCCTTTTTCAAAGGTATCGGAATAATAATACTGGTCAGCTGTATGCAGAATGTCTGCATGGGCTGTCAGACCGAAATCCCATGTATACCCCACATCCAGCGTGTATTTATGTTCCGGCCGGTACTGCAGCTCATCTCTTTGCGCGCCCGGGGATTCATCTTCGGTATCCAGATAGGAATATCCCAGGCCGATGGTGCCGGTGGCAAGAAAGGGTTTGAACAGGTAAATTTCAAATCCTTTGAAATCGTAAGATTCATAATTTTCATACAGGTCACTGGCATCATTTTTTTCAATGTACTGGGACACTTCGCTTTTAAACACCGCCAGATCCAGGGTCATGTCCTGAAACAGTCGCTGGGTGACGCCGGCTTCATAATTTTTGGATTCCTCAGGAACCAGATCTGCATTGCCGGATTTTGCGTCATACAGCTGTTTGATGTCCGGAAACCGTATCTTTCTGGCATAAGATGCCCGCACCGTGGTATTGTCGGTGATATCATAGCTGACACCGGCCATATAGCTGCCCTTGTCCACATCACTGCCGGCATCTTTGGTCTGCCAGTGGTGGCTGTAGCCTGCAAGAATCTCAAATCCGGAAAACATCTGTACATTGTATTCCAAGGCTGCTGAATACATGTCCAGGCCGTGATCGAAATAATAATAAGTCGGGGATTGGTTGTCCTTGTCCACATTCAAAAGGTCGGAGGTATAATCACTGGCTTCGGTGGACAGGGAAACAACGGTCCTGCCATATGTGTCAAAATCAACACCGGTCTGGAGGGTGGCCCCTTTTATCTGTGTTTCATCATCGCTGGTAAAGGTGTTTTTCTTTGTCATGGTGCTGTAGGTGTCATCATCATACCGGGCATTCTCCTGTTCGCCGGTGTTGACAAACACCCAACCCCTGAAATCAAACATACCTTTCGGGTCATATCCCATGGACACCTGCCCGGAAAGGGTATCAAAATCTTCGGTCCGATCATACTTGGGTTTTTTATAAAACGGGTCCTTTTTGTCATCCAGAACGGTCGGCGGGGTGCCGTACTCGCCCGAGGTTTTTTCTACTGTGACACCAAGTTCAAAATCATCATTTATCTGATACACCAGATTGCCGAACAGGCTCAGTCTCTGGTTGTCACTGTTTTCTCTGGTATTGCCGTTTTCCATGGCAGTGGGATCAAAATCATCGGACAGATGAAACCCGTCGGAATCATAGTTGTTGATTCCGGCAAAAAAACTGATCCTGTCCGTGCCCCCTGCAGTATTCACTTTGGTGTAATGGTTGCCGTGCTCGTCCATTTCACCTGAAATTTCACCCCCAAATCCTTTGGTCCCCTGTTTGGTTATGATATTGATGACCCCGGCAAGCCCACCCTGGCCGTACAGCACGGAATGGCCGCCGTATGACACCTTGATTTTTGCAATATTTTCAGTGGAAATCATGTTGGGATCAAACTGGCTGTCATAAGTGGAATTGATGGGGATGCCGTTGAGCAGCAGGATGGTGTGCCGGCTGCGAAAGCCCCGTATGTTGACCCTGGGAATCCCCTCTCCCCCCCTGCGGATATCAACCCCGGGCAGCAGTTCCAGGGCTTTTGCCAGGGTCAGGGCATGCCGTTTTTCAATGTCTTCAGCCGTAACCTCCACGGTTTTAACCGGCCCATCCCCTGGCCTGTCTGCTGAAACGACCACCTCACCAAGGGAATAGACCGTTGTTGTCCCGGGCTTTGTTTGTTCTCCTGCCCCTGCCACTGCAAGGGATAACCCCAGCCACGCGCAAAAACCTGCACAAACCAGATACAATCCTTTGTGTTTCATTTTCCTTCCTTTTTTCATTTCACTGTGTTCCTTTGTTGGTCTCAAATCTGGTCACAATATAGCTATTCCAGCCAAAAATCAACTTAAAAAGTTATTAATAGTAAGTTTGGGTTAATTATACAAAATATTTTTCAATTTATTGACAAGAATGACCAAAAACTATATTTCATTGGGTGCCTGGAACCCATAACCCAAAAGATCTGCTGTATGAAAACAAACAAACTCATCTGCCTGTGCATCACCATGGCGGCCTGCTGGCTGATGCCGTGGCAGGCCCTGGCAGAAAAACAGGTGAAAAATGATATGAACGGGGACGGCATAAATGACCAGGTGGTGATCTATGACGATGCCGGCACTGTTATGCGGATTGAAGTGGACCATGACCAGGACGGATTTTTTGAAAAGCACCAGCTCTATGACAAGGGTGCTCTTGTCAAAATTATGCGGGATACAGACAATGACCGCAAATGGGACTGCATTGATTTTTTTGACCAGGAGAAAAGATTCCGCCAGGAAAGGTACGACCCGGCTGGAAAACTGACCCAGGTCTCTTTGTTTGATGCACAGGAACAGATACAGAAAATTCAGAAGGATTCCACCGGGGACCGGCAGTTTGATACGGTATTTTATTTTGAAAACGGCGCCCTGGCCTCCGCCACAAAAGATACCAGTGCCAATGGCACCGTCAATGTCCGGACCTTCTATGAAAATCAGCTGCCCGTGCGCCAGGAAATTGATGAGGATGAAGACGGCACCCTGGAACGGCTCCTGTTTTTTGACGGGAAGGGACAGATCGAAAAACTGCTGAAAGACCCTTTTGGCAAGGAAAAATTTCAGACCATCCTTTATTTTAACGGCGGTAAAATCAAAACCCGGCACCGGGATATGAACAAAGACGGCCAGGAAGATGATATCACCCGGTTTCAGAACGACCTGCCTGTGGAACAAAAACAGGACACCAATTTTGACGGCAGCTTTGATATCAAGACCTGGTTTGTCAAGGGCACAGTCAATTCCCGGGAAAAAGACATGAATTTTGACGGCACAGCTGATTTTTTTGCTGATTTCGACGACGAGGGCCGGGTGATCCAGACCCGGGAGGATACCAGTGGAAACGGACACATCGACCGGATCAGGCATTACCGGTCAGGCGCCCTTTACAGGGTGGAACATGACCATGACGGGGATGAATTTTTTGAAACCGTGTCCCTGATGGAAAACAACCGGATTGTTAAAAACCTGATAGATAAAAACCGTGACGGCACTGCGGATGTTACGGTATTTTTCAATGCAGACCGGCAAAAAGAACGGTTGATCAGTGACAGCGATTTTGACGGAAAGCCCGACACCTGGCAGTTCTATACGGATGATACCCTTTCCCGGGTGGAAAAAGATGAAAACAAGGATGGAAAAGCCGACCTGAAGGTGTTTTATGAAAACGGCCAAAAAACCTTTCTGGTGCGCGATACCGGTTTTGACGGATTTTTTGACACCACCCAGAGATATGACCATCCAGAATGGACCATGATCATATTACAGGATATCAACAAGGATGAGAAGCCCGATATCCACTCATTTTTCAAAGACAGTACCCTGCGGCGCAAGGAAATGGATGAAAACCTTGACGGCTTCATGGATGTTGTTGAGAGTTTTGATGAAAACGGGGAACTGGCAACCCTGGAGGAACGCCGGCAGGGCAAACCCTGGCTGATCTGGTATTATGAACCGGGAGAAATCCTTGTGAGAGGAGAAGAAGACAAGAACCAGGACGGGGCTGTTGAAATCTGGTACCTGTATGAGAACGGCCGGCTCACCATGGTTGAGGAAGACACCACCCTGGACGGCAATCCAGACCTGTGGGAAACCTATGACGAGACACAGGCAATTGTGAAACGTGAACGGGACCTGGATTATGACGGCATCCCGGATTTTGTGGAAATGATTGAACAAGCTGAAACCGACTCCTGATCAGCTGAAAGGTAAAAAAAAGACAATGCTGGCATTTTTATCCAAAGGCGGAATCCTGGTGGTTCCCATATTGTTCTGCTCGGTACTGGTACTGGCCATTTTTTTAGAACGGATTATCCGGTATGCTGTCAACCGCCGGCGGGGAAAAGAGATTGAAACCAAAATAGCAGATCTGATGGCAGCCGGCCGGGAAGCAGATGCCCTTGCCTTGTCCCGGCAGAGCAACTGCCCCATGGGCCGGGTCCTGGAAAAGGCCATCCAGGCAAAAGATCTGGACAGAGACATGCTGGAATCGGTCATCGTGAATGCCACTGAAAATGAGGTCAGGGGGCTGTCCGCCTATCTTCAGGCCCTGGCCACCATCGGCAATATTGCTCCGCTGCTGGGACTGCTGGGCACCATTATCGGCATGATCAAGGCCTTTATGGTGATCCAGGACATGGGTGGCAAAGTGAATGCCGCCGTGCTGGCCGGCGGCATCTGGGAAGCCATGCTCACCACAGCCCTGGGCCTTGCCGTGGCCCTGCCCACCATGGTGGCCCACTCCTATCTGCTGGCCAAAGTGGGCACATACGAGGCCCGGCTGCAGAACGGATCTGTGCTTTTTTTGAAATCCGTTTCCACAAAGGTAAAATAGTATGCTGCATTTTAAAAAACACAAAAACCGATACCAGATACAGGCCCCGTTGACCTCATTGATCGATATTGTGTTCCTGCTGTTGATCTATTTTCTGCTCACCACAAATTTTATCGTTGAAGAGGGTATCAAGATCAAGCTGCCCCATGCCACTGCTTCTGCGCCCCAGATCAAACAGGAGATAACGGTATTTGTAGACAAGGAAGGCACCGCTTACATGGGAGACCAGAAAGTGCCTGTTGACCAGTTGTACTCCCGGTTAAAGGAAATAATCGGCAGCGATCCGGACCGTCTGGTGATCATCAAGGCAGACAAAACCGTGATCCTGAACAAGGCGGTCAAGGTCATGGACATAGCCAAGGCAGCCGGGGCGGCCCGGTTGAGTCTGGCAACGGAAAAGGGACTTTGACTGCGCAGTATGGCACAACCCTCCCCATCATCTGTAAACTGGCTGCTGCTTGGATTCATCCTGGTGTCTTTATCTATACATGTGGTTATTTTTCTGCACATGGCAGGCATTTATGAAAACCGGGCGGTTTCCTATATTGAACTGACGCTGCAGCAGGTGTCCAAACCGTCCGCCCGGGAAATCCCCCGGCCCAGGATCCGCAGAAAACCGGTGCAGAAGACAGAAGTTACACCCGTTCAGGCAAAACAGCTCCATGTGCCGAAAATAAAAATGGATCCCATAGTCACCCAAGTGCCGGCCTACACCCGCGACCATATACACCTGCCACAAATGCCGGGTAATGTGAGCGCTGCAGCAGTACCCGCTGCCGGTTTCACCCCCCGGCCGGAACGTGTTGAGAATGCGGATGTTCAGGTGGAATTCACCACAGCCAGAGAATATTTTGAGATGCTCAACATGCGGATACACAGTGTCAAAGAATATCCGGAATCCGCCCGGTCCCGGCATATCCAGGGACGGGTCAAGATCAAATTTGTCCTGCTGGCAGACGGCTCCCTGGGAGATGTCCAGGTTGTAAAAAGCTCCCGCCACAAAAACCTGGATGAGGCTGCAGTCAATGCCGTTAAAAAAGCGGCCCCCTTTCCGACCCCCCCCTCTTTTCTTTTCAAAACCCCGGTTACACTGCAAATCAACATCCTTTTTGAGCTGGCATAATGCGGCCTGTGACAGAAAACAAAAAATTAGTTATTTTTGGTTATTTTTAGTTATTAATATTTATTTTTTATAAATATTAATAAATATTATTGACAAACAATAACCAATTGGTATAAATTCTTTCATATTAGGGTGACTGCAAAAAAATGCACTCCTTAAGACCCTATGGTATCGGATAATGTTAGGACGTATTATTGTTTATCCAAAAACAATCCCCATCTCCTTGGCAAGCATTATCCAGCAGCCCGTTCGGCCCCTGACCCTGGCAGAACGGGCTGCACTTTTTTATCCCCTCGCCACACACCATTCCCTTCAGTCGATATCCGGGCGTGAATCTTTAATTCCGGGAAACTGCCAAATTGCATCGGTTATAATTAGAAATTATTAGTCAATAATTGTTTATAATATTTTTTTAATAATCTGAAATAACAATTTTTAACAAAATATCATTGACAATTACCATATATGCAAATACATAAGAACCTGATTTCAAGAACAGGGATGCATTGTGTAAACAGGCAGTGCATCAGGGTCCCGGGATGAAAATTGTTTGCATTATTTGATTGAATGGAGAAAAAAGATGAAGAAAATCCGGTATTTTCTGGCTGCCCTTTGTATTGTGACAGCAGTTTCAACCCTTCCCGCCCCGGCCCAGGAGACGGTCGGTTCAGGAAAGGTATATGACCTGGGGGAAGTACTTATCATGGAAAAAGGGGATGAGGTCAATTCCATCACCAGCATCAACACGCTTTCCAGCCATGATATTGACATGAAAGGGAGTGAGACCGTGGCTGAAGTCCTTGAACAGGTGCCGGGCATCGACGTACAGATGGGCGGCAAAGGACAATCCTATGTTACACTTCGGGGGTTTAACCAGCGGGATATCAAGGTGCTCATTGACGGGGTGCCAGCCAATCCAACTTATGACGGCTCTCTGGACCTGTCAATGATTCCCGTGGATGCCATTGCCCGGATAAAGGTGATCAAAGGGGCGTCTTCCGTGCTTTACGGCCCCAACACCATGGGGGGCGTCATCAACATCATAACCAAAAAAGGCGGGGAAAAACCGTTCACCAGCCTGGAAACCTCATTCGGAGAAAACGATACCCAGAACTATATCTTCAACCACGGGGCAGGCAAAGGCAATTTCAATTACTGGATAACGGCAAGCCACCGGACATCGGACGGTTTTGAACTGTCTGATGACTTTGACCCCGACAATCCCACTACCGGCATCGGCACAGAATTCAATGAAGACGGCGGAACCAGGGATCTGAGCGACTATGAAAAAACGACCTTGAGCACCAAACTCGGATATGAATGGGATGACACTTCCAAGATCTATCTGACAATGGATTACCATGACAACGAAAGAGGGATTCCCACGGAAAATTTCAGATACTGGAAATTTTCAGAATGGAAACAGTGGCATGTCAGCATGGCAGGGGAACATGACTTCACCGACATTCTTTCCATGCGGGCCAGGCTGTATTACATGAAACATGATGACACCCTGGAAGATGTGAGCTGGGATGCAGACCATACCACTTCCAGAAAATGGTTTGAAACAAGTTCCTATGACGACTATTCCATCGGGGGTGAAATTCAGGGATATCTGGATTTTGGCGATGTCAGCCTCGTGAAGATGGGATTCAGCTACATGAAGGCCAACAATGTTCAACGGGAATATCTCGATGCTGACAGTATGCCTGTCATTAGATTCGGTGATCCTGTCGGGTGGGCGCCTGAACAGGAATATGAGGTGGACATTTACTCTTTCGGACTGGAGGACGATATCCGGCTGACCGACAAAATGACCCTGACCGCCGGGGTCAGCTATGATGTGCATGACCCGGTCAAAGCGTTTGACGGAAAGGATTCCATCGACCGGGACAAAACCACTACCTGGAACCCCCAGGCCGGTATATCCTATGACTTTACCCAGGATTTCACCATGTATGCATCTGTGGGGAAAAAGACCCGGTTCCCCCAGATGAAAGAACTTTACAGCGACCTTGCCGGCGGCAACACTGACCTGGACCCACAGCAGACCATTGCCTATGAAATCGGTGCAACCAAACAGTTCAACAATGGGCTGCGTCTTTCCGGAGCGGTTTTTTACAACGATATAACGGATCGGATCGACTATGATGTTGATGACAACCTCACCAACATCGGAGAAACCGAGATCAAGGGTCTGGAGGCGATGCTGAATTACCAGACCCCATGGAACCTGGACCTGGGGATGGGATATACCTATCTGTCCGCCGAAGACAAAGCAGACGGTGTCAGACCGGAAATGGATGCCCAGAGGATTCCGGATCACAAATTTTTTGTCGATGCCAGATATTTCTTTGATTTCGGCCTGACCGCAGCCTGCCAGGCCATTTATACCGGTGATCAGGTTGAATACGACAGGGATTTCAATCCCATGGATATCAGCGATTTCTGGGTGGTGAATGCCAAACTGAAACAGGATATCACGCTGTTTGAGAAATTATCCACTGCCGTTTTTGTGGAAGTCGACAACCTGTTTGACGAAGATTATCATGAAGGCAGCGGTCCTTATCCGGGAAGGACTTTTCTGGTGGGTGTGCAGTTCAGTTTTTAACGTAAATTGAAAAATTGAGGGCGGCACAGAATAACAGTTGTCTTTATTCTGTGCCGCCCTTATGAATTTTCATAAAAGAACAAACAACCATGATTTCCAAAAAAATTTTCTGGCCGGTTCTCTGCGCTGTTTTTTTACTGTTTCTTTTCAGTATCTATGTGGCCGGACAGAAAAAAAGACAGCTCCCTGTTCAAGGCAATACCCGCACCATCACGGACATGAAAGGCCGGACCTTTGAGGTGGCGGATCCGCTAAAGCGCATTGCCCTTTTGGGCGGGCCCACAGGACAGATTGCATTCATATTAGGGGTCCAGGACCAGCTGTGTGCAGTGACCAACACCCTGAAAATTTCCACGCTTGTGAAAACATTTTTCCCTCAGATTGCGGACCTGCCCGGGCCCCGCACCACCGCAGGCTCCATCAATATTGAAGAGTTGATCACATCAGACCCGGACATTGCCATTGCCGGGGACATCGACGGCGGCATTGTTCAGGAAAAAACACGGATCCCGGTGGCGTTTTTAGAAGACAGCATGGGCGAAGGTCTTTCAGATATCAAAAAGGAAGTCCGGTTCTACGGATATGTGTTCAATACACCGGATCGGGCCGAGCGCTATGTGGACTTTCTGGACCGCATGACCCGCTTTGTTCAGGAACGCACCCGGGATATTCCGGCAGATCAGCGCAAAAAAGTGTTCCAGGGTTACAACCCCAGTCACCTGGTAACCCTGGGAGGAGACACCTTCATGCAGGAACGCATCGAGATTGCCGGGTGCCTGAACGCCGCCCAGAGCGTTACCACCATCGGCCAGCGCACCGGCCTGCATTCCGGTCTGGGGGAGGTATCCATGGAGCAGGTGCTGGACTGGAACCCGGATATTCTGGTCATCAATTACGGCACGCCTGAAGATGTGTATGCCGATCCCCGGTGGCAGCAGATCAAGGCGGTTCAGAACCGGCAGGTGTATTTCCAGCCGGCCGGGGGGTTTATTTTCAACCGCCCCACCGCGGAATCCGCCGCCATTTTCCCGTTGTGGCTTGCCAGCACGGCCTATCCGGAAAAGTTTGCCGATGTCTGTATCCCCTGCATGGTAAAAAAATTCTACCGGGAAGTCTTTCGTTTCGGCCTGACCGATGACCAGGTGATGGATATTCTCTCAGGCACCTATGAAATCAGTATAATGAAGGGGGCCAGACATAAAAAATAGACCCTTTTACATCCAGGGACGGCCCTGCCGCTTTTCCGCTGATACCTGCATCAGAATATGTATCGGCATACTTGTTCTGGTGGTGATCTGTTCCCTGGGCTGCGGCCGGGTGGACATCTCCTTTGTACAGACCCTAAAAATACTTTTGTCCTCTGTATTTCCCCTGACACCGGACTGGTCTGCCACCACCTGGTCGGTCATTATGGATGTCCGGCTGCCCCGGATCATGGCAGGCATGATGGTGGGCGGGGCCCTGTCAATTTCCGGGGCGGCCTTTCAGGGGGTTTTCCAGAATCCCCTGGTCAGCCCCCATATCCTCGGGGTGGCGGCAGGCGCCGGGTTCGGGGCGGCCCTGGCTATTCTGCTGTTTGACAATATCTGGCTGATCCACCTGACCTCTTTTGTATTCGGCCTGGCCGCCGTGGCCATGGCCTACACCCTGTCCAGGGTTTATAAAATGACCCCGGTGCTGATGCTGGTGCTGTCGGGCATCGTGGTGGGATCGTTGTTTTCCGCTTTGACCTCTTTTTTAAAATATATAGCCGATCCCATGAACAAGATGCCGGCCATCGTGTTCTGGCTGCTGGGGTCATTGAACCATGTATCTTTCAAAGACATCCTGATCACCGCACCGGTGTTCATCGTCTGCATTTCCTTACTGCTGCTGGTGCGGTGGCGCATCAACCTGCTGGCCATGGGAGATGAGGATGCCAGAACCCTGGGGGTCAACACCGAGGCCCTGAAACTGCTCATCATTGTCAGCGCCACCATTGCAACTGCCTCAGCAGTCTGCATCAGCGGGATCATCGGATGGATCGGTATCATGATTCCCCACATCGGACGGCTCCTTGTGGGGCCGGACCATAAATATCTGCTCCCTGTCTCCATGGTGATCGGTGCCGCCTATCTGGTAACCGTGGATACCATTGCCAGAACCGCCCTTGCAACGGAAATTCCCATCGGCATCCTCACCGCCATATTCGGTGCTCCGGTATTTGCATTTTTGCTCAGAAAGACCCAGAAAGCAGGCTGATCCATGCATGGCAGAATTGACATACGCGGCCTGGCATTCGGATACACAGAAAGGGACTGCATCTTTTCAGACATCAATATTCTACTGGAACCGGGACAGGTGTTCTGCCTGCTGGGCCCCAACGGGTCAGGAAAATCCACCCTGCTCAAATGCATCATGCAGCTGCTCATCCCGGCGGCCGGCAGTGTCAGGATTGACGGGGAAGCTCTGAGCGGCCTGGCTGTCAGCGACATTGCCGGAAAACTGGGATTCGTTCCCCAGACCCTGGTGTCTGCCTTTCCTTTTACCGTGGCGGAAATCGTGGTGATGGGAAGGGCATCCCAGATCCGCATGACCGCTTCTCCCGCAAAAAAAGACCGTGACATGGCCATGGCATCTCTGGAAAAAATGGGAATTGTTCATCTGGCACACCGCCCCTGCAACCAGTTGTCCGGCGGCGAGTGGCAGCAGGTGCTCATCGCACGGGCACTGACCCATTCCCCAAAGGTCCTGCTGCTGGATGAACCCACCTCCCACCTGGACATCGGCAACCAGATCAAAATTCTGGAGATTGTCAACAGCCTGGCAAAAGACGGCATCACCATTATCATGGCCTCCCATTTTCCGGACCATGCCTTTTTAACCGCCCACCAGGTGGGGATCCTCAAAACCGGCCGGCTCCTGGCCCTGGGAAATCCCGATGACACCCTGTGTGAAGACGTGCTTTTTGACACCTACGGCATCCATATCCGGGTACTTAAGGTAAAAGAAGACATCAACCGAAAAATCTGCATCCCGGTGCTGCATCCGCACACCAGGACCCTTGTCAAGGAGGTGTCATGAACCTTCCGGTGTGTTTTCAAAAACCATTTCATCCGGCCGGCAGTTGTCCGGTTGCTGCCTCTTTGTCAGATTTCTGCAGGTTTCCCCTGATTTTTTCAGCTCTGGTTTTTCCGGCCATTGTCTGCCTGGTCACATTTTTGCCTCCGCTGTTTCCCGTTTCAGCCCACGCAGCCCCTGGCCCTGTTCAGGTGACAGATGCCGCAGGCAGGATCCTGATTCTTGAAAAGCCGGCCACCCGCATTGTGGTGGTGGGGTCGGCCCCTTTCATTCCGTTGCACATGCTTTACATGTTTGAGGAAGCCAGAGACCGTCTCACCGGCTTTGAGGTCCGGGTACAGACAACCGATGCGTTTCTCGACCTGATAGATCCGGACCTGTCCCTGAAAAAGACCGTGAATGCCAATCCAGGACCCGAAAGTGTGGCCGCCCTGGCCCCGGACCTGGTGATTTCAAAATCCACAACAGAAGGACAGATGGCCAGATCCCTGGCATATTTAGGAATCCCGGTGATGTATGTGGGGGCGGAAACCCCGGAGATGTTTCTGGCGGATATCAGAAACATGGGAACGGTTCTGGGCAATGAAAAGCGGGCCGATACCATTGTCCGGTTTTATAAAGACAAGCTGGCAGTGATGAAGAAGGCGGTGTCCCAGGTTCCGGAGCAGTCCAGACCCCGGGTGCTGGTGCTGGAATACAGCAACCGGGGAAACAAACAGGCCCTGAACGTACCGGCCCCGGGATGGATCCAGACCCGGCAGGCTGTCCTGTCCGGCGGAAACCCTGTCTGGACAGCCGGCATACCGGTCCGGGACGGCTGGCAGATCACGGGATTTGAACAGATTGCTGCCTGGGATCCGGACAAAATCTTCCTCATTGTCTGGTATCAGCTCACAGGCCCTGCTGTTCTCAAAACCCTGTACCAGGATCCCAAATGGGCAAAGCTTACAGCGGTGGAAAAAAACGAGCTGCATCTGTTTCCCCAGGACATTTTCGGCTGGGATTCGGCCAGTCCCCGTTGGATCCTGGGGGCGTTGTGGATGGCAAAAAAAACCTATCCGAAAAAATTTGAAACCCTGGACATGTCCCGGACCGTCATGGAATTTTTCACCCTGCTGTACGGCCTGGACCGGGAAACCATTGCCGGGCACCTGATGCCGGATGTGAACTGATGGATGTGTATTGACATGGGAAAGATCACTGGTAAAAGCAGATGGGTGGTGCTGGCTGTTTCCCTTTTTCTGCTGGCTGGCTCCGTCTTTCTGGGGCGGTATCCCGCGCCGTTCATTACCGGTCTGTCAGATATGATCGCCAATGATCTGGTGCAGCAGGTGGTCCTGCAGATACGGATACCCAGGATCCTGGCCGCCTTTATCACCGGCATGGTCCTTGCCGCATCCGGCACGGTTTTTCAGATGATTTTCCGCAATCCCATCGTGGATGCCGGATTTCTTGGGGTGTCCGGCGGGGCTGCTTTCGGTGCTTCTCTGGGCATTGTGCTGCTGGGCGGATCCGTGGCTGCCATCCAGGGCACCGCAGCCCTGTTCGCCGTTCTGGGCCTGGGATTTTCCTGGATGATGGCAGTGCGGATCCGGTTCGGGGACTGGATCCTCCGGCTGATCCTGGCCGGCATTGCCGTTTCCGCCATGTTTGCCTCCGGCACAGGATTGCTCAAATACCTGGCTGATCCTCTGCGGGAACTGCCGGAACTGACCTTCTGGCTGCTGGGAGGGCTGTGGGGCATTACCTGGACCGATACTCTGCAGATCTCCGCTGTCTGTCTGCCCTGCCTGGTGATTATCTGGCTGTTCCGGTGGCGCCTGAACCTGCTGTCCATGCAGGATGAGACCATTTTCTCCCTGGTGGCTGACGCATCAAAAGAAAGGATTTTACTGCTGCTCACAGCGGTTATCGCCACATCCGCTGTGGTGTGCAAGGCCGGGCAGGTGGGATGGGTGGGGCTGATCATTCCCCATATCGCCCGCCGTCTGGTGGGATCGGATGCCCAGAAGGCACTGCCCTGTTCCCTTATTCTGGGGGGATTTTTTCTGCTTTTCTGCGACAATGCCTCCCGCACCCTTTTATCCGGTGAAATACCCCTGGGCATTCTCACCTCATTTATCGGGGCCGGGCTGTTTCTCGGGCTGTTGATGAACCACCGGCTGCTGCTCAAAAAAGGATAATATGACTGCTGCAGTGTCCATGAAAAACCTGTGTTTTTCCTATGATCGAGACCCGGTGATCTCCCACATGGATATGGCGCTGGAAAAAGGCACCATTACGGCTGTGCTGGGGGCCAACGGCGTGGGGAAAACCACCTTGCTGTATCTGCTGCTGGGGCTGTATGAACCGGACCGCGGTGATATTCTTTTTTTTGGAAAACCCGGAAACCGGTATACCCGGGGACGGCTCAAACAGGTCATCGGCATGGTCTCCCAGAACGATACCACCCCCTTTGACCTGCGGGTGGACGAATATGTGCTGCTGGGGCGGGCACCCCATCTGGGTCTGCTGACAATTCCCGGAACAGCGGATCGGAAAGCGGCTGCCGATGCCCTGTCCACCGTGGGCATGGCACACATGGCAGACCATGCCGTCACCCGGCTGAGCAGCGGGGAAAAACAGCTGGTGAACATGGCCCGGTCCCTGGCACAGGAACCGGAAATCCTGCTGCTGGATGAGCCCTGCTCCCACCTGGACCTGATCAATTCCCGGCAGATGCTGGTGTTGATGAAAACCATCGCGCAACAGGGCAAAACCGTGGTATTCACCACCCATGACCCCAATGCCGCATCTGCCGTGGCGGACAGGGTTCTGCTGATGAAAAAAGGGGAACTGGTTGCCGCGGGCACGGTTGATCAGACCATCACCAGCGACCTGCTCACCCGGACATACGGGGGCAGCGTAGAAGTGATTCGCACCGGGCAAGGGCCTTTTGTGCGGGCCATGTAAAAACACAGGAAAATGGGAATCCATTCAAAATTTGAAACGTACAGGTGCTATATGGAAAAACTGACCGACTGGAAAAAATTGTGGAAACAGTTATCTGAAATCCAAACCCGGGCATTTGCAAAAAAACAGGCCAAAGATGAAGATTTCTGGCGGGATAAAGCCAGGGATTTCGACAAAATGGTGGAAGAGCGCTGGGCCAGACCGGATTCCTCCCGGCAGTTTCTCCTGGACAAACTCACAGCCAACCCGGGATCATCACTTCTGGATATAGGTGCCGGCACCGGCAAGTGGTCGGTGCTGGCTTCCCCCTATGCCGCAAAAGTCACCGCACTGGAACCCTCCGGGGCCATGCAGGCGGTGCTCAAAGAAAAAATCCATGAGATGAACATCACCAATATCCAGGTTTTCACCGGAAACTGGCCCGAAGATGACCCGGGGCCGCATGATTTTATCCTGGCCTCCCATTCCATGTACGGGGAACCCGATTTCACCGCGTTTGTTCAAAAAATGTCCGCCACTGCCGTCAAAGGCTGCATACTGGTAATGCGGGCACCGTTTGCCGACGCGGTCATGGCAAAGGCTGCCATGAAAGTCTGGGGCCAGCCCTATGACAGCCCCAATTTCCAGATCGCATACAACATGCTTCTGGGGATGGACATTTATCCGGATGTGATCATGGAGGCGGACGGCACCTGGCCGGCCTGGACCAGTGACTCTTTTGAAGCGGCCATGGCAGAGACAAAAAACCGGCTTGGGCTGGCAGACAACACGTCCCATGACCTGTTTTTATGGGAACTGCTGGCAAAAAACCTGACCCGGCAAAATGACGGCAAATATGTCTGGCCCAAAGGCAACCGGTCGGCTCTGGTCTACTGGGATGTGTCATGAGAAACACCTGCTTTTTGCACCTGCTGGTCACGGGCATGGTCACCTTAGTGCTTCCGGCAGTCATTTTTACAGGCTGCCGGCTGTCTGAACCGGAACAGGCAATGCGCACAGTCACAGATCAGCTGGGAAGACAGGTGTACATCCCGGTGCAGCCGGACCGGATTGCAGCCCTTCACCATTTTGGCGGAAAAATCGTGTATGCGCTGAAGCAGCAGCACCGGCTGGTGGAAAAAAGCATCTACGGCATGGAGGCAAAGGCCCTGGCTGAAACCGACCCCTCTTTTGCCGCCCTTCCCGGACTGATACAGGGCCATGGCTACAATATCGAAGGCATGGTTGCCCTGGGCCCCCAGGTGATTTTTTCCTATGCTTCCATGGACCGTTCTGAAATCCGGCAGTTTGAAGATGCGGGTATACCCGTGGTGGCGGTAAAAGGGGAAACCTTTGCAGAAAGCTTTGAGGCAGTGCGCCTGATAGCCGATGTCCTGGGATGTCCTGACGCGGGCCGGGCCTATATCACCGCCTGCCGGGATCTGATGGACCAGGTGGCATCCCGTCTTGCAGGTGCGGTAAAAACACCGGTTCCGGTTCTGTTTGCCGGCCCCAGGAGCGTATATTCCGTGGCCACGGGCAATATGCTCCAGACAGAAATTCTGGCACTGTCCGGTGCCCGGAATGTGGCTGCAGACCTGGAGGGATTCTGGGCCAATGTGTCACCCGAACAGATTGCGCAGTGGGACCCTGAGGTTATTTTTCTGGGCTCCTATCTGGATGTGTACGGCAAGGACAAGATTTTCACCCTTCCCCAGTTCCAGACCGTTAAAGCCATTAAAACCCGCCGGGTGTATACATTTCCCTCCAATATCGGGTGGTGGGATTACCCGGCCCCCCACTGCGTGCTCGGGGTGGTCTGGTCTGCCAAAACCCTGTATCCGCATCTTTTTGAAGACATGGATGTAACCGCACTGGCCAACACCTTTTACAAACGCTTCATGGGATATACCTTTGAAGCAATGGGGGGCCGGATGCCGTGAAAAAAAAGTGGGCCATTTTAGGATCGGTCTTTTTTCTGGCCGCCCTCATCTGCCTGTGCATCGGGCGGTACCCCATTCATCCGGACCAGGTGATCAGGCTTCTGCTGACCGGGCCGGGTGCTGACAATCCCGCAACCGGGAATATTGCGGACCAGATGAAAATTTTCTGGAATATCCGGGTGCCCCGGGTCATTATGACAGTGCTCGCAGGGGCGGGTATTTCCACGGCCGGGGCTGTATTCCAGGCCCTTTTCAGAAATCCCCTGGCTGCCCCGGATATTCTGGGGGTAACCGCCGGTGCCGGTTTCGGCGCAGCCCTTGCCATCATTTTTCTGGTACCTGCAGCCATTGTGATCCAGACCAGCGCCTTTGTTTTCGGTATCACCGCCGTGACACTGGCCTATATTCTGGCAGGCCTGAGCCGGGACCGGTCCCCGTCTGTACTGGTGATTTCCGGTATTGTCATTTCCGCCATATTTCAGGCCGGGCTGTCTTTCATCATGTATCTGGCCAATCCCTATGACCAGCTGGCCCAGATCATCTTCTGGACCATGGGCAGTTTCCACACGGCCTCCTGGGCCAAAATACAGGCCACCCTGCCGATCCTGGTGCCGGGAATCCTGGCACTGGTATTGTTTTCCTGGCGCTTGAACATCATGACCCAGGCAGAAGAAGATGCCCTGTCCATGGGCATTCCGGTGATGCGCTGGCGGATATTCTATGTGGTGGTGAGCACGTTGATGGTGGCCGCGGCAGTGGCTGCCGCCGGCACAGTGGCCTGGATCGGGCTCATTGTACCCCACATCGCCCGGTACCTGTCGGGGCCGGAACACAGCCGGCTCATTCCCATGAGTGCATTTCTGGGCGGGTTGTTTCTCATGGTCATGGACACTGTGGCCAGAAGTGTCCTGCTGTCGGAAATTCCCATCAGCATCGTCACCTCCATTTTCGGTGCCCCGTTTCTGGGATATCTGGTGATTCACGCAGGCAAGGCACGGTTCTCCCATGACACTTGACATCAGGCATCTGACTACAGGATATGGGAAAAACCCGGTAATTTCCGATATCAACATGACAGCGGCTGCCGGCAGAATCTGCGTCATCATGGGCAGGAACGGATCAGGAAAAACCACGCTGCTCAGATGCATCAACCGGGTACTGCCCCTGATGGCAGGCAGTATCCGGATCATGGGAGAAGATGCCACACAGCTGGCCCGGCACCACATCGCACAAAAAATCAGTGTGGTGCCCCAGGCAGCTTTTTCACCCTTTGCCTTTTCCTGCCTGGACATGGTGCTCATGGCAGGTGCCCCCCGGATCAGGGCCTGGGCCGCCCCCTCAAAAAAAGAAATCTGCAGTGCAGCGGCAGCCATGGCAGAAACAGGCATTGACCACATGAAAAACCAGCCGTTCAATGCCGTCTCCGGCGGGGAGCGCCAGCTGGTGATGCTGGCCCGGGCCCTGTTCCAGCAGACCCCCATCATGCTGCTGGATGAACCCACGGCCCACCTGGATTTTACCAATCAGCACCGCATTATGGCCCTGATGCACACCCTGGCCAGAAAACGCAAAATGACGGTGGTCATCACCCTGCATGACCCCAACCTGTCACATTACTATTGTGATGATGTGGTGCTGATCCACCAGGGCCGGATCGCAGCTGCCGGAACAACCGCCGATACCTTGACAGATACGGTACTGACCCGGGTCCTGGGAGACAATATTCAACTGGATGTCACCACAAAAGGGGTTTTTGTGGCGGTTCCCAGAACCATTCCCCCGAAAATGGATGACATGGCGGATCAGTCGTTGGAAAACCAAAAACCTTACAATAAAAAGGTGAGTCTATGAAATGCCATTTTTGCGAGCGCAGGTGTGACCTGGCAGACGGCCGCAGCTTCTGCGGCAATTTTGCAGGAGAAAACGGGCAGATAAAAGAGCGCTGGCCAGACCAGTGGTGCACCTATTCGCCGTCCCGCATCGAATCGGTGCCGTTTTACCATGCGTATCCAGGGTCGCGTTCCATGATCATCGGTACGGCCGGGTGCAATTTCCGGTGCCGGTATTGTTCCAACGGGTTTATCGCCTGCAAGGATCCGGCACAGCTCCAGGATGTGATGTACACCATTGCACCGGAAAAACTGGTGGCCATGGCAAAAAAGATGGGATGTCACAACATTGTGTTCAATGTGAATGAACCGGCCGTATCACTGCCCAGCCTTCAGCGGGTCAAAAAATATGCGGAAAAACAGGACATTCCCATGGGATGCCTGACCAATGGGTACACCACCCCCGAAGCCACCCAGATGATGGCAGAGATCTTCTCCTTTGTGCACATCGGGTTGAAGGGCTTTTCCGATGCCTTTTATAAAGAATTTGTGGGAATTCCCCATATAGCACCCATTCTCCGGAATATCGAAACCTTTTCCCGTACCTGCCATGTGGAGATCGCCTCCCCGGTGATCGAGGATGTCAATGACCATGAACTGTTCGACATTGCCCGGTTCATCCATGATATCCGGCAAGACATCCCCTGGCATGTGTTCCGCCTTCTGCCTGAACACAATATGAAACAATCGGTGTACCCCAATATTGACCGCATGAACCAGGCCCTGGAAACCTCCCGGAGTCTGCTGCCCTATATCTATTTTCATAATTTTGTGGGTTCCAGGTGGGTGAATACCCTGTGCCCCGGCTGCGGGGAAGTGGTGATCAAGCGGTTCAGCCTGGGGTGTTCCGGAGACCGGCTGGATGCGTTTCTGGCCCCGGACAACACCTGCACCTGCTGCGGCACCGCCATCTCCATGCTGGGCACCCGTGTGGGATGGAATGACAAACAGACAACCGTATGGGAGAGTGAGATATGAGCCTGGCCATCATAGATGCGCGGGAGTGGCAGAACACCTTTGATCTGGAAACCGGACAGCCGCAGACCAGTGAATCACCGGCTGCAGACATGGCCGCCCGGGTCCTTTCCAGGCACCCCTATCCAGGGGATGTGGATGAAAAAGCCAACCAGTGGGTCACAGGGACAGCCCTGGAACTGATCGACCGGTATGACCCGGACCTGGTGTGTGTAAGCTATGTGCAGCAGTTTTTTGCAGACCGGCATTTCAGATATGCCCAGAAAGAACGGGAACGCCTGTTTGCATCGGCCATGGAAGAGGCAGAGCGGTTCATTGAAAAAAGCGGCTTTACACCGGTAATCGTGGGCACCGGCGACATGATCCCCCTGAAAGGGGAGATGGACCTGTCCGGCCTGGATGGCCTGGCCGTGTCTTCCAACTGGTCGGCCCGGTACTGCGGCATCCATGCCCCCAGCCGTCACGACATGGCATTTCTGGATTCCCTGGACACCCTGGAAAGGATCGTATCCAGGAACCAGTGGATCCAGATGTTTGCCACTGCCCAGCCCGACCTGGAAATCCATCAGGACATCAATCTGATGCCCGATTTCCTGCTCGCTGCCAGACAGGGCCTTGCGTTTAAAACCATGGGCACCACCCTGCGCAAACCGGTTCATATCCCGGCTAAAAATTTTCTGGTGCCGGTGTTTTCTCCCCTGGGCCGGGTGGATGACCTGCGGGATATCAAATCTTTGATCCGCTCCCACCTGCCGGATCATAAAATCGCCCTGATCCTGCTGGAGGGGGTGGGAGAACGGTTTTTTCCTGCATCCCGGTTCATGTGCCAAAACGGGGTGGACTGGTTCTGCAACGAACCGGGAGATGCCTTTTATCTCACCCTGTCCACCGGAAAACACCAGCCTTTTGCCTATCCGGCCGGGTACCGCTTTTTTGACAAAGATGCAGATGCCATCAAATTTCCCTTTTCCGGGTATATGGATACCATACCTGAACACACCCTGGCGCAGGATTTTCCGGGAAAAAGCATTGCCGTGGGAAACCGGAGCATGTTCATGCACATGGTATTCGGGGTGGACATCAGTATCGAGTGTTTTGCCAGAAACCTTTTCAACCAGGGATGCATGGCCGTGGTGAACCGGAGCAACAAATGAACCGGATACGCATCCATATCCCGGTGCAGTCCCTTATTCACCGGCTCCCCATCATCATGATTCTGCAGGCAGTTGCCCTTGTTCTGGGCTGCCTGGTATTTTCGGACACAGCCCTGGGCAGGGACGATGGTTCAGATACAGACAGACTGAACCGTCTGGAAAGCCGCATTAATATATACAGGATTTCACCGGAATACGCAGATGACCGCTACGGCCTGATCGTGGTCAAAGCGGCGGTTTCCGCCATCAGGAACGGATCCGGCGGCATCGGTGCCTGCCTGGTGGACGCCGTCACCGGGCAGGTGGTGGAAACCGGCCTTAACCGCCAGTTTTCTCCGCACTTCAGAAGTGACCTGCATGCCGAAATGGACCTGCTGAACCGGTATGAAGACCGGGTCCAAAAAAGCAATTCCCCGAAAACCGGCGGCAATCCACGGGAATGTCCCAACCTGGTGCTGATCTCTTCGGTGGAACCCTGTCCCATGTGCCTGACCCGCATCATCAATTCCGGCATCAAAACCGTTCTGTACGTGGTGGAAGACAACGAGGGGGGCATGGTCACCCGCCTTAACCAGCTGCCGCCCTTCTGGCGGGAATTTGCGGCAGACCGGGAATTCCGGCAGGCAGACTGCTCCCCGGAACTTCGGCAGATCGCCCTGAAACTGTTCCATTTTTCCCACCGGGATTTTGCCAAAAACCGAAAAAAACAATGATCACAGCAATGAAGGACCCTGCTTTTACAGACACCCTAACCCATGAAAGAAAGGCTCAAAGCATGGCATGGTTCTTTCACAATAACCGGATATTTTCAGGAGACCCCCATGTCAAACACATTGCCTGACAATCCCTATACCAGTGACCAGGATGACCGGGAAGCCGCCCGGATGATGGATAATATCACCAAAACTGTGTTTGCCCCCATCTATCCGGTCATGGCCCAACAGATCACATCCATGCACGGCATTACCACGGGAATCTGCTTAGATCTGGGGTCCGGACCGGCCGCGCTGTCCATCAACCTGGCAAAGGTGACGGACCTGTTGATCCATGCCGTTGACAGTTCCCCCCACAGCCATGCCATCGCCTGTGCCAACATCAGGGAGGCCGGCCTGGAACACCGGATCACGGCGGTGCAGTCCGATGTCTGCACCCTGCCGTTTGAAAGCAATTTTGCCGATCTCATCATCTCCCGGGGATCCCTGTTTTTCTGGGAGGACCTCACCGGGGCATTCAACGAGATTTACCGGGTCCTCAAACCCGGGGGTAAAACCCATATCGGTGCGGGATTCGGAAACGCGGAAATCAAAAACCGGGTTTTCCGGCAGATGGCTGAAAAATCCGATCAATGGGCTGAAAAAGTCCGGCAGCGCCGGAGCCCGGAAACCACCAGTCGGATACTTGCTGCCCTGGACAGTTCCGATGCCTGCAGCTATACCCTGACCCAGTCGGAGATCGGATTCTGGATTCACATCCAAAAGGACACCCTGCCATGAAAACCGATTTGTACCTGAAAAAAAACCCTGGTAACCAGACATAATAATATGAAACCAATATCTGATACACTTTCCCCCCCGGCATTCAGATGCCTTTTGGCCGCCATTTTCTGCCTTCTGGCCTTTTCGCATGCATGGGCGGTCACAGACACCTGCCCCCCCTTTTATCTACGCACCGATACAGGGGCGATCATCAACCCCATGACCGGGGAGAATGCGGACCAGCCCTTTTCCACCCGCCAGACTTGCGGGGCCTGCCACGATGTGGACACCATCTCCAAAGGCTACCATTTCATGATGGACTGGGACAAGGCCAGCGACACAAAGTTTGCCGGCACGGATACCCCCTGGCTGGTGTCCACGGGCCTGACCGGCAATCTCATCACCTACGGGTTTTTCCAGCTGGCCAAAAAGCACAACACCCATCCGGATCAGATCGATATGAGCGCGTTTGATTTTTTGGCACGGGTC
>JAZBPL010000063.1:0-2923 GCA_036351635.1 Desulfotignum sp.
ACTTGCCAGCTCCCAGGACAATCCGGTCAGATGCAGGGCAATGCTTGCCAGGCGTATGATAACCATGGACACGCCCAGTACGGTCAATGAGGCGATGATACCGATGATGCCTGCCATACTATCCCGGTCCTTTCCTGTACCCGCAACAGGCACCGCTTTGTTTGTTTCCAGACTTTTTTTCCCCTTTTTCGTTCACTTTTTTACCGCCTTGCTTTTTGTTGTCTGATTGTTTGCTTACCGTTGCCCGCACTGCTGAAATCTCTTTTTTCACTTCCTTTTCGTATAACCGTAACATTTACATTATACCGTATTGTCTGAGATAGAAAATGCATGGTTTTATGCATATGGATATACATCACCATGTATTTTCAGCCTGTTTACGGACACTATACATATCCTGTATCTTTCAAATGGGTAAAACCCCCCATTTACCCGACAGCTCCCTTCCGCGTAAAGTAAGTAAAAACATACATAACAGAGGGAGAATTTTTTCCATGAAAAAAAACAACCGCTTGCGGTATTTTATCCTGGCCCTGGTGCTGTTTCTGGGCCTGGTATGGTCCCTGGTTTCGGCTTCCCAGCAGGTAGATACCTACCCCAACTCCCGCTTTGTGGCATATCCCCATTGGCTCAAGGCCCATCTGGATGATACAGATCTGGTCATTGCAGATGTAAGAACCGATGAGCATTTTGACGGGGCACTGATCCCCGGTGCCATCCGGCTTCCCTGGTCTGCATTCCGGTTTAACGATATCGGCAGTGATGTGGCATCTGCTTTCATCGGTATTGCCCGGGCCCAGGACGTCCTTGGCCGTCACGGCATTACACCGAAAGATACCATCGTTCTTTACGACTCGGTGGAACGGGAGGGGGGTGCCACCGCATCCTATGTTTTCTGGGTTCTGGATATCCTGGGACATGAAAACAAAAAAATTCTCGTGCGGGGCATCGATGGGTGGAAAGATGCAGGCTATGACCTGGTAACCAACCCGGGTGAAACAAAACCGCTGCTTTATCAGGCACCTGCAGAAAACATCCAGAAGCATCAGCTGATTGGCGGTGAGTTTGTATACAAACAGCTCGGCGATTTCTGTTACCAGATCATCGATGTGCGCTCAAAAGAGGAATATATGGGTGAAAAGGGTACCAAGGGCCTTGACGGAACCCCACTGAAACTGGGGCATATCCCGACAGCCGTCAACATCAACTATCAGGATGCATGGACAGATATGGACACAAAGGCGGTTAAACCCTATACCCAGCTCCAGACACTATACGCGGGCCTGGATGCATCCAGGGCAGTGATTGTCTACTGCAATTCAGGCAGACGCAGTGCCTTCTCCTATTTTATACTCCGTTTGATGGGATTTGACAGGGTGTACACATATGAACCGTCCTGGAAAGAGTGGGGAAATCCGAACAAATTTTTTCCGGTGGAAACCAGGGAAAACAGATTGGCAGGCAGCATGCTGCCCATCCCTTCAACAGGCACCCGGACCGTCTCAAGCCGGAAATCTGGTACAAAAACACCAAAAGACAGCACCGGTTCAGGTAAACCTGCTGGCGGCTATATTTCATGTGGAGGCTGATCATGGATAAAAAAAACATCTCCCCCCTGTATTGGTCATGGCTGCCGGCCGCATTTGCTTTGGCAGGCATCATTGTGTTTATTTTTGCGACATTCGGACCGCCGGCCTCTTCCAGCGGTTTTGTCAGCTTAATCAAAGGGGCTGTTCAGACGGTTGCACCGGAATATGTGGAAAACAAGACCCATTACGCCATGATGCCCGACACCGGTTCCTGGCTCTTTGCCTTTGTTCTGGGCATGGCCATCGGCGGATTTGCTGCCGGCCGCACAGGCAGCATACCGGTAAAAGATATCCCGCAAATATGGGAAAAACGGTTCGGGAACAGCCGGATCAATAGATTTGCAGCCACCTTTGCCGGTGGGTTCATCATCCTTTTTGCCTCCAGACTGGCAGGCGGCTGTACCCTGGGGCTGTTTATTTCCGGATCCACACAGCTGGCAGCCAGCGGGTTGTATTTCGGGGTGCTAATCTTTGCCGTTGCCATGGTCACGGCCCGCCTTGTCTTTGGCAGCACAGGAAAGGAGGAATAATGGCTGCAGAAATATGGCTGGGGCTGTTCTCCGGCATTGCTTTTGGATTTGTGATACAGCGCGTCGGCGCAACCAATCCAGATAAAATGGCCCGGGCACATCTGATGATGGAAGGTGATATCCCAAAATTCATGCTCATGGCGGTGATCCTCTCAGCTTTAGGCCTTTTGGGACTTGAAGCCGCGGGTGCGGCCAATACCCGGGTGCTGCCCACCAGCCTGGTGGCTACAGGTGTGGCAGGTATTTTGTTCGGTATCGGCTGGGGATTTTGCGGATACTGCCCGGGAACCACCTGGGCTGCGGCAGGAGAGGGCCGGCTGGATGCTGTGTTTGCCCTTATGGGCGGACTTGCCGGCGCAGCGGTTTTTGCCCACCTGCACGAATTTCTTATTCCATTGCTGTACGATCCCTTCAATGCAGGCCAGATCACCCTTGCGGACTGGACAGGCAGCAGCCCTGTTGCGGTTATTCTGCTGGCTGTCATATTCAGCCTGTGCATAGGGGCCATCCATTTTGTATGGAAGGAATAACATGACTGATAAACCCAGTAACATGTGTATTCTCTTTCTGGTATCTCTTGTTATAACGGCCACCATCGGTTGCGGGTGTTCCGGACCGCAGGATGACAGGCAAAAGCACCTGAAAGTACCCAGGGGATATGTGGCCCGGCTCGACATACAGATGAAAGACCGGGTGCTGGGATTCGGTCCCTTTGTGGGGTATTACTTTAAGCCGGAAAATCCAGAGGACCTGACCCGGCTGACATTTGTCTGTTATAATGAAGATTCTTTTTACACCCGTGAT
>JAZBPL010000064.1:0-6851 GCA_036351635.1 Desulfotignum sp.
CAAAATCCTGCGGCAGATCCCGGATATCCACATGCTGCAGCTGGTTCACTGCATCCTGCATCAGGTTGGCACCTGTTGACAGATCATGTACACCACTGATCTGCAGGGTTCCGGTTTTATCCACAATCAGGGTGATGACTTCTTCAACGGCTTTCGTGACCGGGGCATGCAATTTTATTTTCACTGCATAAAAGGCGGTACCCCGGATATGGACGGGAATTGTTTCTTCAATTTCCACCAGATCCGGGGGGAACAGTTTGTACCGCTCATCTTTGACACCCCGGGACATCTGGATTCGGCGTGAAATGGCAGCCTTGAGTGCGGCATCATCCAGTGCAGGGGCCAAGACAGCTTTCTGTCTGTCTGCCTTTTTTGCGGGCGGTGTCAAAACATCTGCCTGTACCGGGCAGGGCAGGATTCCCGGAACCAGAGCACAGACCATAAACAACAATACAGAAACAGGCCGAAACCGCAGCATGCGGCGTACTGGTAAACACCAGCCAAAAGTCAGTACTTTAGGAACAAGCATGGTTTCCTCTCCATTTCAGTTGCCGGATGCAATCCTGTTATACCGGGCAAAATTGCCGGTAAATGTGTTTACCACCTTATATGTCAAATCTATGGATTTTTTTTCTTTTGCATCAAGATGGATATCAAATACCAGTGTTTCGTGGTCTGTGCGGGTGTAGGCATGGCCCATGTCCATCGGCTCCCACTGGCCCGGAATCGTGTCTGTGAGGGTCAGCATGACCGGCACCGCCTTGGTGTTTTCCAGGAGGAACCGGTCGGTGATTATCTCGTCAAATACCTGGACAGCCCCTTTGTTATTGCGCCGGACCCTTGCCTGTTCCCTGTGTATTCTGCGCTTGAACACCAGGATATCCCGGCTGCTGCCGATTTCCAGGAATGCGGTGCCGCCTTTGGGCACAAAGGGCATCACATCTTCTCCTGAAAATATGGTGCCCTCCCGGCCGTCTTCCTGAAATATTCTGGTTTTTCCTGAAACCAGATCACAGGTACCCAGCCCTGCATCACTGGTATTTTTGATTTTGTATCCCGTGGGAATCCCCGGGGCATGGGGAGCATTTTCAGGGTCATGGGGCATGGTTCTTCCGTCCCAGTCATAGATCTTGTCCACGGGCAGGTCTTTTTGTACAAAAAACAAGATCTGCCGGGTTTCACGGTGCTGCAGCCGGGTGTTGAAAACAGTGTCCGGGTTTAGCCAGAATGCGGTATTGTCAAAATTTTCTCCTGAAAAATTGCGCAGGATGAGGCGGGCCTCCAGATCCAGGGTATTTTCCTGGTCATCTGCAAGGGCGGTGTAGGTGACCAGGTTGTCCAGTCCGGTCAGCAGATAGGAGATGGCAACCGGCTGGTCCGTGTCTTTGCTGCTGTAAATTTCCCACACCAGTGCGGATGCATCCGGGGGCCGGGTAATGGACAAAAGGGTGATATCATCAGGATCCGCCAGGGTGTCCAGGTAGACGGCATCAGGATCGATGTGCACATTCTGCCAGGAAAAATCGATTTTGTTGATACCCGCAACCAGGGCGAGAACCCGTTTTTCCTGCACCAGGGCGGTGTTCCTGCCGTCCAGGCGGATGAAAACCTGTTCCTGGATGGGCAGGGCTGCCAGCTGGGTTCTGGCAAAAGGTGCACCAGGCACAGCAAGGACGCCGCCCAGGCCCATGGGCAGAAGAAACCATGCCGCCATAAGCGCTTTCAGGCCCAGCTTTGCATGTTTTTGCAGTCTCATGAAGATGGGACAGGTGTCTGCTGCCATTTTCTGTCTCCTTTATACGTGGTGATGGTGTAGCGGATGGTTTTTTTTGTGCCCGGGTCCAGGGTGACAAAAAATGTGAACCGGGTCTGGTCGATTTTTTCAAACCGGTCCTGTCCGCTGATGTCTGTAATGGTGAAATCAGGATCAGGCCTGTGGCGGGGAATTTCAAATGCTGCGGGCTGGTCTGAAAAATTGGTGATGTCCAGGGCCATGGTCCTGACATCATCAAACCCGGACAGGTTGCCCTGGTCATCAAAGGCCAGGTTGGTTTTGGCAAATGTTGTAACCTTTGGTGCAACTGTCACCCGGGGGTCCGGCCCAAGGGAGATGTCCGCTTTTTTGCCCATAGGGATGTAATCTGTTTCAGCATTACCGGCAAAGGTCATTCCGCCTTTTTGGTCGATTTTATGAAACACCCTGAACACACCCCCGGGAAGCGGGAATTTTCCAAGACCTGCGTCAGTACCGTTGGCAAAAGAGAGCATCTGCACCGGTTGTGTCCCAAACCGCTGGTCATCATATACATAAATGGTCTTTGCAGAAACTGCCGGGGCATCAAAGGAAACAAGCTGGCTGGACCAGCCATGGGCAATGGTCTGGGTGCCTTCTATGGTATAAAGAAAATATTCAGACAGCCCGGTTTTTTCAATTTTTTTCGGGGCAGGTGCTGCCATGGATTTTTGCACAGCCATTGCCGGTGCACTTTCCAGCAGGGCTTTTCCCCGGGCAAATGCATCCTGCTGCTGGTTGTCAAGGGATTCTGGTTCCGGCCGGCCATGGGGATAAGGCCTTTGGGCCAGGTCTGAGATCCGGTCCAGAAGATGGATTTTTCCCACCACAAGGCGAATTCTGGCATTGTCATAATCTTCTCCTGACCGGTTCTGTATCCTGACATATCCTGTGAGCCGGATCCGGGATCTGTCCTGGGACAGAAACACCATATAATGGGGTTCCCAAAAGATGCCGGAGGTGAAATAGCTGATATCGATTTCCGTTGTGCAGGGTTTTTCAGCATGGACATGCCAGATGGCAAGGTGTTTTGTGCCTGGGGGAAACCGCATCTGTTCAATGGTGACAGCAGAAGAGGCATCGGTGACTGCAAGGGACAGGGATGTGGGGTCGATGCGGGTGCCGGCCCATGAAAACCGGATCTGGTTCATGCCCTGGGCAAGCGGAAGGATACGGCTGTCTGTGACAAGGGTCAGGTCTGCCGGGTTGTAAATGGTGACCTGGATGTCTCTGCTCTGGGATACAGCCGTAAGATCGATCCCGGCCCGGGCAGGAAAGGCATATGCCAGGATGCACACCAGCAGCACCAGGTATGTGTTGCACTTCATTGCATGTCGCATGGCAAATATATCTCCCAAAAATTATTTTTATCTAAATACCATACCCGCAAAAAAAACCAAAGGGCAAATGATTAGTGTTTGATTGCCCCGGCCGGGTCTGGTATGGTGCACAAGGCTGTAAAAATATCATTTTTTTCAAGGGATTTTTTTGCTCAATCTGGTCAAAAGCAACCGCATGGAAGTGCTCATGGAGGCACTGGCAGAACTTGTTGCCCAGGGACCGGATGATCCGTTCACCCCTGAATGGATCGGGATCCAGTCCCGGGGGATGAAGCAGTGGATCTCCCTGCGCCTGGCTGAAATTATGGGTATCAGTGCCCATATCAGATTTTTGTTTCCCAGGGAAATCATCCAGCTTTTTTTAGACCGGAACCAGGATATGCAGGAAACGCTGGCTGTGGATGAAGATACCCTGATCTGGTCGGTGATGGCCCAGCTTGAAAATGCTGCTGAAACACCCTTGTTCAATGATCTGAACGCCTATTTCACAGATGATGACACAGGGAAAAAACAGGTGCAGCTGTCCTCCAGGATTGCTTGTGTTCTGGATGACTACCAGGTATACCGGCCTAAAATGCTCATGGCCTGGGAACAGCATGCCGGGCCGCAGTATCCTGGAAATCCTGTGGAAAAATGGCAGGCGGTCTTATGGCGCAGTATTGTGGAAAAAAGAGAAAACCTTTCTCTGCCAAAGCAGATGGATGCCCTGCTGGATGCGGCTGCAAACAAAAAGCTGGCTGGCCTGCCGAACCGCATCTGCCTGTTCGGCCTGTCCATGGTGCCGCCTTCATTTACAGCCTTGTTCTCAGCATTGGACACAGAGGTGTTTTTGTTTTTGCTGACCCCGTCCAACCAGTTTTTTTTTGATATTGCTTCACCCAGACACATGGAACGGCTTGCCCTGGAAACCCATGCAGAACAAAGGAGAGATCCGGCAGACAGCCACTATGAGATCACCAATCCCCTGCTGGCATCTTTGGGCCGGTCCGGCAGTCAGTTTCATGCCGGTCTGGAAGCATTGCCATACCTGGAACCGTTCGGGGACCTGTTCATGGATCCGGTCCGGGATGAAGCCCCTGCCTGCATGCTGCACCAGCTGCAGTCAGATATTTTACACCTTGTCAACCGGTGCAGGGGCGGTGGGCACGCCCCAGTGCCTGTGGCGGAAAATGATGGGTCCATCTGTGTTCATGCCTGCCATTCCCCCATGCGGGAGGCCCAGGTGTTAAAGGACCTGCTCCTGGATGCATTTGTCGGTGATCCCCATCTTGCCCCCCATGAGGTGGTGGTGATGATGCCTGATATCGAGGCCTATGCCCCGTATATAGAAGCGGTGTTTTCCCTGGAGCATCCGTTGCCTTACAGCATTTCCGACCGGCGGCATGCAACCGAATCCTCCACCATCGGTGCTTTTTTGAAGATCCTGGACATGAAAGGATCACGCCTGGAGCAGTCCCGGGTTCTGGATCTGCTTTTGTGTCCGGCCATAGCTGAAAAATTCAGCATATCCCACACCGATATCCAGAACCTTGAGCAGATGGTGCGCCAGGCCGGCATCCTCTGGGGAAAAGACAAGGACCACCGCCGGGCGGTTGCAGGCAAAGGTTTTTTGGAAAACACCTGGGAATTCGGCTTGCAGCGCCTGTTCATGGGATATGCCATGCCCCGGACCTTTGAGGATCTGGTGGGCGGTGTGCTGCCCTGTCCCTGTTTCGAGGGCCTGGAAGCAGATATTCTGGGACGGTTTGCACATTTCTGCCATACCCTGTTTTATCATCTGGGAGAACTGGCGGGCAAAAAATCCCCGACGCAATGGGAGCCTGTTTTCACCGGTCTGGTTTCCGGCATGATGGCATCAGATGAATCCAGCCAGGCAGACATCAGGTATATAATCCAGACATGTGAACGCCTGTCTTATGATGCGGATAAGGGCGGATACACAGGTGAACTCTCCTTTGAAGCTATCCAGGATATGCTGATTTCCCGGCTGGATAAAACCATTGCCCAGGGCAGTTTTCTGGCCGGGGGCATCACATTCTGCAACCTGATGCCCATGCGCAGCATTCCCTTCAAGGTGGTGGCCCTCATGGGCATGGATGAAGCATCTTTCCCCAGAAAAGTGTTTGTCCCGGGGTTTGATCTCATATCCGCCTTTCCCGGTGCAGGGGATAAAAATATAAGGGATGAAGACCGGCACCTGTTTCTGGAAACCCTGCTGTCCGCCCGGCACAGGCTCATCATCACCTATACCGGCATGGGCATCAAAGACAATGCCCCCATTCCCTGTTCCGGGGTGATCAGTGAACTGGCTGATGTCATGGAACAAAGCTTTGTGTTTGCCTCCGGATATAGGTGGTGGTTTACCCATCCCCTGCACGGCTTCAGCCAGGCCTACTTTGACCGGAGCCTGGATTTTTTTTCCTATTCGCAACACCAGTGTGCCATTGCCCGATCCATGTATGGCCCGGCAGTTGGAGACAGCCGGGTACAAGAAGATCAGCACTTCCAGGAGCAAACCTTAGAGAGCCGGTTTTCACAGGATCAGGCAGCACCCATCTTTCTTGCAGCCCTGCACCGGTTTTTCCGAAATCCTCTGGAACTGTTCTGCACAATATCTCTGGTCCTGGAATTTCCCATGGTGGAAGAACCCCTTCCCGACAGAGAACCGTTCCAGGTATCCGGGCTGGACCGGTACCACTTAGGAACCTGGCTTCTGGAAAAGGAATCAGATGCTGCGATGGATGCTGCACAGGCATGGTACCCTCTGGTGCGGGCAGGGGGACACCTGCCTTTAGGCAACCAGGGCAGGCTGCAGTGGCAGTCGGTTTGTGAAACAACCCTTCCTGTAAAAGTGCTGGCACAACAGCATATGCCTGAAATCCGGCTGGATCCTGTAACCATTGATATTGTCCTGGGCAACACACGGATTTTCGGCCCTGTTTCTGATCTGTTTGCAGAAGATGGGGGGATTATCCGGTGTGTGGCAGGGGTTGGCCGTATCAATGCCCGCCGCCTGCTGATTAACTGGATCACCCATCTGGCCCTTACCCTGGCAAAGCAGGATATCCCTGTGGAAACCAGGATCATTGGCCGGGACCCAAAGGACAGGCAGCCCGGGGTTGTCCGGAAACTTTTGCCGGTGGGGGCCCAGGCCAAACCCATTTTGTCAGATCTTGTGTCCGTGTATGAAAAAGGGCTGGGCCAGGTCTGGGCATTTTTTCCGGACACCTGTTTTGTTCTGGCAAAAATTTTTTTTGAAAATGATTATCAAGTGACAAATCAGATCCTTGGGCAGGCCCTGAAAGCGGCCGGACCTGTCTGGTTCAACGCCTACAGCAAATCCGGAGAAAAAACAGACCGGTATGCCGCTGCCTGGCTTGCCGGCCGGCCTGATCCCTTTGATTCCCCAGACGAGCTTCTGGCATCCGGGCTTGTGGAAAACGCCCTTCTGGTATACCGGCCCCTGATGGAACATATGGAACCCAACCCATGATACCTTTGGATCCCTTTGCACTGGATCTTCAGAAAACCACCCTGATTGAAGCCAGTGCAGGCACCGGCAAGACCTACACCATCACCACCCTGGTGGTGCGGCTCATTGCAGCCGGGTATCCTGTTGAATCCATTCTGGTGGTGACCTTTACAGAAGCTGCAGCAGCCGAACTCAAGCTGCGCATCCGCATGCGCCTCTCCCGGGTCCTTGCAGGGCTGCGTGCGGC
>JAZBPL010000065.1:0-3198 GCA_036351635.1 Desulfotignum sp.
GAGCAGTGCAAGTGCATCTTCGCCGCTGGGAACGGTGTCCACGAGAAACCCGTCCCGTCTGAGCCAGCCGGCAAGGGATTCCCGGATCACCAGTTCGTCATCCACTACCAGGATTCTCGCCTGGGTCATGTCTGCCTCCTTTCCGCCCGGCCGGTCCGGTGACAGCCTGTCAGCGGATTTCCACAAGCATCTCTTTGGGGTGCCGCAGCCGGGGGGGCTGGTCTGCAGCCCGATATCCCAGGGCCACCAGCACCGCCACTTCAAATTCTTTGGTATCTATATCCAGAACCGCCTCCACCCGGTCTTTTTCAAACCCTTCCATCGGGCAGGAGTCAATCCCAAGAGAAGCCGCCGCGGTCATAATATTGGCCAGGGCAATATAGCACTGCTTGCAGCACCAGGCATACAGATTCATCCTGGGAAACACCTCGGTTTCCATATACCATTTATATTTTTCAATATAGGCTTTGGTTGCATCTTCCGGCAGCCCCCGCCTGGCAAAGGATTTATCCACATACGGGTTGCCGGGATTGACCAGGTCCGGTCGGGCAAGGATCACGACCACATGGCTGCTGTCGGTCACCTGGGCCTGGTCCCAGCAGGCCGGCCGCAGTTTTTGCCGTATATCCACAGAATGGAGTACCAGAAATTTCCAGGCCTCCATACCAAAAGAGGAAGGAGACAGCCTTGCCGCCTCTAGGATGGTACCCAGGTCTGCGGGGGATATTTTTTTATCCGGATCAAATTTTTTACAGGCATGCCGGAAATGCAGGGCGTCGACAATGGCATTCATGACAGGATTCCCCTTTGAATCAGATTGTTATGCACCAGTGTCTCTGACACTGGGACACATTCAATTTCCAGTATAAAAAATTTGCCGCCTGAAGAAAAGCATTTATTTATTGATGCAGCCTCCAGGATTCAGTCACAAAAAGCACCACAAAGCCATCACACCTTAAACGTGCCGACTATATGATGCAATTCAGATGCCATTTTTTTCAAGGCAGTGGCACTGGTGGATACCTGGTTGCTGGAGTCTCTTATACCGGCAGCTTCCTCATTGACCTGGGCGATGTCCTGGGTAATCTGGCTGGCTGCCTGTGAGCTCTGGTTGACGTTTTCATTGACCTCCTGAATACCCGCGGCTGCCTGGGAAATATTATCGGCAATTTCCCTGGTTGCCGCTGTCTGTTCTTCAACAGCAGTTGCAATGGAAATAACAATATCATTTACATTCTGGATAACCGAAGAGATGTTGCTGATCCGTTCCACGGTACCGGATGTGCTGTTCTGCACCTCGCTGATCTGTTTTTTAATATCCACTGTGGCATCGGCTGTCTGGCTGGCCAGGCCCTTGATTTCATTGGCCACCACGGCAAACCCCTTGCCTGCTTCGCCGGCCCGGGCCGCTTCAATGGTGGCGTTCAAGGCCAAAAGGTTGGTCTGCTCTGAAATTTCAGATATGGTGTCTGTCACCTTTCCTATGGCCTCCACAGCTGTATCCAGCAGTTTCATTTCCCTGGAGGCTTCACTGGTCTGGGTGACGGCATCATCTGCTATGGTTTTGGCTTTTTCCGCGCTCTGGGCAATCTCATTGATGGTGGCACTCATCTGCTCTGAAGCAGTAGCCACCATGGAGGCATTGGTAGCGGATTCTTCCATTGCAGCCGCCACATTCTGCAGGTTGGTGCTCATCTCTTCGGCAGAGGCTGCCACACTCCGCGCCCGGTCAGCGGTGTTGTCGGATCCATTGGACAACCGCCCGGCCACGGCCGTGAGTTCTCCCACAGACTGGTCCACCTTTTGACTGCTTCCCCCGATTTCTTTGATGATACCCTGAAGTTTTTCCATGAACATATTGAACCATTGGGCCATCTGGCCTATCTCATCCTTGCTGTGGGTGGCCAGCCGCATGGTCAGATCCCCTTCGCCCTGGGCCACATCTTTCAATCCTGCCACCATCTGGTTGATGGGCCGGATAAAACCGCCGGATACGACAAAACTGATCAAGACAATGACCAGCAGGACCAGAACAGTGATGCCCAGCACCAGCATCCGGATATCCCTGGCCACCTGCGACAGCTCTTTTTCCTGGATAAACACCGCAACAACCCAGTCGGTGTTTTCAGATTGAAACGAATTTACCTGAAAGGCTGTATCATCGATAAGGGTTGTGAAGCTGGCTGTATCATGGGCAATGATCTGGTCCAATCCCTTGATGGGTACGTCAGACACCAGTTTAAGGTTGTTTTCAGGATTATTCGGATCCGCAAGGATCAGGCCGGTTTTATGGAGCATCATGGCATAGCCGGTTTTCCCGATCTTAATCTGGTTCATGATCTGGGCGAGCTTGTCAGATGAGACATCAATGGCCATGACCCCGTATACCTGACCGGAACTGTTCTTAAATGTCCTTGCATTACTGACGATCATGGATCCGGTCACGGAATCGGTATAGGGATCGGTGCGCACCACCTCTCCGTTTCCAGCCATGGCTCTCTGGTACCAGGGCCTTTTTCTGGGATCATAGTTGTTTGAATTGGTGGTTTGCGGCCACTGGATATAACCGCCGTCCCGGGTGCCCATATACACATATAGGGTACCTGGATGGGCTTTTGCATAATTTTCAAAGGCCTCAAAAATCTGCTGCTCAATACCGCCGTTTTGAGACGGGGTCATCATCTCACCCTGGCCCTTCAGATAATCGGTTATGGAATCATCTGCCTGTTTCAGCAACGGATGTGTGGCAAACATATCGATATTCCGGTCCAGGCCTTCATAAAAGACCTCCAGCATGTTTTCAATCACATCCACCTGCTGGTCGATATTGCGCATATGGGTATCTCTGGCAGTGGTGTTGATAAGATAGTCAACTGAAAAAACAATGGGCAGCACTGCAATCAGAATCAGTGCAATGGAAAATAAAATGAGTTTGGTTCTAATGGATTTGAACATGGTCATGCTCCGGAAAAAAATGGTAAGGGATATAGTTTTATTGTCTTTGTTTTCTATACAGATATGTCAGCGCTAATGCGGATAATGTCTCCCGGCCGGTCCGGTCGGGCAACAGACAAAACAGTGGAAGAACCGTTCAGACACCTGCCCGCTGCAGCCAGGGCATGTTCAGGACGGTTGTTCTCTTCACTTAAATGGGCCAGGATCACATGTTTCAGATTCTGGTGGACCAGCTGGGACAAA
>JAZBPL010000066.1:0-2523 GCA_036351635.1 Desulfotignum sp.
CCATGGGGTTGCGGTTCAGGGTAAACCCGCCGATGGACAGGTGGCACCCGTCTGTAACATATTTTTCAACGGCATCCTGCAGCCGCATCACCTTGCTGTCTTCTGGTTTCATAATCCAATCCTGGTTTCAAATCAAATAAATCCGCTGTGAATATCGTATCCGCCGTCATCCCATCATAGAAGGCAGCCACAAACAGATCTGCGGGAAAAGCATGACAATGATCAGGCCGATGGCCTGGAGAAAAATAAAGGGTCCCACAGACCGGTAGATGTCCCCCATGGTAATGCCTTCAGGCACCACCCCTTTCATGTAAAAAAGAACAAACCCGAAGGGGGGTGTCAGATACGCCATCTGCATGTTGAGAATAAACAGGATGCCGTACCAGAGAGGATCAAACCCCAGGCTGGTGATGATGGGCACATAGATGGGCGTGGTGATCATGATGATGGGCAGATCATCCATTATCATGCCCAAAAAGAACAGGCTGGCCATCATGGCGATGAGAACCACCCAGGGGTTGAGGCCCACGGATTTGATGATCTGGGTCAAAAATGCGGGAAGGGCAAGGGAATTGATCACCGTGGAAAACGCCAGGCACCCGATGATGATCCACAGCACCATACTGCCCAGGCGGGCCGTTCTGAACAAAGAAGAAGAAAACACATCCCAGGACAGCTTGCCATGAAGACCCACCACCCCGATGGCGGCCAGTGCACCCACGGCTGACGCTTCCGTCGGTGTGGCCAGTCCCATGAAAATGGTTCCCATGATGGAAAAAATGAGCAGAAACGGCAGGAACAGGCCTTTGAGGGCCAGAAATTTTTCCCCCCAGGTGGCCCGTTCCTCTTTGGGAATGGCCGGACAGATACCGGGCTGCATAAAACTTCTGGTGATAATGTAGATAATATATAAGGTGGCAAGCAGCAGGCCGGGAAATATCCCCCCTAAAAACATCTTTCCAATGGAAACACCGGTCACCGAGGAATACACGATCATGGTCACACTGGGGGGAATGAGAAACCCCAGGGCCCCGCCGCTGGAAATACAGCCGATGGCGATCTCTTTTTTGTAGTTCCGGCTGAGCATGGCCGGCAGGGCGATCAGCCCCATGGTCACGGTGGCGGCACCCACAATGCCCACGATGGCGGCGATGACGACGCACACCAGCACCGTGCCCACGGCCAGCCCCCCGGGCATGGGCCCCAGCCATTTGTAGATCAGTTCAAACATATCATCGGCAATGCCCGACTTATCCAGCAGACTGCCGATGAGAATAAACAAAGGAATGGCCATGAGCACCTCTCCCGACATCTGGGCAAAGACGGCATGGGGAAGGATTTGGAGTTTGGCCGGCCCCAGAACGGTCACGATAAAAGCCAGCCCCACAGTTCCCAGGGCGAATGCCACAGGCGTACCCAGTACAAAGAGCACCACCAGGGCAAGAAACATCAACAGAACAATAATGACCGGGCTCATTTTGCAGATTCCTTCTTGAATGTGAGTATGGTGTCACAAATGCCTGCCAATGACTGAAGAATAAACAGGGCTGCGGCAACGGGAACAAAGAGTTTCACCGGTCCCAGGGGCGGTCCCCAGACCGTGTAGGAATGCTGGTTGATTTCAAAGGCGTGGAGCATGTCTTTGCCCCCCACCCAGAAAAGTACCACAAAAAAGACAAGACACACGATGTGTGCGACAATATCTGCAAACAGCCTGAACCGAAAAGGAAACCTGCTGTAAACAATGTCCACGCTGACATGCTCTTTGCGCTGCAAAAGCCAGGGACCGGTCAGGGCCAGGTAAAACGCAAAGGAAAACCCGGAAAGCTCATGTACCCAGATGGTGGGGGAGTTGAAAAAATAGCGCATCAACACCTCATAACATAAAAAAAGCATGATCAGGATCAACACAAAGGACGACATCATCCCCAGGCGCTGATTCATGCCCCCAATAAAAGCTATGGATTTTTCCAGTTTCCGCATGGTCACCCCTTTGTTACGATGTTAAAATTCACATTCCGGGCTGGTTTCCCATCCCGGAATGTTTTATGCTTTTTTTATGCCTGTCAGTAGCCGAGCTCTTTCAGATGTTTTCTGATCATGTCAATATACTGGGCGGAAAATTCATCTTTTGCAGCCACCTCGTCCCAGATGGCATCTGAGGCTTTCTGGATTTCATCCACTGTGGCCTGGGGCAGAACAACTTTTTCAACCCCTGCTTTTATCATGTCTGTTTCCGCTCTTTTTTCCATCTGCATGAAAGACCTGGTAAAATCCAGGGAAGATTTTTGAATGGCGTTTTCAAACATCACTTGAAGATGCTCGGGCATGCTGTCAAATTTGGCTTTGTTCACCAGTACTTCCAGGGTCTGTACCCCTGAAAAATCGGGCACCACCATGTATTTGCCGACCTCGTGCAGGTTCTGGAGGTAGTTTTCCGCATGGGACCCGCTGACCGTGGCATCGATGGCACCCCGGGACATGGCCACATAAATTTCGGCAAAAGGGATAAATGTCGTGGAC
>JAZBPL010000067.1:0-25241 GCA_036351635.1 Desulfotignum sp.
AATGGAAATAATGACATCTGACTGTTTTGCCAGATCCCCTGCAGATGCTGCCCATAGAGCACCTTTGCCCAGCAGGTCCGCGGCCTTTGACCGGGTCCGGGTATATATGCAGAGGTTATAACCTTTTTCCAGAATATGGCCGGCCATGCTGCGGCCCATGACGCCTGAACCGATGAATCCGATTTGCGTTTTTTGGGGGGTGATGGTTTGTAAATTTTTCATAATCAAGTCCCTGTCTTCCATGGTTTGTAACTATACCGATGGGTAGCGGCTATGTTCAATACCTGGGTGGTGGCCGGTTTTCTATTAATTGCTGGTTGAAGCCAAGTCTGTTTTTTCCCCTTATCCAATGGTCAGGCGGTTGCGGCCTGTTTCTTTGCTCTTGTATAGAAGGATATCCGCCCGTTTGATCAGGTTGTCCATGGTATCGTCTGCATGGGCAACAGCAGCACCGATGGAAATGGTTACATGGTGTTTTTCTGTGCCCCGGACCAGATAGGCGCTTTCAACCAGCGTCCGGATCCGGTTTCCCATTTTTTCCAATGCTCCGGCATCGACATTGCGGATGATGCCGATAAATTCCTCACCACCCCATCTGCCGTATATATCAAAGGGCCTGGTGTTGGCGGTGAATGTGTCGGCCAGAAATTTCAGCACATCATCTCCGGCATCATGGCCGAACTGGTCATTGAAAAGTTTAAAATGGTCGATGTCCATGAACAGTATGCCAAAGGGCAGGTTATACCGTTCTTTTTCCCCAAACCGGGCGGCCAGTTCTTTTTCAATATAGCTTCTGTTTGCCAGGCCGGTCAGATGGTCAAGATATGCCAGTTTTTCCAGCTCCTTCACCCGCACTGCATTGGCTGCAAAGTCGCTGATATCGGTAAACAGCTCGATGCCGCCTATAACTTTGCCGTATTGGTCCGTTATGGGACTAACCCTTACCAGCACCGGCACCCGGTGGCCTTTTTTGTGATGCAGCCAGACCTGGGCTTCCCGCACTTTTTCGTCGGCAAGGGTATGGGCCAGGGGGCACATTCCGGTACATAGCAATTGGCCCTGCTCATCCACATGGGTGAGAATATTATCACCACAGGAAGTGCCGATCACCTCTTTGGCAGAAAATCCGGTAATCCTTTCCGCAGCCTTGTTCCAATATGTTATGACCCGGTTGTTGTCAACAAAATACAGACCATCGTTCAGGCTTTCAATAATTCTCTGATAGGCATTTTTGTCCAGTGTCATCTTAAACCTCATCCACTTTTTTCCGGATCTGACATTAAATGTTTTTGCCATTGTGCAGGCCTGTATTCACTTTACCAGGGTTTCCCGGGTAAGGCAATAGAGCAGGGCAATGCACACCAGGCACAGACTGCACAACCCAAATGCCAGGTGAAAGGCGGGCAGGGTCAAAGAGGCGCCAGGAAAAAACCGGGCCATCACATGCCCCATACCCTGGAGAAACACCGCCACCCCGGCCATGGTGAAAAAATTGATCCCGGTCATGGCCATGCCGGCATTGGCCCGGGGCACCTGTTCCTTGATATGGGCATACATGACCTGTCCGGAGCCTGAAGCCAGACCAAAGGAAAAAAATACCAGATATACCACACACACCCCGGTATCCGGGGAAAGCCGGTTCATGCCCAGCAGCAGCCCTGTCATGCAGCAGATGCCGGGAATGATGATCTTTTTCCGGGATACCACCAGGGAATCAGACAGCCACCCGCACAAGGGACACCCCAGGATCAGGCCGATGCTCATCAAAAAAAGGATATTGCCGGCCGTGACTGCCGACAATTCCAGGACATGGATGAGAAATGGTCCTGCCCACAGGGCCTGGACAGCTGCATATATCCCGTACCGGCAGAAGGTGGCCGCTGAGATGATCCAATAGTCTTTTTCGTGAAACAATGCCCATGCCCGGCCCAGGGTCTGGTATACACTGGGCCGGATATCCGCCCCGTCTGCCGGCGCAGCGGCCCTGTCTTCCGAGCCCCTGGGGCCAGATTTGCCGTCTGCACCGTATGAATTTTCTGCGGCACCACCACCTGTAATGTCACCGGCCCCTCCCTCATCAGCCATTGGCCGGTCTTTGATCACCGCCAGAAAAACCAGGGCCAGGGTAAAAGTAAATCCTGCAATGACAAGAAAGCTGTGCCGCCATCCCACAAGACTTACCATGAGCACCAGGGGGGTGGCCGCGGCAATGTTTCCCAGGGTGCCCAGAGACACCACCACAGCGGAAAGCGTGGCAAACTGCCGGGGTTCAAACCAGACAGTGAGCAGCTTCAACGCTCCCATGAAATTACATGCCATGCCGACCCCCAGCAATACCCGGCCAAAGGTCAGCCAGGCCGGCGTGGTGCCCAGGGCAAAGATAATGGCACCGATCACCGACAAAAGCGTCAGCGCGGTCATGGCTATTCTGGGCCCCACTGTGTCCAGAAAGATACCCACCGGGATCTGCATGACGGCAAAGGCATAGAAAAATGCGGCAGATATCCGGCTCAGATCCAGGGCATTCAAACCCATTTCCTGCATCAGATCCGGAGAGATCACCGCCACCGATGCCCGGTAGAACTGGGACATGGCAAACATGAGCGCCGCAAGAATAACCGTGGTGAAAAGCCAGGTGCGTGAATGTTTCATAGAAAATTAATTATATTCATGCATTTCAGGGATGTAAAGTGAAATATATTCCGCTCTGGCAAGGTGGCAGGCCAAATGCTTTTTTTGTGAATCCCAAACTTCCCGAACAGTTTACAAATTAAAACAGAAGTTGTAAGAAGCGGGTGAATGATCAAAAGATAAAATAGGGAAAAAGACAGAATGAAAAAGATAGATCTGAGAAGCGACACCGTGACCCGGCCCACACTGCAGATGCTGGAGGCCATGATGGCCGCGCCTGTGGGAGATGATGTGTACGGCGAAGATCCCACAGTGAACCAGCTGGAACAGACTGCGGCCGAAATGACCGGCATGGCGGATGGCCTGTTCTGCGCCTCCGGCACCCAGACCAACCTGGTGGCCCTGCTGAGCCACTGTCAGCGGGGGGAGGAATATATCGTGGGCCAGACCGCCCACACCTATAAATATGAGGCCGGTGGCGGAGCGGTCCTGGGGAGCATTCAGCCCCAGCCCCTGGATTTTGCACCGGACGGCACCCTGGATCTGGCCATAGTGGAACGGTTCATCAAGCCGGACGATTTTCATTTTGCCAGAACCCGGCTGTTCTGCCTGGAAAACACCCAGGCCGGAAAGGTGCTGCCCATGGCCTATCTCAGGGAAGCCCGGTCTCTGGCAGACCGCCATGGACTTGGGTTTCATCTGGACGGTGCCAGGGTGTTCAATGCCGCCGTGAAACTGGGAATTGACGTCAAAGAGATCACCACCCTGTTTGATTCCGTGTCCTGCTGCCTGTCCAAGGGGCTGGGCACACCCGTGGGATCGGTGCTTTGCGGGTCAAAGGATTTCATTGCCCGGGCCAGGCGGTGGCGGAAAATGGTGGGGGGCGGCATGCGCCAGGCAGGCATTCTGGCGGCAGCCGGTTTGTATGCACTGTCCCACAATATCGACCGGCTGGCAGACGACCATGCCAATGCGGTCCGATTGGCAGAGGGCCTGTCCGGCATCGATGGCATTCACATTGATGAAAAAACGCTCCAGACCAATATGGTGATGGCGGACTTTGACGCGGACATACAGGCCCTGGTGAAACACCTGGCAGAACAGGATATCCGCATCAGCCCGGGCAGCCCCGTGCGCCTGGTGACCCACCTGGACATAGATGCAGAGGATATCGACCGGGCAGTGGCAGGGTTCCGGTCTTTTTTCTAAAGACCTGCGGGCAGGCTTGGCTTATTGCGGCCCCATGCAAAAGCCAAGCCTGCCGCCAAGCACATGAATATGGCTGTCAATGGGTTAAAATCTTGCTGATAAAATCTGCAGCACGGTGGGTCTGTGGGTTGTCAAAAAATTCATCCGGCCGGCCTGTTTCAATGATTTTGCCAAAATCCATAAAAAGGACCCGGTCGGCCACTTTTCGGGCAAATCCCATTTCATGGGTAACCACGCACATGGTCATGCCCTCGGATACCAGGTTCACCATAACATCCAAAACCTCGCCGATCATTTCCGGGTCCAAAGCGGAAGTTGGTTCGTCAAACAGCATGATTTTAGGGGACATGGCCAGGCCCCGGGCAATGGCCACCCGCTGCTGCTGACCCCCGGACAGCTGTATCGGATAAGCGCCGGCCTTGTCGGTGAGTCCCACCTGGGTAAGTTTTTCCCTGGCGATCTCTTCAGCAGCGGCAGCAGACATTTTTTTGACGTTCACCGGGGCCAGCATCACGTTCTGGAGTACGGTCATGTGGGGATACAGATGAAACTGCTGGAACACAAAGCCGATGTCTGCCCGCAGTTTGGTGAGGTTTGTCTTTTTGTCGTGTACGGGCACGCCGTCAACAATGATTTCGCCTTCCTGGATGGGTTCCAGGCGGTTGATGCACCGGATCAGGGTTGATTTTCCCGAGCCGCTGGGGCCGCAGATCACCAGCACCTCCCCTGGAGCAATGTCCAGGTTGATGTCGTTGAGTACGTGGAGTTTGCCGAACCATTTGTTCACATGCTTGAATTCGATCATTTTGTATCCTTGGTTGCTTTGGTTTCCAGACACGGCTGCCGGTTCCGTTACCGCCTGTATCTATGCCGCCGGTTTCAATGCTCTTCCGGTGTTGCTTTTCACTACACTGCCATCCGCCTTTCCAGGTAGTTGGACAAAAGGATCAGGGGGTAGGAAATGACAAAATACAGGGCACCCACCAGGGAAAACACCATGAGGCCTTCCGGGATTCTCACCACGGTGACCCATCCCACCCGGGTCAGTTCCATCACGCCGATGACCGACACCACCGATGTGTCTTTGATCAGCAGTACATACTGGCCCACCAGTGGCGGCAGGATCACGCGCATGGCCTGGGGGATGATCACCAGGCGCAGCTGCTGGATCAGGGTGAGGCCGGATGCGGTGCCTGCCTCCCACTGGCCTTTGGAGATGGCGTTGATGCCGCCGGCAACGATTTCGCAGATAAATGCGGATCCCATGATGGCCATGGCCAGAAGGGCTGCGGGAAATGCCTTGAGCTGAATGCCCCATTCCGGGAGGATGAAAAACACGATAAACACCTGGACCACGAACGGGGTGCCCCGGACAAAGGAAACATACACCCCGATGAGCCGTTTGAAGATCTTGTTTTTGCCCGAGCGCAGAACGCCTAAGACAAATCCCAGAATGGTGCAGGTGAACAGGCTGATAAAGGCGATCTGGGCGGTCATCCACAACCCTTTGAGGAAAAAGGGAAAAATTTCCACCAGCCGGGAAAAGTAAAATGCCATCATGGTTAATATGCCTCCCTGAAGATCAGTTTTTTCTGGGACCAGTCTGCCAGGGATTTGAGGCAGAAATATATGCACATGTAAAAGAAAGCCACGGTCAAAAAAGCTTCTGTGGGCATGAATCTTTCAGATGTCATGGTCTGGCCGCACCGGGTCAGCTCCATCACGGAGATCAGAGACAGAAGGGCGGAATCTTTCACCAGGACGATGGCCTGGCCTAAAAGCGGGGGAACCGTTGCCCCCAGGGCCTGGGGCAGGATGATAAAGCGCATGCGCTGAAAATAGTTCAGCCCGGAAGAAACCCCGGCCTCTATCTGGCCGTCATCCACAGAAGTGATGCCGGCCCGGATGATTTCTGCGATATAGGCACCGGAATTGAGCATCAAAGCGATGATGCCGGTCTGGATCTCCGGCACCCGGATGCCCAAAGTGGGCAGTCCGAAATACAGAAAATAGATCTGTACCAGCAGCGGGGTGGAGCGGATGATTTCTATATAGGCAATGGCCGGATATTTGAGCATTTTGATGGAGGATATCCGGCAGGCACATGCGATGGTACCGGTTATCAAGGCCAGCACGATGGAAACAAGTGAAATAAAAAAGGTGGATCTGAGCCCGGTTAAAAACAGGGGCAGGTATTCAAAAATAATTCTGAAGTTGAAGTCAGCCAGCATATGATCATCCCTTTTGCCGGGGGCATGTCCACAATAAAAATGCGGACATGCCCTGTTCACAATTTCACCTTACCGCGGTACTGCTCAGGTGTGGCTGGTCAACGGATCAGTGGTCTTCTTTCCAGTCGGTTCCTTCCATCCAGTAGGCGATGTTTTGATCATAGGTGCCGTTGGCACGGATGGTTTTAAAGTACAGGTTGATCCACTGCCACAGATTCACAGACTCGTGGCGCACGGCAAAGGCAAGGGGGTCTTTGCCCTGGCCCAGACGTTTATCGAGCAGGCGGACCGATTTGGGAGGAAAATCGGGCAGGACCGTGAGCACAGCCAGGTCATCGTTGACACCGGCATCCACGTGCCCTGCGATCAGGGCCTGGACCACCATGCGGCCGCCGCCTTTGTAGGATTTGATCTCGGCATTGGGCAGGTACTGTTTGGCAATGGTTTCACCGGTGGAGCCCAGGAGCACGCCCACGGTAACCCCTTTTTTGTTCACATCCGCAAGGGTCTGAAAGTCGGTATCGGTGCGGGTGAAGATACAGGGCTGCACCTCAATCCAGGGATCAGTGAAGGTGATTTTCAGGGCCCGTTTCAGGGTAGGGGTCATGTCGGCCGCCAGGACATCCGCCTTGCCGGAGAGCAGCGCCGGAATCAGGCCATCCCAGTCAAAATCCAGAACCACCATCTTGACGCCCATGGCTTCGGCCATGCCTTTGGTGAAATCGATCATGGACCCGGCATGTTCTCCGTGCTTGTCAATAAACGCATAGGGAGCGGCACCGGACTGCACCGCCACCCGCAGTTCCCCGCGTTTGACAATGTCGGTCAGGGTGCCGGCAAAGCTGATGGCGCAAAACCACAGCACGGCAGTCAGTGCAAGGACCAGTGAGAGTAATTTTTTCTGACGCATGTTTTTCTCCTTTTGTTACAGTTTAGGTATAAAAGTCAGCGGCACGTTGCCGCACGTCGGCTGTAAAAGCGGGGTTGCCCCTGCTGACGGCTGTAAACAGTCAGCTGTACCCGATATCAGGCCGCAGGCCGGCTGCGGCCAATTTCGTTCACAAGGAGGGGGATGCATCAATTTTCCAAGGTTTTCAGATCCTCCGTTACAACGATCCCTCTTTTTTTCAAGCTTTCCAGAAACGGCACCTCAGGTATATGGATCATGGGGGAGAGCACCCCGGTTTCGGTAATTTGTTTTCTGGCGATCATTTTGGCGGCAATGACCGCTGAGCAGGCAACCCCCTTGCTCATGGCCATCAGCCCTGTGTCCAGGTCCCGTTCAATGACCATGGTGGAGGTGAGCTGCTTTTTTTTGCCGCCGATTGTGCCTTCAAAGATGTTGAGCATGGCCACCAGATCTTTTTCATCATCCTTGTAAACCAGGCGGGGGGCCAGATATCTGTCCATAAAATCCATGGGGGAAACCGTGCCGTCACCGAGGTTCGGCACCGGGGTTTCATCCAGAAAGCCTAATGCCTTGAGGGGCCGCCAGAAAGCGGCCCATCCGGGCCACCGCAAAGAATACCGGCCGGTATTCATAATGGTTTCGGAAAGCCCCATGCGGTCCGTGAAAAAGGCGGCATTGCCGTTGGGGATGGCTTCCAGGAGGCCCAGGCCGGGAAATGTAACACTGTGGATGTTGTCTGCATCATGCTGGCGCTCCCCGGGAATATTCACCCGTTTGCCGTCAACAATAAAGGTGCTGTCCCGCTTGGTGGAGCTCAACACCCCCCGCCAGATCCAGGAGGTTTTGTAGTTCAAAGGATTGGTGCAGGCTTTTTTTTCAGGAAATCCGCCGCAGTAGGATCTGATGGCTGTCAGGGTGTCGAATTTGCGCATGGCGCTGCCGTAAAGCACAAGGTCGATGCCCGGATCCAGGCCGCATTCCGGCATGATGGATATGCCGGCGGCTTTTGCCTTTTCCTGCATCTGGCCGGGATCATACATATAGTTGGTGTTCACCACCGGCACACCTGCTGCCAGGGCTGCTTCATTCACAGGGTCGGCAAACTCTTTGGGCAAAAGATCAATGACCACATCCGCCTGTTTTATTACACGTAACAGGTCTGCGGCATTTTTCGCATCAATGGTAACGGTGGTGATTTTTTCCATGTCGGTAAAGGGCTTTATCTTTGATAACTGGTCGAACTGTGCATCAGCACAGATGATTTCACTGACCTGGTCATCTGAGGTCAGATCGTACAATGCGGTTCGCCCCTGGATGCCGCATCCGCCAAGAACAAGAATTTTCATAGTGATTCCTCATGTTAAGTAAAATCGTATGGTCACCTGCTGTTTTAATGTATACATCTTTTTACAGGTATACATTAAAGAGATCCTCTGTCAAGGGCCGGGGAAAATTTTTTTCATTGCAGGTGCAGCAGTTTCATGAACAGCATTTCATAGGTGGAACGGATATGAAATTTCATGAGGTTGCCCGCTTTTTCATCGTTTCTGTTTTCAAGGGCCGCCACCACCCGGGCATGCTGTTGCGGGGTTTTCAGTTTGCTGTAGTCAATGTTTTCCCTGTAATAGTTGTCATAAAAAAACACATATACATTGGAGCGCCAGAAGATGTGGCGGCAGTAGTGCTCAAGGTACCGGTTGCCGCTGAACCGGGCAATGCCCAGGTGAAAGGCCTTGTTGATTTCCAGCACATCCAGTTTGGAAAGGGTGCTGTCAGGGTTGGCTTCTTTTTCAACCAGGGCCTGGAGAAAAACGATGTCATCATCTGAGGCAAACCTGGCAGCAGAGGCGGCTGCCAGGCCTTCGATATTTTCTCTGAGAGAAAAAACCTGCTGGGCATCCCGGGCACTCACAGCCGGAATATAACAGCCTTTTTTTTTCTTTTTTTCCAGAAAGCCTTCAGCCACAAGCTGTCCCAAGGCATGCCGCACCGGGGTCCGGCTCAATCCCAGGGAATTGGCCAGTTCGGTTTCAAAAAGAAAATCTCCGGGCTTGAACCGGTTGTCCAGAATCAGCCCGAGAATGGCAGTGTATGCAAACTCTTCAAAATTTTCTTTGGCCATGGTCCCTGGCCCGCCTGTTTTTGGGGTTTTGACAGCTGCTTTATGGCTTAACCATATCTAATGTATACATATATGTCAAGGGGATGGGATCAAGGCATCTATCTGCTGGGCCAGATAAAGAGGAATGGAAATCAGGGTATAGGAAACCGGGTCACCTTTGGTGGTTTTAATGCTGATCTGTTCCATTGCCGGGAGGTTGGCATTGATTCTGAGAGCCAGGTCCAGTCTTTTGTCGTGCATGAACTGGTGCAGGGATTTCATGCTGCCGGCTTTTCCGGATTTGATTTCCACCGGTATGATACGGTTCCGGAACTGGATGATGTAATCGATTTCTCCCTGCCGGCCGCCGGTGCGCTGCCAGTAGAACAGGGACGGGTCTGTCAACGGCGACTGGGCCGCCCTGAGCTGCTGGCCGACAAACTGTTCGGCCAACGGGCCCTTGTTGGTGAAAATGATATCTCCTGCCTGGGAATATGGAATCGATGACAGATCCAGTTGAGCCGAGACCAGGCCGGTGTCTATCAACAGAATTTTGAAAAATTTGTCATTGGATTCAGCCCCCAGGGGCAGGCCATTGGCGCTGGTATGACGTATCTGGGAAAATACCCGTGCCTGACATAGCACAGACAAGCCATTTTTCACGGCCTGGGATGCTGCTGAGGGATCCACCCGGCTGTATACGAATTTGGTGCCGATCTGTCGGCATACGGAATTAAACAGTTTGAACAGCAGGTCCGGATCAAACCGGTCTCCATATTTGTAAAAATCATCCCGAAAGGTTGCCAGCAAGTCCTGCTGCAGTTTCATGCAGGCTTTCAGGTCACCGGTGTCCGCCCATTTTTGCAGAACTTCAGGCATTCCGCCCACAAGACAGTAGGTATGGTAAAGTTTCAAGGCTTTTTCATGAAGCGACAGCGGGATGGTTTCATTCATGGAGAAGCGGGCCAGTTTTTTTAACAAAAAATCGTTGCCTGTTGCCGACAGGAATTCAAAAAATGAAAAAGCCTCAAGATAAAAATATGAAATCCGGCCGACCGGCATGCTGTATTGATAGGTATTCAAGGAGAATTCCAGCAGAGATCCTGCGGCAATAAGGGCCAGATCCTTGAAATCCTCTTTAAACCACCGGAGTTTTGCAAATATTTCCGGCGCAGCCTGAATTTCGTCCAGAAAAATGAGTGTGGTTTTCGGATGGATCGGGGTGTTGAATTCCGATTCCAGGTTCAGCAGGATTTCTTGGGAATCGTTGGTGTTAAAAAGATCGGCAAGGGACGGGTTTCTTTCAAAGTTCAGTTCGATGAGCGTTAAATTATGGCGGGCCGCAAGATCCCTGACCAGCCAGGTTTTCCCCACTTGTCTAGCCCCCCTTATCACCAGGGGTTTTCGGTTCTTTTCCGCCAGCCAGTTGTCCAGATGCTGTGATGCCGATCTTTCCATGGGATTTGTTTAAAACAACGCGTTAAAAATGTCAATATTAAAAAAAACAACGCGTTAAAAAAACATTTTCCCGAACCGATGGAGGAACTAAGGCAATAATCGGATGGGCTATTCAGCAGGTGATATAGTTGACAAAAAACTGGGGAAAATCCGTGATAATGCCGCTGGCACCGGCCTGGATGTGCATGGCAGCTGTTCTCGGGTCATTAACCGTGAACAGGTTCACTGCAAAGCCCTGTTGCACAAGATTTCGGACAAAATCCGCGCCTACAAGGGCAGCATTGATGTTATAGACATTGAATGCACCGGGTTGAAAATTTTTTATATCTGTGCCGGCTTCCCCCACCAGGGCCTGGACTGCGATATCCGGCCGCAGCAGCCGGATTTGTTCCAGCCAGGCATGGTTGAAAGAGGAAACCACCACCCGGGCAGGCGCAATTGTGCTTTCACTTATTGCTGCCAGGGTATTGTCCACGGTATAAAAAGGGCTGGGATCTGTGCCATGGTCTTTGAGTTCCAGGTTTATCTGCCAGTCCAGATTTTTTGTGAGCAGCAGCCCCTGTTCAAGGGTGGGAATCTTTTCATTACAGAATCCGGCCAGGGCATCTGCTGTTACATACCCCTTTTGGATGGTTGAAAAGGGGTCGGTGTTCTCAAACCAGGACCCGGCATCCAGGGCTTTGAGTTCAGCCAGGGTAAAATGGGACACAAGAAATTTTCTGCGGCCCTCGGATGTCAGGTGTTTGAAGTGCTTTCTTGCATTGGTGCACCGGAGCAGATCCAGGTCATGGAAAAGTACCAGAAAACCGTCCCGGGTAACCTGAATGTCGGTTTCCCAGCGGTGTGCCCCGGATTGCCATGCCGCCTTTGCAGCAGCCAGGGTGTTTTCCGGGGCCAGGCTCCTGGCCCCTCTGTGGGCGATGATTTCAGTCATGGGGGTTGGGATCTATCAGCTGTTTCCATTTTCGTTTCTGCGCTGGTCAATGGGCACATAATCGGTGATGGTGTTGCCCATGTAGATCTGTCTGGGCCGGGAAATTTTCATTTCCGGATCAGCCATATCCTCTTTCCACTGGGCAATCCATCCGGGCAGCCGGCCGATGGCGAACATTACGGTGAACATGTTGGTGGGAATGCCCAGGGCCCGCAGCACAATTCCTGCGTAAAAATCCACATTGGGATACAGGTGCTTTTCCTTGAAATAGTTATCTTCCAGTGCCGCTTCTTCCAGGCGCCGGCCGATATCCAGCAATGGGTCCTGCCTGTTCACCTTGGCCAGAACCATATCGCACATTTTTTTCATGATCCTGCCCCGGGGGTCATAGGTTTTGTATACCCGGTGGCCAAATCCCATGAGCCGGAAGGGGTCATTTTTATCTTTGGCCCTGGCAATGCATTGGTCAATGGTCATACCGTCTTTTTCGATCTGTTCCAGCATGTTGATCACTGCCTGGTTGGCCCCGCCGTGAAGCGGCCCCCACAAAGCACTGATACCGGCGGACAGGGAGGCATAGATATTTACTTTTCCGGAGCCCACCACCCGGACCGCAGTGGTGGAGCAGTTCTGTTCGTGATCTGCATGCAGAATCCAGAACACGTTCAAAGCCCTTACCAGGTCTTCATCCACATGGTAGGGAATCACATCACTGTCAAACATCATGTTCAGAAAATTGGCGCAGTAACACAGGCCGGGCTGGGGGTAGGTCACCCGCTGGCCGATGGAAATCTTATACGCCATGGCGGCCAGGGTCCGGACTTTGGAAATGATCCGCAAAAAGGTGGTATTCATCTCCTCTTCCAAGTCAATAAGTTCCGGATAAAAAGAGCGCAATGCATTGACCATGGCGGACAAAATCCCCATGGGATGGGCCTTGGGCGGATAGTTCTGGTAAAAGGCACGCATGTTTTCGTGGACCAGGGAAAAATCATTGAGATACACCGAGGTGCGGGTCAATTCTTCTCTGGTGGGCAGCCTGCCCACAATGAGCAGGTAGGCGGTTTCCACAAAACTGGATTTTTCAGCCAGCTGTTCAATGGGAATGCCCCTGTACCGCAGGATGCCTTTTTCACCATCCATGTAAGTGATGGCACTTTTGCAGGCACCGGTGTTGCCATAGCCCGGATCAAAGGTGATGCAGCCGGTTTCCTGGCGCAGATGCCTGATGTCGATGGCTTTTTCCCCTTCTGTTCCCGTTATTACGGGCAGGACCATCTCTTTTCCGTCAATGATCAGTTTTGCATATTCCTGCATACAGCCTCCTCATGGAACAGGCCCATCCCCCGGGAATGGTGCCCCTGTGTCTGATGAATAAAAAATTGCTGGTCGGATTCTGCCTGGGCAAAAGATAGCCGAAAAGATGGTTCAAGTAATGAATGGTACCTTAATCGCGTGTTTCGCCGGCAACCGTATAGGTTTTGCAGGAACCGCTGGAGCAGGTGCGTTCCTGGGCGGACACACCTTTTGCCTGACCCCGGCCGGCAGCGTGACCCATGGCATAGTTGGTGGTGGAAACCACCCGTTCAAACTCCGGTGATTGGCATTTGGGGCAGGTAACCGCCTCATCATTTTTGGACCCCATGACAATCACCTCAAAAAACTCGTCACATTTTGCACACTTGAACTCATATATGGGCATGATAACTCCTTGGACTGTTACATTTACAATAGATTGCTAATATAATCAGATTTTATTTTGTTGTCAACATGGTTTATTCGGTCACCAGGGCCAGCCGGCATGGTTTTCGGCAGTCAGGTTTGTTGTGTCAGCAGCTCCCTGGCGTGGATCCGGGTGGCATCGGTAATTTTTTCGCCACCCATCATCCGGGCGATTTCTTCCACCCGTTCTTCCAGGGAAGCAAGGGGGACAATGTCCGTGCAGGTGCGGCCGTTGACAATCTGTTTTGAAATGCGGAACTGGTGAAGCCCGTATTTGGCTATCTGGGCCAGGTGGGTGATACAGATCACCTGGTGCTGTTCTGCCAGTGCCGCCAGCTTTAAACCGACTTTTTCGGAAACGGCCCCGCCGATGCCGGCATCCACCTCGTCAAAGATAAGGGTTTCAAAGGACTGTGTCCGGGACAGCACCGCTTTCAACGCCAGGACAATCCGGGACAATTCTCCGCCGGAGGCAATTTTTGCCAGGGGCCGGGGGGCCTCCCCGGGGTTCGGGCTGAGCATGAAACATGCCCTGTCCATTCCTGTGGCTGAAATTTTGCATCCGTTTCGGGTGCAGATATCCTGTTCCCGTTCAGAAAATTCATGGGAGATATCCACCTGGAATCTGGCTTTGCCCATTTCCAGGGCAGCCAGTTCAGCGCAGGCAAGTTCGGATAGACGGGTGCCTGCTTGTTTGCGTTTTGCGGAAAGATCCAGGACTTTTTGTCGGATCCGCTGTTCCAGCGCTTTTTTCTGGTCCATCAGCTCTCTGATTTGCCGGTCCATTCCCAGGGTCTGGTCCAGCTGCTGTTCCAGGGCGTCATATGTTTCAAACAGGGCATCAAGGCTTCCTCCGTATTTACGCTTGAGCCGGGAGATAAGGTCCAGGCGCAGGTCCACGGCATCCAGGGATTCCGGGTCCAGATCTATTTCCAGAGAATAGTCCCGCAGGCTGTCCACCACATCCTGCAGATCCAGGATGATGGCATTGAGGCGGTCCGCTGTCCGGGCAAGGATCTGGTCGGCAGACCCGAATCTGTGGATACCGGCGGCAAGGGAAGAAAGCTGTTCAATAACAGCGCCTTCCTTGTCATATACGGCGTGGACCGTACCATTTACAGCCTCAAAAATTCTGGCGGCATTGGAAAGCTTTTCCTTTTGTTTTTCCAGCACCAGATCCTCTTCCGGCTGGATGGCGGCTGCCTGGATTTCATCCACCTGGAACTGGACCAGTTCCTTCTGGGCTTCCTGCCGGATCTTTTCTTCTTCCAGGTTCTGGATACGGGTGTTCAAAGGCATAATGGTTTTGTACAGGCCGGCCACTTCCCGGCGCAGGGCCATGGTACCGGCAAATTCATCTAAAATATCCAGGTGGTTTTCTTCCCGTAAAAGTCCCTGGTGGGCGTGCTGACTGGAGATGCCGGCCAGGTTCCGGGTCAGCTGCTTCAGAAACTCCAGGGTGGACTGCCGGGAATTGATAAATACCCTGCTTTTGCCGGACCGGGTGATCAGCCGCCGGATGATGAGGGTGTCATCTGTTTCCATACCCTGGGCCGCCAGCAGCTGTGCCGGCTCAGAATCAGGGATGATATCAAAACATGCCTCCAGCTCTGCGGTTTCTTCTCCGGTACGCACCAGATCGGCAGAGGCACGGGAGCCCAGCAGCAGGTTGACCGCCTGGATGATAATGGATTTGCCGGCACCGGTTTCTCCGGTGAGTACGGACAGGCCCTGCTGAAAACGGATACGGATATCTTCAATAATGGCGAATTTTTTTATGGCCAGTTCGCTGAGCATATTGTCTCCTTAGAACCGAAAACACCGAAAATGTGTAGGCGACCAGGATGGCCGCCACCAGCCTGGGAATCCAGAGCCAGAAGGGTGGTATGCCAAGCGGCAGAAGCAGGGCCGGATCTTCTATCATGGCATGGTTGATGCCGATGGACAGATGAAGCCTGGTCAACGCCTCCTTGTCATAGGTATGGGTCCGGGTTTCTTCCATGATCACGGCAGAGCCGTATGCCAGCCCGAAAACCGCCGCCGTCATCCAGAGCATGCCGCAGGATTTGTCCAGGCCCATAAAGGCCAGCACCGGGCGCAGGGGCCGTATGACAAAGTCAATGATGTGAAATATCCTGGCCAGCTCCAGCATCACCATCAACGGCATGATGATGAAAAAGATCTGGATGGTCAATGTCAGGGTATCCATGGACCAGCCTGCCAGCCAGGCGGTAAATGTCTGGTCAGTTCCGGGCAGGACGCCTGCAGAGGCAGATGCAGATGTTTCCGGGGTGGTGCCCATAATTTTTGCACAGCAGAAGGTCACCACAAAGGCGGCCACCAGGCGGAAGGCTGCTGCAAAAAAAGGATTGATACCGGACCGGCCCTGGACCAGGCTCTCCTGAATCAGGTTGTGGCAGATCAGGGTGAACACCGCCAGCAGAATCATGTGGTCCATGGAAAACGGCATCACGGAAAGCGCCGCCACAGTGCCGTAAATGCCGGTGAAAATGCCGGCAATGATCACCAGGGCGGCAGAGGGGGGCAGTCCCATCCAGCCCATGAGGGGGGTCAGTAAGAAATCAAGTTTGTAGACCAGACCGAAATACACCAGCAGGCCGGTGATAAATGACACGGGTATAATAATTTTCAACAGCCAGACAAATCCGGACCAGCCTTTTTTCAGGCCGGTCTGTATCCCTGAAACCAGCTGTTGCCGACGGTTATTTCTGTTTTGTATCATGGGTCGGGCTGTCTTGCGGCACGTGGTTTTTGACAGTTTCATCCACCGTGGCATAGACATCTTTGAAGGCTTCATGCACATTGGAAGGAGACAGCCGTCCCATTTCAATAAATTTGACGATGATTTCCTTGGCAGAGCGCAGTATCTGTTCATCAATTGATTTCATATGAATGTGTTTACCAGAACCCTGCCCCAAGGTCAAGATTTTGCTGTTGCCATGACCGATAAAATGCGTATAATCAGTCCTTAACGCAACTTTCGGAGCTGGCATCAGAACGGGGAACATCAGGATGGGGTCAGGCCTGCGTTATTGCGCTTTTGGCATGTGGCAAACATATATTTATTCATGAGAAGCACAATAACGCAAGTCTGACCCCGTTGGGCTGTTGGACCCTGTCATACATAATAGACAGGCAAAAAGGCTTTACATATATGGAAAAGGCAGTGGAAGAAAACGACGCGCATATGGTTCACCGGCTCTGTCATGGAGATAAAACCATAACCCTCATCGGTACGGCCCATGTCTCCCGGAGCAGTGCGCAGCTTGTTGAAGAAACCATTCTGGCGGAAGAACCGGATACTGTTTGTGTGGAACTGTGCCAGACCCGTCTGGCTGCCATCCAGGATGCGGACCGGTGGCGGAATATGGATATTGTCAAGGTTATCAAAGAAAAAAAGGCCCTGGTGTTGTTCATGAATCTGCTTCTGGCATCTTTTCAGAAAAAGATTGCCGACCGGTTTGATATCAAACCGGGCCAGGAAATGCTCAATGCCATTGCTGCGGCAGAAAAAACCGGAGCCGCCATTGTGCCTGCTGACAGGGATATCCAGATCACCCTGTCCCGGGTGTGGCGGGGCATGGGATTGTGGGCAAAAATAAAATTGTTTGCCTCCATTGTATTTTCTTTTGGCGGTGCCGATGATATCCAGGAAGCAGATATTGAAAAAATGAAACAGGAAGATATTCTCCAGACCCTGCTGGCTGATGTGAAACAGGCCCATCCCATCATTCAGCAGGTGCTGATCGATGAACGGGACCAGTATCTTGCCAAAAAGATCAGCAGCGCTGCCGGCAGCCGCATTGTTGCAGTGGTGGGAGCAGCCCACGTCCCGGGTATCAAAAAATATCTGGCAGAAGATACTGATGTGGATTTTGAAGAACTGACCCGCATACCGCCTGCCGGTTCCCTGGGCAGGATTCTCAAGTGGCTGATCCCCGGTCTGATCGTGGTGTTGTTTGCTGCCGGCTTTGCCATGGAAGGCAAAGATGCGGGCACGGATATGATCTGGATCTGGGTGGCGGCCAACGGGATTTTTGCCGGCCTGGGGGCAGCCCTGGCCCTGGCCCATCCCTATACTATTTTATCTTCCATTCTTGCGGCTCCTTTGACCTCCCTGAATCCCATGATCGCGGCTGGCTGGGTGTCCGGTCTGGTGGAGGCTTTTTCACGAAAGCCCAAAGTCCGGGACCTGGAAGCCATCCCAAAAGATATTGTTTCCATTAAAGGATTCTGGCGCAACAATGTCACCCGGATTCTGCTGGTGGTGATTTTCACCAACCTGGGATCCTCCATCGGTACCATGACAGCGGTTCCCTTGATGCTCAAGCTTCTGGGATAGACCGGGCAGGGAACCTGCCACACAGATCTGGCCGCATACTTTATACCGCTGTCCTGCTTTCATCGGTCCGCCCGGGAACATGATACCATAAGGGACCGGATAGAGCGTGCTGCGGCAAAAGGTCAAAAAAATGGGATGCCTGGAGGAAATATCCATTTCATATGTTTGGGCTTGATTTCAGAACGGCTGCCGGGATATACTGACTGAAATTTTTCCCGCATGCAGGCTGTATCCATTGATGCCTGCATGGAATCGGAGTTTCGACATTATGGATATCTTTGTTGCGCGGCAGCCTGTTTTTACCGCCCGGAAAAAAGTTTTCGGTTACGAGCTGCTGTTTCGCACGGGCCTTGAAAACGTATTCCCAGAAATAGACGGAGACAGCGCAACCGCAGGTGTTCTTGCCAATACCTTCTTTTCTTTTGGTTTGGACAAAATGCTTGCCGGCAGGCCCGGTCTGATCAATTTCACTGCATCTTTGCTGCGCCAGAAAACCCCTTTGTTGTTTCCTGAAAATCATATCATCATTGAAGTGCTGGAAGATGTGTCCCCTGATCCTGATATTATCGCAGCATTGGATCTTTTTAAAAAAAAAGGGTACCGCATTGCCCTGGATGATTTTGTTTATGATGAAAAATTTGAATCCATGATGGCACGCAGTTCCATGATAAAATTCGATCTCATTGCTACCCCTCTGGAAAGCCTGGTCCCTGTAATCAAAGATATCCAGAACCGCTTTCCCATGACACTGCTGGCGGAAAAAGTGGAAACCCATGCCCAGTTCGACCAGGCAAAGGAAATGGGGTTTGAACTTTTCCAGGGATATTTTTTTTCAAAACCGGAAATACTTTCCAGCCGGGACCTTTCAGCTGACCAGATCACCAAGATTAAACTCATCAATGCAGCTGCCAAAGCAGAGCTGGACCTGGATGAACTAGAAGCTCTGATAAAAAAAAATATATCTGTATCTTTTAAACTGCTCAAGTTCATCAATTCTGCATATTTTTCCCGGTCCGTTGCCATTGATACCATTCACGATGCCATGGTGGTCCTGGGATCTGATGCCCTGAAAAAATTTATCAATATTGTTGTGGCAGCAGATCTCAATGAAGACAAGCCCAACGAGCTGATACGCTCATCTGTTATTCGGGCCAGAATGTGTGAGCACTTTGCCGGCATGACAAAAACCGGTTTTACACCCGATGAAATGTTTACCATGGGATTGTTTTCCAGGATGGATGCTATTCTGGATATGCCGATGGCAGATATTTTGAAGCAAATTACCCTTTCCGATAAATTTAAAGATGCCCTTTTAGGCAGAGACAAGATCTTTCAGAGGATTCTCGCCCTGGTCACCTGTTTTGAGCGTGGCCGCTGGGATCACAAGGTGTATACACAACTGCAGGGCAGCAGGATAATTGACCGTATGCCGGGGTTTTATCAGGATGCCCTGGCCATGGCAGATGCTTTTTTTGTCTGATGGTGTTTTTCAGGCCTTCCCGGACAATATCCTGCGGGCAAATTTCTGGATACATGCCGGGTAGAGTTCCCATTCTTTTTCCAGGCCCTTGCGTTTGACATCATCCAGGGTGTCGGTATCTGCGATTTCAAAGGCTTTCTGGCCGATGATGGGACCGGTGTCCTCTCCGTAATCGATGAAATGCACGGTGCATCCGCCCACCTTGCACCCGTAGCGGAAGGTGTCGCCGTATCCGTCCGTGCCCGGAAAGGCCGGCAGCAGGGCCGGGTGAATATTCATGATCCGGTACGCCCCTGGAACTGTATTGATGCGGTCAATGAAATACGGGGTCAACACCCGCATGAACCCGGCCAGGACCAGAAGGTCCATGTCATAGGCAAGAATTCTGTCAAGCAGCTGTTTTTCTGCAATGGCCCGGGATTTGAGAAAAAAAACGGCATTTTCATCTGCAGGGTCAACCAGGTTCTGCTTTTCCATGATTTCGTCCAGTTGAAAATCTTCCGGCAGGTCTTTACCGGCAATGCCTGATCTGCAGGCCCGGATGATGCCGGCATAATCCACCACAAAGGTGTCAATGCCGGCAGTTTGCGCCCGTTTGAGCCCCTTGACGTTCGGCGTGTCTGATCCGGTGAACACGATATTTCCTGATATGGTGTTGTCTTTGCAGGCATCGATGATGGCCTGGAGATTGGTGCCGCCGCCGGAAATAAGGGTACCGATGTTGATGTGTGCCGCCATGTTTCCTGTCCTCCGTATGAATAGCTGTTTTTATGGGCAGGGCTGTTTCCTGGTCTGCCACAAAGATGCCGTGTATTTTACCGCATTTTTACCAGAGAGGGTATCTGTTTTTTCAGTTGGGGTTACTGGTTGCCGTAACCGTTCTGCTCTCCACAGTCCGGGCAGGTCCAGGTAATGCCGTTGCAGGTCAGACCCCAGGCATTTTCATGCATGCATGCCTGGCACATGGAGAACCCGCACCGGCAGTGCCAGCAGAACATGAAAACCTGTCTGCAGCAGTGGCAACGGCGCCGGCTTTTTGCGATGCGTTTTTCCCGGCGTTTCTGCTGCCGGGCTGCCTGATTTTCCTGTGTCATATAAATCTGCTTCTCCTTTTTAGCAAAAGATAGTATATATGCCCTGAATTACAAAAAACTGCAATATCCAAAAGGCAGGGCAAGATGACACCAGATCCTGAAAAAATCTTTCTCATAGACGGCAGCGCATTTCTGTACCGGGCATTTCATGCCATCCAGAGCCTGAGCACGGCCCAGGGACACCCCACCAATGCAACATTCGGTTTTACCCGGATTCTGATGAAACTGATCAGGGAGAAAAACCCGGTCTATGCTGCGGTTTTTTTTGATGTCAAAGGCCCCACCTTCCGCCACAAGCTGTATGAGGCCTACAAGGCCAACCGCCCGCCCATGCCTGATGAGCTGGCAGCCCAGATACCCGATATCCGCCGGATGATTGCGGCCCTGAACATCCCCGTTGTCCAGAAAACAGGGTATGAGGCGGATGATCTGGTGGGCACCTTTGCCAGAATGGCCCAGGAAGAGGGTTTCGAGGTGGTCATGGTCACCGGTGACAAGGATTTTATCCAGCTGATCACCGACCACTGCATCCTGTGGGATCCCATGAAAGATACTGTCATGGACCGGGATGCGGTCCGGGCGGACATGGAAATCGAACCGGAACAGTTTGTCGATGTGCTGGGGCTGGCCGGTGATGCATCGGACAATATCCCCGGGGTCAAGGGCGTTGGTATCAAAACAGCTGTGAAACTGGTGGCTGAGTTCGGCTCCATTGACAATTTGTACCAGAACCTGGACCAGGTGGCAAAAAAGAAAAAGCTGTATGAAAATCTGAATGCCGGCCGGGATCTGGTGATTTTAAGCCGGGATCTGGCAACCATTGACCAGCACGTGAAGATCCGTGAAACTATAGAAGATTTCCGGCTCCAGCCTTTTGATACCAAACAGGCGTTTGCCCTGTTCAATGAGCTGGAATTCAAATCCCTGGCGCAGGAGTTTGCCGAAAAAGCAGACACATCCAAAAAAATCTATAAACTGATCACCCAGGTTCCTGAGATGGAAAAACTGGCAAAGGTGCTGGCAAACAAGCAGGTGTTTGCCATTGACACGGAAACCTCCTCCAAAAATCCCATGGAAGCGGACCTGGTGGGGATCTCTTTTTCCTATATGGAGGACAGCGGGTTTTATATGCCAGTGGCCCATACCATAGAAACAGACCAGCCGGACAGGGCGGATATCCTGCGGATTTTCGGGCCGGTGCTTGCAGACCCGGATATCCGCAAAGTGGGCCAGAACATCAAATATGACTATATTGTTCTGGCCCGGTACGGCCTGGATCTCAAGGGCATCGCCTTTGATACCATGATCGCTTCCTATCTGCTCAATCCCGCCACCCGGGGGCACGGCCTGGACCAGATCGCCATGAACCTTTTCGGATACAAGATGGTTTCCTATGAAGAGGTGGCAGGAAAGGGAAAGGACCAGATCGGTTTCCAGGATGTGCCGGTGGCGGATGCGCTGTTTTATGCTGCTGAAGATGCGGACCTTACCTTTATGGCCTATCAGCAGTTTTTAAAACAGCTCAAAGACCAGGGGCTGTATGACCTGATGGAGCGGTTTGAAGTGCCCTTGATCACGGTCCTGGCTGATATGGAAATGACCGGGTTCAAAGTGGATAAACAGGAACTGGCTGAACTGGCAGAAACCTTTGAAGCGGAAATGGCCGTGCTGGAGCAGGAAATATATGACCTGGCGGGCGAGCGGTTCAACATCAACTCCTCCCAGCAGCTGGGGGTGATATTGTTTGAAAAACTCCAGCTCAAATCTGCCAAGAAAACCCGGAAAAAAACCGCCTATTCCACGGATGTGGAGGTGCTCACCAAACTGGCGGCCAGCCATCCGCTGCCGGAAAAACTGCTGCGGTACCGGACCCTGGGCAAATTAAAATCCACATATGCCGATGCCCTGGGCCAGCTGATCCATCCGGAAACCGGCAGGATACACACCTCTTTTAACCAGACCATCACTGTCACCGGCAGGCTGTCCAGTTCCCATCCCAACCTGCAGAACATTCCCATCCGCAAGCCCGAGGGCAAAAAAATCCGCAAAACCTTTGTTCCCAAAGAGGGCTCTACCCTTGTGTCTGCTGATTATTCCCAGATCGAGCTGCGGATCCTGGCCCATTGCGCAGAAGATGAGATCCTCATGGAAGCATTCTGCAATGATGAAGACATCCACACCAGAACAGCCATGGAAGTGTTCCAGGTGCTTCCCGGTTTTGTCACCGATGATCTGCGCAGCCAGGCCAAGGCCATCAATTTCGGAATCGTTTACGGCATGAGTGCTTTCCGCCTGGCCAATGACCTGAATATCAGCCGGAAAATGGCAGCCACCTATATTGACAACTATTTTTCGCGGTATGCCGGGGTAAAAAAATTCATTGACAACACCATCCGCCGCACCTGGGAAACCCAGGAAACCACCACCATTTTCGGCAGAAAGCGAAGGCTCCCCGACATCCGCTCCTCCAATGCAAATCTGCGCAATTTTGCCAACCGGGCGGCTGTAAACACCCCCATCCAGGGGAGTGCAGCAGACCTGATCAAACTTGCCATGATCCAGATGGCACAGGCTTTGGAAAAAAACAGCATGGCATCCCGGATGATCCTGTCAGTACATGATGAAATCATATTTGAAACCCCGTTTGCAGAAAAATCCGACCTCATGGATCTGGCCAGGGAGGTGATGGAAGGGGTATATCCCTTAAAGGTACCGTTAAAGGTCAATTTCGGGTCCGGTGCCAACTGGGCAGCGGCACACTAGGAAAAGTTGTGGTACACACCATGGAAAAAAAGCGTATCGGCATTTTTGTCAAACCCCAGGATGATGCCCAGAAAAAGGCCGGCGAGCTGGTTAAAAAATTCGGGGACAAGGTGATCATCATCGACAGCAGACAAAGTGCAGACACCCGTCTGCCTGATGACATGATCTGCGTTCTGGTGCTGGGGGGTGACGGCACATTCCTGAGCGCGGCCAGGCTCATCGGGGAACGGGACATCCCTTTGCTGGGTACAAAGTTCGGTGAAGTGGGGTTTCTGGCGATCATCCTGGAAGAGCATTTGTACGGGGCCCTGGAACATGTGTTCAAGGGCGCATATATCATCCATAGACGGGCACGGCTGAACATCCGTCTGGTGCGGGGCGATGTCACCCTTGCAGATGTGGATGTGCTCAATGACGCGGTGATCAACAAATCTGCATTGTCCCGGCTGGCCTCCTGTGCCGTGTACCTGGACAATATCTACCTGACCACTTTCCGTGCAGACGGGCTCATTGTGGCCACCCCCACCGGGTCCACTGCCTATTCCCTGGCAGCCGGCGGTCCTGTGGTGCACCCGGCAGTGCCGTCCATTATTCTGACCCCCATCTGCCCGTTTACCCTCACCAACCGGCCGCTGCTCATACCGGACACCACAGCCATCGAAATCCGGCTGGAAGACAGGCCGGAAGATATCGTATTGACCCTGGACGGACAGGAGGGATTTGAGATGGGTCCTGATGACAGGATATTTATCTCAAAAAGCCCCCATGACGTAAAGTTGATCGCTTTTGAAGAACAGTCCTATTTCAAGGTGCTCAAGACCCGGCTGCACTGGAGCGGGGGCCGCAGCTGATGCTTATGAAGCATACCCGGGCCAGGGTTTGTTGATCTGGACCAGAAAGTTGTTATGTTCCCCTAATGTATCAATGAAATCTTCCAGTTCGTCCCGGTCCAGTGCAGGGGAAATATAAAAGGCATCCTGGAACAGGCAGGTTTTCTCCCGGGGGGCTGCTGATTCAGGCGGCATCTTCTGGATATGGCGTGTCAGTCCGAATACCCCGATGTTGACCCACACTGCTGTGATCTCCGGGTAGGATGCCACCAGATCAAAGGTTTCTCTGATGGAGGCCATGGTTTCTCCAGGCCCCCCAAGAACCAGGGAAATGCCATGGGCAATACCTGAAGCTGCAAGATTTTCCAGTGCAGATCTGATGTCATCTTTTCTGTATCCCCGGTTCATGTTGGCCAGAAGCCGGGCTGATGCGGTTTCGATGGAAAGCCCTGCAAAGGTGCACCCGGATGATGCGAGCAAGCTGCAGAACGCTTGGGAAATTCCCAAAGGTTTGAAGGTGCCGGAACGCCATTGCACATCGGCCTGCGCATCTGTCAGGGTTTGGCACAGGGTTTTGGCATGGGTGATGGGGCAGTTGAAACTGGTGTCGCAGAAAATGATATCAGCCGTCCCTGTATGGGCCTTGATATGAAGGATTTCCGCCAGAATCCGGTCATAGGATTTTATGCGGTATTCTTTTCCATTGGCAAAGCAGCTGGAACAATAGGTGCAGCCAAAGGAACACCCCCGCTTGGTGACCATTCCCCAGGGAACCTTCAGGCGGTTATAAAAGGGGGCATCAAACAGGTGATATGCCGGCATGGGCATGGCATCCAGGGTCTTCATCTCCTGCCAGGGCCGGGTGTACACATCTTCACCGCTGCGGATGATGATTCCCGGTACCCGGCGCAATGCTTTTTCATGGGTACAGGCATCCAGAAATTCAGGAAAACTGGATTCACACTCCCCCACAAGGCCAAAATCAATGTCCAGGCAGAACAGCCAGTCAGAGGGGAAATAATTGAACCCACCGCCGCCTGCCACCACCAGGGCATCGGTCTGCTGTTTCACAATGGTCACCAGGCGCTGGAGCATGGGGCGGATATCGGTGAAAACAACGCTGTTTGGAAGGGGATTTTCCGGTATGCCGCAGGTTGCCAGGGGAATGGACAGGCCCACAACATCCGGCTTACAATGCTCCAGGCAGGCGGTAAATCTGTTATCATCGCCCTGGTCCGGCAGGCAGTCGAAAACCGCCACCTGGTGGCCGGCATCCAGGGCAGATCCAGCTATATATGCCGCCCCCACAGGGGACATGGGCAGCGAATTTGCAGATATGATCAATACGTTCATGGCATGCCCTTTGATTAACTGTTTACAGATCTAAGGCGGGAACCCGCAACCAGGTTGCCGCTCTTCATTTTCTTGTTTGTTGACAGAAACTGAGGCGTAAGGCACTCATACAAACACCTTATTAAAGCAGATGGGTAAAATCAATGGTTTTTCCCGGCATCC
>JAZBPL010000068.1:0-48427 GCA_036351635.1 Desulfotignum sp.
AAGTGTTTGTTCATGTCCGGTTATGCCGCAGATGTCATCTCCCTGCAGAACCCCGGGGACAGGGATGCCGGGTTTATCCAGAAACCGTTTTCCATAAATGAACTTGCCGGTAAAGTGCGCAGGATCCTGGAATCGGGCAGGAATAAAGGATAACCCATGCATAAATTACGTCAAAAACTTTCTGTTTGGGACCGTTTTCTGGGATTTCAGCAATCGGTTGCAGACCGGATCGCCTGGCCCTATTCCTTTGAAAAAGACAGCCTGGTGCGGTGGCGGGCCAATATTTTATCATCCATTTTCATTGTCGGGCTGATCACGGGTGTTTTTGCCTTTGCCGCTGCAGCAGCGCTGATTGTTGAAAAAAATGCCTGGGGCCTTGCTTTTGTGGACAGTATGGGGGTTGTGCTGTGCCTGGTTTTTATGTTTGTCCGCCGCATCCGTTATGAAATCAGGGCCGGTATATCTGTTTTGGCGTTTTATGTCATCGGCATGGCCATCATCCTGTCGGTTGGCCCTCTCAGCGGCGGGCCGGCCTGGCTCTTTGCCTTTGCCGTCATTGCCGGGGTGCTCATGGGCAATTATGCTGCATTCGGGGCCATTATACTGAATGGTGTCTTTCTGGCAGTAAGCGGATGGTTGTTTTCAAGCGGCAGATGGGGCCATGATGTTGTCTTTTTCACCAGCTCCCGGGCCATGGTGGCTGCCGGAGTGAATTTTATAGCCTTAAATGCCATCACTGCGGTTTCCGTGTCAACCCTGGTAAAGGGACTGTTCCAGTTGTTCAGGAAAAAAGAGGAACTGGCACAAGGTCTTGAAACAGAACGGTCACAGCTGATACAGACCAAACACCGCCTTGAATCGGAAATCAAAGAACGCAGATCAGCGGAAGCCCGGTTGCAGGAAAATCAGAAACTCCTGGCACAGATCACAAAACATACCAGTGCCCTGGTTTCCATCCATGATGCTGAGGGCAATTATATTTTTGCCAGCCCCTCCCATGAAAAGCTGGGGTATACACCCCAGGATCTCATGGGAAAATCCGGGTTCACCATGGTGATGGAAGAAGATATCCCTTATTTGCTGGAAAACTTTGAAAATGCGAAAAGCAAAAAGATATCCAGTGTATTTCTCAACTATCGGCTCAAGAACACCCAAGGGGGTATCCATAATTATCAGGGGTCTTTTGATGGGATAACCAGCCCGGACGGCTCCCTGGAAAGCATTGTCTGTGTTGGTGAAGATATCACTGAACTCAGAAAAGCCCAGACCGAAAAAATCCAGGCCCTCACCCTGGCGGCGGAAGCACAGAAACAGGCCCTGGTGGGACAGGTGGCCGGAAAAATGGCCCATGATTTCAACAATATTCTGGGAGTGGTCATGGGCACGGCCGAACTGGCCATCCTGGACTGCCCCCATGAACAGACCAAAGAATCCTTGCAGCTGATTTTCGACCAGACCATCCGGGGGAAAAACCTTACGAAAAATCTGGTGGTTTTTGCCAGGGACCAGGAACCGAAACAGGAATTTTTTGCTGTTGATGAGAAGATCGATCTGGTGCTGAACCTGTTGAAAAAGGATCTGGAAGGTATTGATATCAAAACCGAATATGCTGAAAACCTCCCTGATCTGCTGGCTGATCCCGGTATGATTGAACATGCCCTGGTAAATCTTCTCCAGAATGCCGTCCATGCCACCAGCCTGACCCCGTCGCCGAAAATTGTCATTCGGGCAGGTGTCCAGGAAAAATGGGTTGTCCTGGAGGTGGCAGATAACGGATGCGGCATCCCGGAAACTTTTTATGACAAGGTGTTTGAACCTTCATTCAGCCTCAAAGGCAGCAAAGATACCCGGGGCGCGTATGCCTCCGGCATCAAAGGCACAGGATACGGCATGGCCAATGTGAAACGCTATATCCAGCAGCATAACGGGTCCGTGTCCATAGCATCTGAACTGCAGAAAGGCACCACGGTCACCCTGCATCTGCCGGTCATCAAAAAGCAGCTGACTTCTGATGAAATCGCAGACGCCGGTATCAAGACATACATCACCAATAAGCATATCCTGGTGGTGGAAGATGAGCCGGCCATTTCTGATGTCCAGTCCCGGGTTCTTTCCCAGGCACCCTGTTATCACACCGTGGATACGGCAGAAGACGGCCCGGCCGCCCTGGAGCTGCTGGCTGAAAAGAGGTATGATCTGATCAGCCTGGATTATATCCTGCCGGGAAATTTCACCGGCATGGATATATACCGCCATATCCGGGAAATAAGCAAAACCGTTCCTGTTCTGTTTATTTCCGGTAATATCGAGTTTCTGGAATCCATAAGGGAACTGCAGCAAAAAGATCCCTATATTGACCATGTGTCAAAACCATGCATGAATATGGATTATGTAAAAAGGATAAACCAACTGCTTTTGCATCAGGTGTCGGGTGTTTCTCCCAAGATGGGTCAAAAAACAGGCCAGGCACCAGAATCCCGGGCAGGTTCTCTGGTGCAAAAGGGCCAGGAAAAAGAAAATGCAGCGCTTCCCGGAGGTGATGAACATATCCTGCTGGTGGATGATGAAAAAACCATTGTGCAGCTTGAGACCCGGATCCTTGAGGAGCTGGGCTATACAATCACTTCATTTACTGACAGTCTTGCGGCTGTGGATGGATTCCAGGCAGATCCTGAGGGATTCGACCTGGTTATCACCGACATGGCCATGCCCCGCATGACCGGGGCCAAACTGGCCGGAGAGATGATTGCCATCAGATCGGATATCCCCATTATCATGTGCACCGGGTTCAGCGACCGGATCAGTGAAGAAACAGCCAAATATGCCGGGATAAAACATCTTTTCATGAAACCGCTGGTGGTGTCTGATCTGGCCTGTGCCGTGCGCAAGGTGCTGGATGAAGCCAAACAATAAAGGATATACTGGAAAATGACAGACAACATTGTGGATGCATTCACCCGGGCCCTGGTGGATGTGGACAGGCTGGCGGCAAAACAGATTGTGCAAAACCGCGGCCATGATGCCTCTCCCGTAAAATTTGCCGAGGATGTGGTGCTGCCGGCACTTGAACGTATTGGGGCCGGGTGGCAGGCGGGGACGTTTGCGTTGTCACAGGTATACATGGCCGGCAGAATCTGTGAAGATCTCATTGATCAGATCCTGCCGCCGGAAGATCCTGACAGGAAAAACCAGCCCAAAATGGCCATCTGTATTCTCAGTGACCACCACAAACTGGGAAAAATCATTGTTTATTCCCTTTTGCGGGCCAGCGGGTTTGATCTGACAGACTACGGGGTGATGGAGGTGGATGACCTTGTGGAACAGGTGCAAAAAGACAGCATTGAAATATTGCTGATCTCTGTTCTGATGCTGCCCTCGGCTCTGAAAATTAAAGCGGTCAAACAAAAACTTGCCCGTCTGGGGTGTGATGTGAAACTCATCGTGGGCGGGGCCCCGTTCCGGTTTGATGACCGGTTGTGGAAAACAGTGGGCGCTGATGCCATGTGCAGGGACGCATCAGACGCTGTGTTTGTCATCGAAAATATCATGAAAGGCATGGCATGAATCAGAGATCTGTCACATCAATGCAGCGGGTTCTGACAACCCTTGGACACCGGGAACCGGACCGGGTCCCTTTTTTTCTTCTGGCCACACTGCATGGTGCAAAAGAGGTGGGGCTGCCCATAAAAACCTATTTCTCAGACCCTGCCAATGTGGTGGAAGGGCAGATGCGGCTGCTGGCAAAATACAGACATGACTGTATTTACAGTTTTTTTTACGCACCTGTGGAAATTGCGGCATTCGGGGGGGAGGTGATCTTTACGGATGACGGTCCTCCCAATTCCGGTGAACCGGTTATCAAAAAAACAGGGGAGATAAAAAACCTGGCAGTGCCGGATGTGAAAAACACCCCGTGCCTGGAAAAGGTGTTGACGGCAACACACAGGCTCAAAGAAAGGGTAAAAGATACCGTGCCCATCATCGGTGTCGTGATGTCCCCGTTTTCCCTGCCGGTGATGCAGATGGGGTTTGACAAATATTTTGATCTGATGTTTGACAAACCGGATCTGTTCGCACACCTGATGCAGGTCAACCAGGCCTTTTGTGTGGCATGGGCCAATGCCCAGCTTGCGGCCGGCGCCACAGCCATCTGCTATTTTGATCCGGTTTCCTCCACCACCATCACCACCAGGGACATGTACCTGAAAACCGGATTTACAGTTGCCGGACAGACCCTGCCAAAGATCAATGGCCCCACTGCCACCCACATGGCCTCCGGCCGTTGCCTGCCCATCATCGAAGATATTGCCGGAACCGGCACGGCTGCTGTCGGGGTGAGCTGCCTTGAAGACATTGCCCTGGTGAAAAACGCCTGCAGGGGCAAACTGACGGTCATCGGAAATTTAAACGGCATCGAGATGTGCCGCTGGTCTTCTGAAGATGCTGAAAACCATGTGAAAGCGGTGATTGCAAAGGCCGGAGCAGGCGGCGGATGCATATTGTCCGACAACCACGGGGAGATCCCTTTTCAGGTGCCGGATGACGTCTTAATGGCCATATCCCAAGCCGTGCATACATGGGGCCGGTATCCCCTGGACTGGACAGCGGACAAATAAACGGGACATCAGACAAACCACAGCTGACAATTTTATGATATCAACAAGGATGGTAATGCCGGATCCGAACAACAACACTGACATGCTGGAAAAAGAGATACAGTCAGCCCGGAAGAGGCTGTCTGAATATGCCATGGCGTTTGATCTGCTGACGCGGATCGCCCATTCATTTACGGAACAGGAGGCCATTGAGAGCATCCTTGCGGTATTTGATCAGCTTTTTTCTCCCCGGACACTTGTTTTTGTTTCTTTGTCCCATAACCAGCCTGAAAAAGTATATGCATTATCTGCTTTGCCGGAAGACGAACAGGCCATAAAAGACAGACTGCACGGCTTTACGCAGGAATATGCCTGGACACCCTCAAAGCAAGGGTTTCAGGCCATGATCCGTTACAAGGACAAGGACCTGGGGGTGCTTGAAGTTGACCATGTAAAATTTCCACAGGAAAAGGAGCGGTACCTTAATCTGACCTTGTCCATGGCCGGGGTCTGCGGCCTGGCCATGGAAAATGCCAGGCGCTACCAGAGGATCAAAGACACCCAGAGCAAGCTGCGAAATGAAAAGGAAAAACTGGAAGCTGCCCTGGCTGAAGTCAAAAAACTGAGCGGTTTGATTCCCATCTGCAGCCATTGCAAAAAAGTCAGGGATGACACAGGTTACTGGAATCAGGTGGAGGCCTATATCCAGGAACATTCCGAGGCAAAATTCAGCCACGGCATCTGCCGGGAGTGTGCTGAAAAATACTATCCCGGCTATGACCTGTATGCGGAGGAAAACGATTGACAGAATGATTTTTTGTAATTACAATAATTACAAATTATGAACAATGTTATGACATTTATGGAGTAACACCATGGAAAACAAAGTGCGTTCAAAAGAAGTCAAACTGGTTCCAATCGGCAATTCAAAAGGGATTCGTATTCCCAAGGCATTGTTGCAAAAATATGGACTGACAGATTCCCTTATCTTGGAAGAAAAAAACAATGGGCTGTTTATTCGCAATAAAGAAGAAATAAGACTTTCCTGGAAAGATACATACAAAAGTATGGCTGAAGAAAATGAAGACTGGGAAGATTTTGACATAACACTCCTTGACGGCCTGGATGATGAATCAGAATCTTAAAAGATATGAAATATATTTTGCTGATCTCAATCCTGCTACAGGCAGCGAAATAAAAAAAATATGTCCTGTTGTTATCATCAGCCAGGATGTAATGAATGCATATTTGCGTAAAGTGGTGGTCTGTCCATTGACCTCAAAATTGCATCCAACTTGGAGATCCCGTCTCCAGATAAGATGTGCTGGCAAAAGTGCTGAAATTGCTGTTGATCAGATTCGAACTATCAGCAAGCAAAGACTGAAAAATAGAATTGACAAATTATCCAATACAAAGGCAGCGCAATTAAGAAAGCTCATAACCGATATGTATGGTGAATGATTTGTACACGTGATTCCATTTCTGGGGTCATATTTTTGAGACTGTCATATTTTTACGACCACTCTTCTTTTCAGTTCCAAAACCCCGCCCCCTCAAAGCATTTTCCTGTTTTTACCCCTTGATTCCATCCACAGCTGTCATTTTTTTGTGACACGCGCCGCTGCAGGTATTTTTTTAATAACTATTTGAAATATAAGGAAAAATAAAATTTTTCTCTGCTGGCATGAAAATTGATTGATAGATTTGTCATGTTGTCAGTTTCAGAAATGTTACAAAGCACCGCAGAGAGCAGATGAGAAAATTAATTGTATATGTGGACCGGGATTCAGGCGAAAAAGGCAGATTTTTTTTGAAAATCATTCAAAAGAGAATGCCCGGTATTAAAATGCATATTTGCCGAACAGTTGATACCTGTGTCACGGAAGTCAACCAGACAAAGTCATATATGGAAAGTCCTATTATCGTCCTGTTTACAGACAATGAAGACCGACTGGATGATCTGTATGACAAAAAACAGATTTATCAGGATAAAAAAATCGTGATGGTGCTGCCCAGAGAAAAAAAACGGGACAATACAGCGGTTATCCACAGATTTTTCCCCAGGTATTTCACCTATATGGATGACCAGTACGACGATTTGTGTGATGTTTTACATAAAATGATTGTGCAGTAAAATTTATAGACAAACCAGATGAAAACAAAGAGGAGAACGACATGGGTGACGTACAAGAAACATTAAACCAGGCGATTCAGTCCACCACCCTGAAGACAGGCAAATACCTGACCTTCACCCTGGCGGATGAAGAATACGGCATCGGTATTCTCAAGGTCAAGGAGATCATCGGGATGATGCCCATCACATCAGTGCCCCGGACCCCGGATTTTGTGAAAGGGGTGATCAACCTGCGGGGCAAGGTCATACCTGTCATTGACCTGCGGCTCAAATTCGGGATGGCATCCATTCCCTATACAGACCGGACCTGCATCATCGTGGTGGAGATCGATTCCGATGACATGACCATCCAGATCGGCATTGTGGTGGATGCGGTGTCTGAAGTCCTCAATATAAAAGAGGAGGAAATTGAAAATGCACCCTCATTCGGCACAAATCTTAACACGGATTATATCCTGGGGATGGCAAAAATTGACAAAGGGGTCAAAATTCTTCTGGATATTGACAGGGTCCTGAGTGCAAAGGAGATTCAGCTGCTGGGGGAAAGGTGATTCCCAGTACAGATCTGCGGCTGAAATTCGGCATAAAGATGGGTGAGACCGCACTTGTAATACTAAAAAGCGTAAAAGGAGAAAAACAATGGGTAAGCAAATGAAATTGGGAACCAAATTGATGCTGGGTTTCGGCGTTGTGGCAGTGATAACCCTGGTACTGGGTATTGTCGGATATTACGGGGCCATCAAGGGAGAAAGTTCCGTGCAGGAGATCGGGGGGGTACGCCTGCCCAGTGTGGACAGCCTGCAGGTGATTCATGCAGAGGCCGAAGGCATCCGGGGCTCCATGCGGACACTTGCCATCCCGGGCCTTTCCCTTGATGTGCGGCAGCGCCAGTACCAGAACCTGGCTGAGGCCAGAAAACATTATGAGGCGGCCTGGAAGGTGTATGAACCGCTGCCCCAGACCGATGAAGAAGCACGGCTCTGGCAGCAGTTCGTACCGGCCTGGAATGCCTGGCGGGCGGAAAACAACAAATTCATGGAGGTCATGCAGCAGTGGGACAAGCTGGGCATGGCAGATCCCATGCTCCTGGGCCGAAAGGTGGAAGCCTTTACCAAAGACCATTACAATCTGGTGCAGAAAGTGCTGACCCTGGTGAATATGGGCAGGCTGTTTGATGGGGGAGAGGACCACACTGCCTGTGCCGCCGGCCGGTGGATGGACGCGTTTAAGACCGACAATCCGGACCTGGCCGCTGCCATCAAGGCCATGCAGGATCCCCACCGCCGGTTTCACCAGGCAGTGAAACAGATCAAGCAGGTCCACGCCCAGGGCAATGCAGACGGGGCGCAAAAACTGTATACCATGGAAATGCTGCCGGCCATGCAGGAGGTGTTCCAGCATTTTGATACCATGATCCAGATCATCGACCAGGGGATCTCCCTGGCGGAACAGGGCAAAGCCCAGCTGCTGGGTCCTGTGGCGGACCGTCAGGCCACCGCCCTGGATCTGCTGGAAAGCATCGTAAAGATCAACCAGGATGTGGCAGCCCATGAAGTGGAAGCAGCCCATCACCAGGCGGGTTTTATTGAACTGCTGTCCATCGTTGCCACTGTTTTGGGGGTCATCCTGGCCATGGGCCTGGGTTTTATCATCTCCCGGGGCATCAACAAGACCCTCACCCGCATCACCCAGGGCATGGATGAAGGGGCCAACCAGGTGGCATCCGCCTCCAGCCAGGTGTCATCCTCTTCCCAGGCCATGGCGGAAGGGGCATCCCAGCAGGCCGCCTCCATCGAGGAGTCCTCTTCCTCCATGGAAGAGATGTCCTCCATGACCAAAAAGAATGCGGAAAATGCCGGCCAGGCAGACACGCTAATGCAGGATGCCAACCAGGTGGTGCAGCGGGCCAATGCCTCCATGGACCAGTTGATCCATTCCATGGAAGATATCTCCAAGGCCAGTGAAGAGACCTCCAAGATCATCAAGACCATCGATGAAATCGCTTTCCAGACCAACCTGCTGGCATTGAATGCAGCGGTGGAAGCGGCCCGTGCCGGAGAAGCCGGAGCCGGGTTTGCCGTGGTGGCGGATGAAGTGCGCAACCTGGCCATGCGGGCGGCGGAAGCGGCCAAAAATACAGCCCAGCTCATTGAAGGTACCGGCAAAAAGGTCAGCGACGGCTCCAGGCTGGTGTCCACCACCAACGAAGAATTTGCCAAAGTGGCCCAGAGTGCTGCCAAGGTGGGGTCTTTGATTGCTGAGATTTCCGAGGCATCCAAAGAGCAGTCCAACGGCATCGAGCAGGTGAATATCGCCATCACGGAAATGGACAAGGTGGTGCAGCAGAATGCCGCCAATGCGGAAGAATCCGCCTCTGCAGCAGAAGAGATGAATGCCCAGGCAGAACAGCTCAGGGATTATGTGGGCGAACTGGTGCTCCTGGTGACAGGAAAGCAGAACCGGGAAGATGCGGCTGTGCAGTACAAGTCAGTAAAAAAGGCTGCGCCAGGGACCCGCAAACAGGTCACCGGCAGCAAAAAAATGCTGGGCCACGGCAGCGGTGAAGTGCGGCCGGACCAGGTCATTCCTTTTGATGATGATGACGAGGATTTTAAAAATTTTTAAACCGCACATAATTTTTGCAGAAGGATACACCCATGCCCTATGAAATCATGAAGGATTTAATTGAGAAATTTTCCTGCGAACTTGTCCTGGCAGATCCGGAAGACAGCCAAACCATGTCTGGTTTACTGCCGGTGCTCAAAAAGATGCATGGTGAATGCATTCGCCTGTCACTGCAGTCACAAGCCGGGGAAGTCATACGGGCGCGGGACCTGATTACCCGGGGTATCTCAGGCAATGATACTGACGCAGATCAGCGCATTGCATCTTTGGAAACCTTTATCAAGGAGTTGTCACATGCCGTTACCAATGCCGGACAATCGGAAAACAGGTCAAAAGACACAGCATCTGGTGCCGTGGAAACTGATCCAGGTGACACCGCCGATGCAGAAGGGACAGGTGCAGCAGCTTCCCATGCGGGTGCAGCAGATCCAGCTGCTGTATCCGGGGAGGCATCCATATCTGATCATCACGCAGACCTGGAAACTAAACTGGATGAATTAACGCTGCTCATCGGCGGCTTCTGTCCCGGGGAAATGCCGGTGCTCGGAGATATGCTGAACAACCTGGATGAACTGATGGCGGTTTCAAAACATATTGCCCCCTCCTTGTTCCATGACACGGCCCTGGCTTGCAAAAAATATGTGGAAACCATGACCATGGAAGAGACCAGCAGCACCAGGCCGGTGGAGGAAGGCCTGGTGCTGCTCAAGTCGATTTTAAGCCATATGAAGCGCAATGAACCCTTTGCCTTTGACTGCTCTGATGTCCTGGAACTGCTGGAAATACGCTTTTCAGAAGAAAAAACAGCAGAACCTGAACAGCAGGCACCTGCTGCAGACAACCAGGCAGAACCGGAAAACAAAGCACCAGTGAAAATTTCCGGGGATGACATGGAAATTCTCATCGATTTTGTGTCAGAGGCCCAGGAGAACCTGGAGACCATTGAGGTCAATCTCATCGATCTGGAGCAGGATCCTGAGAATATGGAGATCATCAACAATATTTTCCGGCCCTTTCATACCATCAAAGGGGTGTCCGGGTTCCTGTCTTTGAACCGGATCAACCGGCTTGCACATGCCACGGAAAATCTGCTGGACAGTGCACGGTCCGGGGAATTTATAATAAACGATACGGCCACAGACGTCATCCTGGAATCTGTAGATACTTTGAAGCAGCTCATCGAGCGGGTCAGTGAAGGCATTAATACCGGGTTTATGCCCAAAGATGACGATATCGATGTGGACAGCCTCAGAGATAAACTGCAGACACTTCAGCGTGCGTTAATCAGAGGTGACAGAGAACCGCTGGGGGAAATTCTGGTGAAGCGGAAAATGGTGGACCAGGCCAGCCTTGACCAGGCCCTGGCAGACCAGAAAAACCATCCGGACAGAAAAATCGGAGAGATCCTGGTGGATGCAAAAAAGGTGCAGCCCGGCCAGGTGGCATCCGCCCTCATGGACCAGGTGCCTTCCAGGAAAAAACCGGACACCCAGGTCAAGGTGAGCACCAGAAAACTGGATGACCTGGTGGACTATGCAGGCGAACTGGTCATTGCCCAGTCCATGCTCAAGCAGAAAACCATGGATTATCCGCTGATCAGCCAGAATGTGTCCCAGCTGGGACAGATTGTCACCAATATGCAGACCATTGCCATGTCCATGCGCATGATCTCCATCAAGGCCACGTTCATGAAAATGATCCGCCTTGTGCGGGACCTGGCAAAAAAATCCGGCAAAGAGGTCAATCTGACCATGCAGGGAGAGGACACCGAGATCGACAGAAACGTGGTGGATGCCCTGTATGAACCCATGGTGCACATGATCAGAAACTCGGTGGATCACGGCATAGAAGCGGTCTCCCACCGCCTGGAAAAAGGAAAACCCTCCCAGGGTGAGATAGTGCTTCGGGCCTACCACAAGGGCGGCCACATCATGATTGAAATTGAGGATGACGGCAAAGGGCTCGACCGGGATGCCATCCTGGAAAAAGCAAAACAGACCGGTCTTGTTACGGGAAAAGAACAGATGACCGATGCCCAGGTGTATGACCTGATCATGCAGCCGGGTTTTTCCACGGCAAAACAGATCACAGATGTGTCCGGCAGAGGCGTGGGCATGGATGTGGTCAAAAGCGGTCTGGAAAAATTCCGGGGCCAGCTGCAGATTGCCTCGAAAAAAGGCAGGGGTACCAAATTCACCATCAGCCTGCCCTTGACCCTGGCCATCATCGACGGGATGCTGGTGCGGGTGGATGAAGAAAAATATGTGATCCCCACCATGGCCATCCAGAAAGCGTTCAAGCCCGCAAAAGAAGAATGTTTTACCGTGGAGGGCAAAGGGGAGATGGTCAAGGACAGAGGCAGCCTGATCCCGGTGATCCGTCTGAACAACATATACAAAACCGACAGATCCAATGAGAAAAAACCGGTACATGAGGGCCTTGTGGTGGTGGTCGAGTCAAAGGATGAAAAACGGGCCTTTCTCATCGATGAACTGCTGGGCAAGGATGAATATGTGATCAAGAGCCTCGGTGCCCACCTGGAGGGAGTGGAAGGCCTTGCCGGCGGTGCCATCCTTGCCGACGGCCGCGTCGGCCTGATCCTGGATGTCCACGGCATTTTCGGGATCAGGTAACTATTTGTATTTGGGGTCAGAAGTTAATTTATTACCTTTTTTCCATCAAGGAGCCGGGAAACAGATCCAGACATTTTTTCTTGTTCTGTCTGAAAAGACAAACAGGGTAAAAAAGTTCACTTCTGACCCCGGTGTAAAGGATATGCAATGAAACAGATTGTCGGTGTTGCAGATATGAAGGTGAGCAATAACCCCGGGGAATCGATTATTACCTATTCCCTCGGATCGTGCATCGGGCTTGTCATTTATGATCCTGCAGTCAAAGTGGGGGGCATACTGCACTATATGCTGCCGGATTCTTCCATTGACAAGCAGAAAGCAGCGGCAAGGCCATACATGTTTGCTGATTCCGGCATCCCGCGGCTGTTTAAAACCGCCTACCAGCTGGGGGCAGCCAAGCAGCGCATGCGGGTGTATGTGGCAGGCGGTGCTGAGATCCTTGACCAGCAGGGATTTTTCAATATCGGCAAAAGAAATTACATGGCCCTGAAAAAAATGTTTTTCAAGAACAAGGTCATGATTACCAGACAGGATGTGGGGGGCAATGTCAACCGTACCGTGAGAATCGAGATTGCCACAGGAGATATTTATGTAAAGACATCCGGATCCGGGGAGGTGAAAATATGATATCACTTCAGACACTGGTGGCAGAGGTGAAAAATTTGCAGCCCATACCTGCCGTGGCAGGCCAGCTGCTGGCTGTGGCAGACCAGCCGGACAGCTCCATGGCAGATATCGCCAAAGTGATCCAGTATGACCCGGTTATCACGGCAGGCGTTCTGCGCACCTGCAACTCCGCATATTTCGGCATGAAGCATCCGGTGGAATCCATCAAAGATGCCGTCAACCTGCTGGGGATTGACCAGGTGATCGAGGTGGCTTTGGTACGATCCGGATCACAGGTGCTTGGGGGCACCCAGAAAGGGTATGGGATGGATGAAGGGGATATGTGGAAATATTCGGTGTCTTCGGCTGTGCTTGCAAAACAGGTGGCAGTCAGACTGGGGTTAAAAGGGAAAAATACCATATTTACCGCAGCCCTGGTCAAGGATATGGGCAAAATTGTTCTGGAAAAATATGTGGCAGATGCTGCGGAAAAAATTGCAGATCTATTGGAAAATCAGCATTTCAGCTTCCAGGAGGCGGAAAAAAAAGCCCTTGGCATCGACCATGCCGAGCTGGGTGCCATGATAGCCAAAATGTGGAAGTTCAGTCCCAGGATGGTCAATATCATCCGGCATCACCATTTGTCGGATGAAACAAAAATTGCGGATAAACAGATTGCAGCGGTGTATCTGGCGGACTGTCTGTGCATGATGCTGGGTAACGGTGTGGGCGCCGACGGCCTGGCGTACCGGTTCAAGGACCAGGTGATGAAACATTTGGGGATATCAGCTGTTGACATGTCCATGATTATAGCGGATTTTGGCATCAACATGCAGGAAGTGGAAACACTGCTGCAGATGGCGTAAACCAAAAAGACCCGGGATAAAACGATGTTATATTCAATTATGATAGTGGATGATTCGCTGCCCATGCGCGCGGTTATCAAACGCACCCTCAAGGCTGCCGGCTATGGGGGATCCCATCTGCTGGAAGCGGCCAATGGCGAAGAAGCGCTGGCTTTGATGAAAAACAGCTGGGTGGATCTGGTCATAACCGATTACAATATGCCTGTCATGGACGGCCTGGCCTTCATTAAAGCCATGAAAGAACAGGACCTGTTTCAGGATATTCCAGTGGTGGTGGTGTCCACAGAAGGCAACCAGACCCGTATTGATGAATTTATGACAGCCGGTGCTGCAGGGTATATCACCAAACCCTTCACAGCCGAGGCAATCAGAGATACAATTGTCACCATTCTTGGAGAAGGGGATTATGAAGACACAACTGATGAAGGCGATGACGACTTCGATTTCTGAAGTCATGGAAACCATGTTTTTTCTGCCGGTGGCGTTCGGGCAGACAGCGGCCCTGTCCCGGGCCGGACTGGCTGCGCCGGACACCATGGCCTGCCGGTTGTCATTTTCCGGAGATATCAGCGGGCATGTGATCCTGGCAGCTCCCGAATCTCTGGTGCTGGAGATGGCGGAAAATTTCATGGGAGAATCCCGGGACCAGCTCACCCGGGAGCATCTGACAGGTACGCTCAAGGAGATGCTCAACATGGTCTGCGGCAATGCCCTGCGCAACACCCCGGCCAACACGCCGTTTGAACTGGGCATACCCGATATTGCGGATCTGTCCAAGATCGCCCCCGACAGCCGGTTTCACATGATTGAAACAGACGTGGCAAAACTGGGGATGCTGCTGCATACAGATTAACACAGGTGTGAAAAAAACATTACAAACTGGAGATGGTGCAATGCCCCGTGACATCAAAGTGCTGGTTGTGGATGATTCAGCAGTGGTGAGAAAGGTGTTCTCTGAACAATTGTCCCGGCAGCAGGGCATACAGGTGATCGGTACGGCACCTGATCCCTATGTGGCAAGGGATAAGATCGTCAGTCTGAAACCGGATGTGATCACCCTGGACATTGAAATGCCCAGAATGGACGGCATCACGTTTTTACGAAAATTGATGAAGCACTATCCGCTGCCGGTCATTATTGTGAGCTCCCTTACCACCAAGGGCAGCAAGCTGGCCATGGAAGCCCTTTCCTTAGGCGCGCTCGAGGTCATCTCCAAACCCAGTGCCGCCTATTCCGTAGGCGACATGAGTGTGCAGCTGGCAGAAAAAATACGGGCTGTTTACGGGGCCAAACTGATCCAGCCCATCAGCGACACGGCAAAAATGCGGACACCGGCATTGGCAGCGTCAAAAGCTTTGGCGGAAACCACCAATAAACTCATAGCCATCGGTGCCTCCACCGGGGGAACGGAAGCCATCAAAAACGTGCTGACCCGGATGCCGGTGAATGCACCGGGCATCGTGGTGGTACAGCATATGCCGGCCCAGTTCACCGCATCCTTTGCCCAGAGACTGAACGAGCTGTGCCAGATGCGGGTAAAAGAGGCACAGAATGGGGATACCGTTACCAACGGGGAAGTGCTCATCGCGCCGGGCAATTATCATATGCTGCTGAAACGCAGCGGGGCCCGGTATTATGTGGAGGTGAAAAAAGGGCCCCTTGTCCATTACCAGAGACCGGCGGTGGATGTGCTGTTCAAAACCGTGGCCAGGTATGCCGGCGCCAATGCCATAGGGATCATACTCACCGGCATGGGAAAAGACGGGGCCGCGGGCATGCTGGACATGAAAAACGCCGGTGCCGTGAATATCGCCCAGGATGAACGCTCCAGCGTGGTGTTCGGCATGCCCAAAGAAGCCATAAACATTGGTGCTGTGGACCATGTCCAGGACATCCACCGCATTGCGGAAAAAACAGTGGCACTGCTGCAGACAATGTAGCACCATGCAGCAGCAGATGAAGTTCAGCAGCATACATGCAGATGACAGGGGACCTCCTGTTTGGGAAGGTGCGTCATGGGGGAAAAAATCAGTATACCGAAATTTGCAGAGATATTTGATGTCGATGAGATTCAGAAAATTCAGGATGCCTTTGCAAAGGCCACCGGAGCTGCTTCCATCATAACCGATGTCAACGGCAGGCCCATCACAAAATCCAGCAATGTCTGCCGCCTGTGCAGACATATCATTAAAAAAACCGATGCTGGACGTGATGCCTGTATCCAGTCCAATGCCGCAACATCAGGGTATCACCCGGATGGCCCCATGGTTCAGCCCTGTCTGGGGGCGGGATTGCTGAGCGGCACAGTTTCCATCACCTTTGCCGGCCGCCATATGGCCAACTGGATCATCGGCCAGGTCAGGGATGAAAAAACAGACCTGCAAAAGATGCTGGCATATGCTGATGTCATCGGTGCGGATCATGAAGCCTATGCCGCAGCCCTTGATGAGGTAACCTTCATGCCGGTAAACCGGTTTACAGACATCAGCCATGCCCTGTTTTTGATCACAGCGCAGCTGTCAGACCAGGCATATCAGAAACTGCAATATAAACAGATCGTGTCCACCCTGAAACAGTCAGAGAAACACCTGATGCAGAAAACACGGGAACTGCAGCTTACCATGGACCACCTGGTGGAGGCCATGGAAAATAACCAGGCCATGGAGGCCCGGCTGCGCCAGTCCCAGAAGATGGAAGCCATCGGTACCCTGGCCGGCGGGATCGCCCACGATTTTAACAATATCCTGTTTCCCATTCTCGGGTTTTCTGAAATGATCATGCAGGATCTGCCCCGGCAAAGCCTGGTAAGGGGCCAGATGCAGTCTGTGATAGACGGGGCTGTCCGGGCCAGGGAACTGGTCCAGCAGATCCTGACATTCAGCCGGGAGACAGAACAGGACTGCCGGCCCCTGAAACTGCAGCTGATTGTAAAAGAGGTGCTCAAACTGGCCAGGGCCTCATTGCCGGCCACCATAAAAATCACCAAAAACATACCAAACGACGTGGGCATGGTAAAGGCTGATCCCACCCAGATGCACCAGGTGATCCTGAATCTCATCAGCAATGCCCTGCATGCCATGGAGGAAAACGGCGGAGAATTGTCCGTATCCCTCAGTGAGGCCGATTTTACAGAAGACAACCTGCCGGCCTTTGAGATGGCACCCGGCCCATATGTGTGCCTGAAGGTGACAGACACAGGACAGGGCATGGACCCTGAAATCCGCAAGCGCATTTTTGAGCCCTATTTCACCACAAAGGTGCGGGGTAAGGGCACAGGTCTCGGACTGGCAGTGGTACACGGCATTGTAAAAAACCTGGATGGGAAAATTTTTGCCCAAAGCACCAAGGGAAAGGGCACAACATTTTATATGTATCTGCCGCGCTTCACCACAGAACCGGTCCAATGTGATGAAATGAAAAAGACAGCCGTTCCCTGCAATGGAAATGAGAAAATTCTGTTGATCGATGATGAAAAACCCATCCTGCATATGCTGGAAAAACTGCTGTCCCGGGCCGGGTACAGGGTCACTGCCTGTGACATGGCACAACAGGGACTGTCATGTTTCACACAAACGCCCCGGGACTTTGATCTGGTCATCACAGACATGACCATGCCGGAAATGACAGGGGATAAACTGGTTGCCGCCCTCAAAAAAGTGCGGCCGGATATCCCGGTGATCCTGTGCACCGGGTGCAGTGAAAATACGGTGAGAGCAAAGACAAGTGCGGCCGCACCGGACAAAATTCTTTTGAAACCCGCAGGCAGAGATGACCTGCTCGCAAATATCAGGTATCTGCTGGACAACTGACCGGTGTATGGGTAAACTGCTTTGAAAAAATACAATAGCCAACATAAAGGAGTAAAAATGGCTGAAAAAAAAATTCTGGTTGTGGATGATGAAAAAGCAATAATTAGCCTTCTGGAACAGGCATTTTCCAGGAAAGGGTATGCGGTCCGGTCTGCAATGGATGCGGAAACCGCCCTGGAAATCCTGGAAAATGAAACCATATATGTGATGTTTTTTGATCTGAACCTGCCCGGCATGAACGGGATTGAGCTGTGCCGGGAAATCAAGAAGCGCAGACCTGTTTCCGTGATTTATGCCATTACCGGGTATGCCTCTTTGTTTGAGCTGGCCGACTGCAGGGATGCCGGTTTTGAAGACTATTTCAAAAAACCGGTGAACCTGTCCACCCTCATGGACAGGGCTGCATCCGCCTTTGAAAAAATTGAGCGCTGGAAATCGATTTGACGGATGTGACAACACTGGGATTTGTCACATGTAACCCCAAAAAAAACATGTAAGGATTGCAACCAATGGAACATAACTATGATGCCATTGTCATCGGCGCCGGGATCATCGGTGCCTGCACCGGATTCGAGCTGGCCAAAAGGGGTCTCAAGGTGCTGAACGTGGACAAACTGCCGGAAGCCGGCCATGGCTCCACTTCAGGATCCTGCGCCATCATCCGGCTGTATTACTCCACCCCGGACGGGGTGACCATGGCCCGGGAAGGATATTATTACTGGATAGACTGGCCCAAGTATTTGGGCACGGTGGATGAAACCGGGCTGGTGAAATATATCAACACCGGCGGCCTGGTGATGAAAACCCCAAAAAACCACTACCTGGAAAGGGTCAAGGCGGCCCTGGATGAACTGCGTGTGTCTTATTGGGATTTCGGTCCCAAAGAGATCACGGACCTGCTTCCCATTCTGGACACCCGGGGGTTCGGACCCCCGACCCTGCCCAGTGATCCGCGATTCGGTACCCCTGTCCGGGACAGTATTGCCGGGGCCTTGTATATTCCGGAAGCCGGCCTGATATCTGATCCCAAACAGGCCACCCATAACGTGCAGCGGGCAGCCGAAGCCAGGGGCGGCAGATTTTTGTTCAATGCCCGGGTGGCCGAGATCCGTAAAAAAGACAACCGTGTAAAGGGCATCACCCTGGCGGACGGCACACAGATCGATGCCCCGGTGGTCATCAATGTGGCAGGTCCCCATTCCTTCCAGATCAACCGCATGGCAGGGGTGGAAGACGAGATGAACATCAAGACCCGTGCCCTGCGCCAGGAGGTATGCCATGTACCGGCCCCGGAAGGCTTTGATTACAACATCCTGGGTACCATCATTTCAGACGGGGATGTGGGGTGTTACTCCCGGCCGGAGGTGGGCAACCACATCCTCATCGGATCCGAAGACCCGGAATGCGATACCCTGGAATATGTTGCAGATCCGGACAACTACAACACCGACTTCACCGACCAGTGGACCACCCAGGTGATGCGGGAGGCCCAGCGGATACCGGCCATGGGCATACCCAACAAACCCAGCGGCATCGTGGACCTGTATGACTGCTCCGACGACTGGATCCCCATCTATGACAGATCCAGCCTGGACGGTTTCTACATGGCCGTGGGCACCAGCGGCAACCAGTTCAAGAACGCCCCGGTGGTGGGGGCCTTGATGGCCGAACTGGTGCAGGCCGTGGAAAAGGGCCATGACCATGACAAAGACCCGGTGTCCTTTACCATGAAATACACAAAACGGCTGTGCAACATCGGGTTCTATTCCCGGCTGCGCAAAATAAACCCTGATTCCAGTTTTTCGGTGATCGGCTGATAATTGCAGGGGGGATTTATTTCGGGTTTTCATGAATATGTTGAGACCAAAGAAAATTTATGGTAGGGCAGGTATGGTCGAGGTTTAAGCTTTGGGCAATTTCAGGATTGGTATGATTGAATCTACCAGGACTGGGTCAAATTTTTTACACTATAAATGAATCCGGACATTAAATTACGTATGGCCAAACCCACATATGAAGAATTGGAAAGACGGATTCAGGAATTGGAAAAAGCAGAATCTGAGCTGCTTCTTGCAGAAGATCGCCTGAAAAAGATCTTTAACAATTCACAAGACGCTATCTTTATACATGATGACAAGGGAAAAATTCTTGATGTCAACGACAAGATGTGCCGGATGTATGGGCTGACAAAAGACGAAGCCCTTGAAGTCAATATTGGGGATGTTTCCAGCCCAAAGATGTCAATGGAGATTTTACTGGAAAGATGGCAAAAAGTTTTAAATGGTGAAAAATTACTATTCGAATGGGAAGCCCTCAGACCAAAAGAGAAAACCGTATTTAATGTTGAAGTGTCGATCCAAAAAATCAGCTTTCATGATAAAGATATTGTTCTTGCCAATGTCCGCGACATCACCGAGCCTAAGCGGGCAGAGGAAAAGCTCAGACACAGGCTTGTTTACGAACAGATGCTTTCACAAATATCAAACATGGCGGTACAGCAAGAAGATCTGGAGCAATTTTTAAACGATTCTCTGACAATTTTGGGCGAAACATTGGATATCAGCCGTGCCTACATCTTCGAATACCATCATGAAACAGACAGTCTGGATAACACCGTTGAGTGGTGTGCTTCTGACGAGGCTCCCCAGAAGGATGCCCTTCAGGGCGTGCCTGCGGCGGCCACCCCCTGGTGGATGGCGATGCTCAAGGACGGTGGAATTATCTGCTTTTCAGATATAGAGGATATTCCCGACGAAGGAGCCAAAAAAATTCTCCGTCCCCAGAAGATTTGTTCCATTGTGGTAGTCCCTCTTTTCGTTACCGATCTATTCCATGGATTCATGGGCTTTGACGAGTGCCGGTTTCATCGAGAATGGCCTGAAGAAGATGTGGAAATCCTTCTGACGATCTCCAGGATCATTGCGGGAGTTATGTATAGGAAACAAGCCCAAGAAGAGATTGAGCGAGAGCGTCAGCAGCTTCTTTCCATTTTCAACAGTATTGAAGAGAACATTTATATCTCTGATCCGGAGACATACGAGATTCTGCATGTGAATCCGACACTTGCAGACACCCTGCAGAAAAATTGTGTCGGGGGCAAATGCCACAAGGAGTTTCACGGGCTTGATTTGCCCTGTGCGTTCTGTACCAATGATATTATCCTGAAATATAAACCCCAGCCCCATTATTGGGAATACTATAATTCCAGATGTGAACAGTACTTTTCTATTGTTGACAGGATCATAGAGTGGCCCGATGGCCGAAATGTCCGTTTTGAAATGGCCAAAGACATCACCGATCACAAGCGGGCCGAGGAGGCGTTGCGGGAGAGTGAGGAACGGTACCGGACCATTCTCAACGAAATGGCTGAAGGGTACCATGAGGTGGATCTGGCCGGGAATTTCACTTTTTTCAACGACGCGTTTCTACATCTGTTTGGCTACAGCCGTGAAGAGATGACAGGCAGCAATTTCAGCCGTTATGCCGCAGAAGAATCAAGTTCAAAAAAGGTCTATCAGACATACAACGAGATATACAAAACTGGTAACCCGGTTCAAAGAAGTGAGTGGGATATAATTCGGAAAGACGGTCAAAGAAGAACCCTTGAGTATAATGCCGCTGTTTTAAAGGATTCACAAAACATTCCCAAGGGGTTCCGGGGAATCGTTCGCGATATTACCGAAAACAGACAGGCCGAAGCGGAACGAGAAAAACTCCAAACCCAGCTTAATCAGGCCCAGAAGATGGAATCCGTAGGCAGACTGGCGGGTGGTGTAGCCCATGATTTCAACAATATGCTGGGCGTGATCCTGGGGCATGCGGAATTGGCCCTCAAAAAAGTCCGGAGCAAACAAGACCCCTGTTCAAATCTGGGGAAAATTCAAACCGCTGCCCGGCGGTCGGCTGATCTGACAAAACAATTGCTGGCATTTGCCAGAAAACAGATCATCGAGCCGAAACCACTGGATTTGAATCATACGGTTGAAAAAATGCTCAGCATGCTGCGGCGATTGATCGGTGAAGACATTGACCTGGCCTGGATGCCGGCCCGGAAATTGTGGCCGGTCATAATGGACCCGTCCCAGGTCGACCAGATCCTGGCCAATCTGTGCGTGAATGCCCGGGATGCCATTGCCGGGGTGGGCAAACTCACCATTGAAACCGGAATGAAAACTTTTGACCCGGCCTATTGTGCAGATCATCCCGGCTTCATCCCCGGGGACTTTGTCATGCTGGCGGTCAGTGACAACGGCTGTGGTATGGATCAGGAAATTCTGGAAAATCTGTTTGAACCGTTTTTCACCACCAAGGATATCGGTAAAGGCACCGGACTCGGACTGGCCACAATTTATGGTATCGTGAAACAGAACAACGGGTTCATTAATGTATACAGCGAACCCGGCCAGGGTTCCACTTTCAAAATTTACCTGCCCCGGCAACACGCGTCCGCTGAGGAAACGGCCCCAGCCGCCCATTCAGAAAAGGCGATTCCTACCGGCAATGAAACCATTCTGCTGGTGGAGGATGACCCCGAGATTCTGGAAATGACCCGAACGATGCTTGAACAAAACGGATATTCGGTTCTGTCCGCAGCATCCCCAGCTTCTGCAATTCGGATAGCCCGTGCCCGAACAGACAGGATACACCTTCTCATAACGGACGTGATCATGCCGGAAATGAACGGCCGGGACCTGGCTGAACAGGTGCGGGGCCTGTTTCCGGAAATAGAAATGTTATTCATGTCCGGATATACAGCCAATGTCATTGTCCATCAAGGAATGCTCAATGATGGGGTTGCTTTTCTTCAGAAACCGTTTTCAATCAAAGATATAGCTGAAAAGGTGCGGGAAGTTTTAGATACAGCCTCGGATAAAAATCAGGGAATATCCTTTGCATGATTTTCATTGACGGGATACATTGTGCGTAAATTGAATGGTCTGGAGGCGCATGGAAGGAATCGTCAATAAAGAAAATGGTGTGATTGATACACTGTTTTACCAGAAACCATTATCCGACGTCCTCCGCATCCTGATCCCCCTGTATGTCACCTATATTATTTTTGCATTGGGTATGTTCCTGGTTTTTATTCCCCGGCATGAAAGCCATTTGCTGGACCAGAAAAAAGAGACCATCCGCCAGTTGACCAACAGCGCCGTCAGCCTGCTGGCCGATTATGAATCCAGGATCAGGCAGGGGGAAATGACCCGGGCAGCCGCCAGGCAGAAAGCGGCCGACCGCATACGCAACCTGCGGTACGGTCTTCAGGGGAAGGACTATTTCTGGATCAATGATATGCATCCCTTCATGATCATGCATCCTTTCAAACCGGATCTTGAAAAGGAGGACCTGTCCCGGTTAAGGGATTCTGCGGGAAATTATCCATTTGTGGAAATGGTGCACACCGTCAAGGAGAACGGGGAAGGATATGTCAATTATTCTTGGCAGTGGAAAGACATGCCTGGAAAAATTGCTCCGAAAATGTCTTATGTCAAAGGGTTTCCGCCATGGGACTGGATCATCGGCACCGGTATCTATATGGACGATATCACAGAAGAGATCACTGCCGTCACCCGGCACCTGATACTGATATTGGCCGGTATGCTGTTTCTGGTCATCTTCATGTCTTTGTACATTTCCCGGCAGGTGGTCCGGATCGACCAGAAGAAAAATATGGCTGAAAAAGCCAGGCAGCAGAATGAAGAGGATCTGCGCCGGAGTGAAGAAAGATACCGGCTTCTGGCTGAAAACGCCACTGATGTCATCTGGATTATGCAGACGGACACCCTGGAAATGTCCTATGTCAGCCCGGCCATACAAAACCTGTTGGGGTATGGCGCTGAAGAATTCCTACAGCTGAATATCAGCGACTACATGGGTGCGGCATCCGTAAAAAGAATTAAAGCGGTCATTGCATCAGAGCTTGTAAAAGAAAATGACCCAAATGCTGCCCCGGACCGCATGCGGTCCCTGGAACTGGAGATGTGCAATAAAGACGGAACAGCAGTCTGGGTGGAAACCGTTGCCCGGTTTTTGAGAAATGATGACGGCTGTCCGGACCGGATACTGGGTACCTCCAGGGATATAACACAAAGAAAGCGCCTGGAAGAGCGCATGAAACAAACCCAGAAGATGGAAGCCCTGGGCACTTTGGCCGGGGGGATTGCCCATGATTTCAACAATATCCTTTCTTCCATCATCGGGTTTACCGAACTTGCCAAACTGGATCTGTCTGATAATGCGGAAGCCCTCGCCAGTCTGGAGCAGGTGATGACAGCCGGTCTTCGGGCCAGGGACCTGGTCCAGCATATCCTGACTTTCAGCCGAAAGGCCGATGTCCAGCACCAGGTCATCGAAATTGTTCCCCTGGTCAAGGAATGTCTGCAATTCATAAAAGCATCTGCGCCACCGGATATCGCCATCAGGAAAAAAATGATGGAAAAAGAGGTGGCGGTTCTGGCAGACCCCACCCAGGTGCACCAGATGGTCATGAATCTTCTGACCAATGCTGTGCATGCCATGAAAGAGAGCGGCGGCACCCTGGATGTAACAATCACATCCATTGTCATTCACACAGATGACATCATGCAGACCCGGGATATCAGTCCCGGCCGATATGCCCAGATCCTGATTTCCGATACAGGGTGCGGTATTCCCGAAGCGTTGACGGAAAAGATTTTTGAACCGTTTTTCACCACAAAGCGCAGGGGTGAAGGCACGGGAATGGGGTTGTCCACTGTTTATGGTATCGTCAAGGACCTGAAAGGAGATATCTCCGTGTACAGCGCACCGGGAACAGGCACCACATTCCAGGTCCTGATCCCGGAAAAAAGACCTGATGCAAACCAGGAAACCTTCCTGGCCCGGGCAGCCCTGATAACAGGGAACGGCAGCATTCTGGTGGTTGATGATGAACCATCCATTGTGGCCTGGACATCAAAGGTGCTGGCAAAACTCGGGTATGGGGTGACCGGTGTTTCAGGGGGGCAAAAAGCCCTTGACATGCTTGCAAATGATCCTGACCGGTTTGATCTGGTCCTCACTGACCTGGCCATGCCGAAAATGGACGGCCTTGCATTATCGCAACAGATTAACCGCATCTGTCCGGATATCCCCATAATTTTATGTACAGGTTTCAGTGACGGGTTGAAGCCGGACCTGATTGAAAACTGTCATATCTTTGCCATGATCATGAAGCCCATGATCGCCAGTGAGCTGTCAGCCATTGTTAACAAGGCTTTGGAAAAGAGCAGGCAAAAGGAGCAGACCCAATGATTGACGTGCTGGTCATCGATGATGATGAGAAAATCTGTCTGTTTTTTACCAAACTGCTGGCCCGTATGGGACACCAGTGTCACAAGGCCCACACCCTGGCACAGGCGCGTTCACTGTTTTTTTCCCATGCATGTGATCTGGTCCTGCTTGATCTTGAACTGCCTGACGGCAATGGGTTGGACCTGCTGCCGGCGTTCACGGCATCAGACACGGCCCCGGAAATCATCATTATCACAGGAACCGGTGATGCCAGGGGCGCCAGACTGGCTTTTAAATACGGGGCCTGGGATTATATCCAAAAGCCCTTTCTGCTGGATGATGTATCCTTGTCCATAAACCGGGCCATCCAGTACCACCGGGAAAAGCAGCACACCAGGACCACAGTTCCCTTAATAAGAACGGGGATAATAGGAGAATCCAGCGCGCTGCAGCACTGCCTGGAAAGTGTGGCCACTGCAGCTGCCACAGATGCCAGCGTCCTGATCACCGGCGAGACAGGTACCGGCAAGGAACTGTTTGCCAGGGCCATCCATGAAAACAGCAAACGCCGGTCATTCCCGTTTGTGCCTGTGGATTGCGGGGCCCTGCCGGATACATTGGTTGAGAGCACGCTTTTCGGCCATGAAAAAGGGGCATTTACCGGGGCCGGGAAAAAACAGGCAGGGTTGGTCCTCCAGGCTGAAAACGGCACATTGATGCTGGATGAAGTGGGGGATCTGCCCCTGAATGCCCAGAAATCACTGTTGAGAAGCCTTCAGGAACGCTGTATCCGCCCTGTGGGCGGCGGAAGGGAAATCAGCGTGAACATCCGGTTGATTGCCGCCACCAATCTGGACCTGGATCAGATGGTGGCAGACCGGATGTTTCGAAAGGATCTGCTCTACCGGATCCGTGCCATGGAAATCCACCTGCCCCGGCTGCGGGACAGGGAAAATGATATCGAAGAGATCATCATCAAAAAACTCCACGAACTGACCCGGCGGTATCACATGGACAGCAAAGCAATTTCAGACGAACTGCTCAAAACCCTGTCCGCCCATCCATGGCCGGGCAATGTGCGGGAACTCATCAATGTGCTGGAGTATCTTCTGGCATCTGCCGGCCAGGACCCCACCCTGTTTCCCAAACACCTGCCCCCGGAATACCGGGTCTCCGGTCTGACATTCAGTCCATCCATGGAAAGGCCTGTCACCCCGAATTTTTTTGATGGATCTGATCCGGAAAAAGAGCTGCCGCCGCTGAATGAGTTCCGCAGGCAGCTTGAAAAAGAATACCTCAAGGCCCTGCTGAAGCGCTGTGAATCTGATCGATACCAGGCCTGCCGGATATCCGGTATTTCCCAGTCCCGCCTCTATGACCTTTTAAAAAAACACGGGCTTTCCGGTTTCAGCAGTTCCTGATTCCTGAAAACCGGAATCTTCTTGTTCCTGTTTTCAGGAATATCACCTGGCCACGCATTGTCCTCCTGGAATCCATTTTTTATAACTATCTGAAATATAATTAAAATTAAAAATTTATGCTGCTGGCATAGTTTGTGCTCATTTGTAAGGGTAATGGCTGAAATTTTTTGGCCAATGCAATAAAAACCATGGGATAAAAGGATCGACAGCTGAATGATGAAAATTCTTCTGTATAACAACACCCTGGAAAATATCGGAGAGCGGATCAGGTTTCTGGTCCGAAACCGTTTTCCGCAGCTGGATATCGTTGTTCTGGATTCGGTGCAGCAGATCAGCCGCCTGCTTAGCCGGCCCCTGCACAGTATCTCTGTTTTCATTCTTCCAATAGCCTCCATACAGGAGCTGGACGCATTTCAAAAACTGCATCCAATGCTGGATCAAATACGCGTGATTCTCATCCTGCCTGACAGGGATACAAAAACACTGGCCAGGGCGGTGCAGGTCAAATCATCTTTTATCACTTATATTGACAACGATATCAACGATATTGCCGCAGTATTGGAAAAACTGGCACAAAAATTACATATTACATTTCAAACAAATGGGGGAAACCATGAAAAACAGGTCACTTAAATTTAAACTCATCCTCAGCGGGATACTTGTCGTGGTTATCCCGCTGACCGTTGTGGGACTCTTTTCGCTTAACAAGGCAACTGATGCCTTGGTCAGGGGGGCAAACAATCAGGCCGCCCAGATTGCCCAGGACCTGGCAATCATGACTGATAGTGTATTAAACCAGGAGGTTAAGCTGGCCACGGAAATGGGAATCAATCCGTTGATCAGAAATGCTGTAAGCAAAGTATCTGGTGATGGGATTGATAATGCCAAGACCGAACTGAAAGCCCTGGACCGATTTCTTAAAACTGTGTCTGAAAATATCGGACAGGATTATGACACCTTCTTTGTGACCAATGCCCAGGGGGTTACGATTTCGGATAATTTCGACGGTGCTTTGAGAGAGCAGGGCGTCTCTTTTTCAGATCGGGATTATTTTATAGCGGCCCGTAACACAGGAAAGGTTGCCGTGGGACAGGCCATAACATCCCGGAATACCGGAAAACCCATTATCGGGATTGCCGTGCCCATAAAAACCGCATCAGGTGAATTCGGCGGCGTTTTTGGGCTGGCTGTCAAACTGGATGAATTAAGCCGGAAAATCACCAGCGTTAAGATCGGCAGCACTGGTTACCCTTTCATGATTGATAAAACCGGATTGATTGTTGCCCATCCCCAATCGGACTACATTCTTGATTTAAATATCAGCAGGCTTGATGGCATGGAATCCATTGCCGGCAGCATGACAGCCCAGAAATCAGGTGTGGAGAATTATACCTTTAAAGGCATTGATAAAATTGCGGGATTTGCGCCTGTTCCACTGACCGAGTGGAGTATCTGCGTGACCCAGGATGTGTCCGAATTCATGGCACCTGTCATAGCGATCCGGAATGTTGTTTTGATCGCCGGTGGGATTTTTCTTGCTTTAACCATCCTGCTTGTAATCTGGTTTGCCAGGAGCATCACCCTGCCCATCAACCGGATCATACGCGGTTTGAACGAAGGTGCGGACCAGGTGGCGGAAGCTTCTAGTCAGGTGTCGGTCACCAGTCAGTCTCTGGCGGAAGGATCCTCCCAGCAGGCCGCTTCCATCGAAGAGACCTCTTCATCCATGGAAGAGATGGCATCCATGACGAGAAAAAATGCGGAAAACGCCACCCATGCGGATGCGCTGATGAAAGAATCGTACAAGGTGGTCACGGATGCCAATGCATCCATGCAGCAGTTGACCGGATCCATGCAGGACATATCAAAAGCCAGCGAAGAGACCTCCAAAATTATCAAAACCATTGATGAAATCGCTTTTCAGACCAATCTTCTGGCCCTGAATGCAGCGGTTGAGGCCGCCCGTGCAGGAGAAGCCGGCGCCGGCTTTGCCGTGGTGGCGGATGAGGTGAGAAATCTTGCCATGCGGGCGGCCCAGGCGGCTAAGGATACGGCCGAACTTATTGAGGGTACTGTGCAGAAAGTCGGGGAGGGATCAGGTCTGGTGACCCGGACCAACGAGGCATTTGTCAAAGTATCTGAGTCTTCCGGCAAAATCGGGGAACTGGTGGCGGAAATCGCGGAAGCATCAAAGGAACAATCCAGTGGGATAGACCAGGTGAATATTGCTGTATCTGAAATGGACAAGGTGGTGCAGCAGAATGCAGCCAATGCCGAGGAATCCGCATCCGCATCCGAAGAGATGAATGCCCAGGCCCAGCAATTGAAAGCCTATGTAGAGGATCTGGTGGCTGTGATCACCGGCAGTAAGGGCAGCCAAACCGCTGCTTCAAAAAACAATTCTGTCCCCCGCATCACCGCCTCACCCAGGCAGGGCGGAAACGGTGTACACGGGCGGCAGCAATTTTTGTCAAAAAAAACCGGTGAAGTGACCCCCAAACAGATTCTCCCGCTGGATGACGAAGAAGAAAATTTTAAAAATTTTTAACCGCATGTGTCCCCGGGCAGATGCAGCCATCATGTATCTGCCCGGGGATGTCGGTTGGCCCCTTAATACGCAAAAAGCTCTTGCAAACAATTGATAATTTTAATCTGCGCGCTTTGGGAAATTACACCAAGTTTTTGAATTAATCTGGATTTGTCAACGGCCCGCATCTGGTCAAGCAAAATCAATCCCTTTTTACCCTGAAATGCATATGGAATTCTGGTTGGACAGCCAAATCCTTTGGAAGTCATTGGAGAAACAATCGCGGTCTTCAGCGCAGACATTTCATCAGGGGAGATAATAACACAAGGCCTTGTTTTCTTAATCTCAGAACCTTGTGTCGGATCAAGCTGAACCAGCCAAATCTCAAATCGATGGATATCTTTTTTTACCATTCCCAGTCCTCTTCATCTACCAATGGCGCATCCAACCACTCCTGATCCGCTTCGCTTGTTTCCTGGGATTCAAGCGCTTTATAAAATTGTTCTTTCCAGCCTTCTCTGTTCTTTTTAACAGGCTGAATTAACAGGCCGTCCTCGATTACTTTGAATTGCAATTGTCTGTCTTCTAATTGCGCCTGCTTGATTACCGCCTTTGGAATACGGATACCCTGCGAATTTCCTATTCTGATTAAAGTCGTCATTTTCGTCTCCAATTGTAAAAAATGTAATTACAATATACCCACAAATGGATATATTGTCAAATCGTATTAATTGTTTGGGGGGGGTGCCACATATACAGGGTGTCACATTTCTATTGACAGAGGCCATTAAAAAGCATAGTGTCTCAAACGTTGCATTGGTTTCAAACGTATTAAATTAATTGACCGCATAATTGTTTGGGCTTTTTTATGAAAGGTGATGACGAAATAGTTACGGTGACAGAAGCTGCAAAGCTGTGCAAAGTTACCAGGGCAACAATATGGAGATGGATCAAGTCCGGGGCGCTTAAAGCCGGTGTGACTGCCGGTGGTCACTATAGAATATTTCGCGAGGATCTGCACAGGTTTATTACATCAAAAGGAATGACAAGCTGCAGTCGAAACGAGACCAGGAAGCATAAAGTGCTTATTGTTGATGATGATCCGTCCGTACGGGAATTATTGCTTATGGTATTCATGAAAAATGGATTTGCGGTGGATGCTGCATCAGACGGGTTTGAAGCAGGCATAAAAACCATTGAATTTCAACCGGATATAGTGATTCTTGACCTTTATATGCCAAAACTGGACGGGTTTGAAGTTTGCCGGCAGTTAAAAAACAACAACAGTACCGCAAACATAAAAGTAGTTGCCATTTCAGGGGACGAAAATCAAAAAAACAGAGAAAAAATTTTATCCTGCGGAGCAGATCTTTTTTTTGAAAAATCAGTGGATATCAAGGTTATCATTAGTGGAATAAATCAATTAATCAGGTCGGAAGAGATGTAATGTATTATCGAATTCATCAAGGAGTATTATGAAAGTTGATATTGGTCCTGTAACACGGTTGGAAGGACATCTAAGTATCCATACAACGGTTGAAAACAATGTGATAACAAAGGCGGAAAGCATGGGCGAAATGTTCAGGGGGTTTGAAGTTTTTCTCCGGGGCAGGGACCCGCTGGATGCGCAGCAGATCACCCAGAGAATCTGCGGTGTCTGCCCCTATGCCCATGCCATCGCATCCTCCTATGCCCAGGAAAATGCATACAAACTTGCGGTCCCCCCCAACGGCCGTATTCTGCATAATTTGATACAGGGGGCAAACCACCTCTATGATTATCTGCTGCATTTTTATCAATTGTCTGCATTGGATTTTGTGGATGTGACCGCCATACTTGCATATAAGGGATCGGATGCTGATTTGACCGCTCTCAGGGACTGGGTGAAGGCTGAAACCGGCGCAAAATTTTCCTTTCCGGCAGCACCCTTTTTACCAAGGCTTTCAGGGCGCTATATGTCCGATACCACAGCAAATGTCAATGCCTTGAAAAACTATATGGCATCTCTTGAGATTCAAAAAAAGGCCAATAAGGCTTCAGCCATTTTCGGCGGTAAGTTTCCCCATGCCACTGCAATTTTTCCCGGGGGGTGCACCCAGGAACCCAATATCGATCATATTGCCTCATACCGCGCATTAATTTCTGATGTTCGGGATTTTATTCATAAAAAATATCTTCCCGATATTCTGGCTGTGGCCGGGGAATTTCCTGAATACTGGCATATCGGTCAGAGCCGGGGCGGGTTTCTTTCTTACGGGCTTTTGCCGTTTGGGCCGGCGCTTGACAGTAAACGGCTGTTTGCACCCGGTGTGCTGATGGAAAATACCATCACCCGGGTGAATTTTGATGCCATCCGGGAGGATGTGAAATATTCCAAATATGCATCCCCCTCCGGTTTAACCGTCAAGGAGGGAGAATTGACCCCGTCTCCCCATAAATCCGGGGCATATTCATGGGTGAAAGCCCCGCGGTACCAGGGAAAAGTCATGGAGGTCGGTCCGGCAGCCAGAATCCTGGTGGATTACCATCAGAACAACAATTCTGAAATAAAACAAATGGTGGATAAATTTGCGGGCATTGCCGGCATTACGGCCGACAATTTGAATTCAGTGCTGGGCAGACATCTGTGCCGTGCCATATCTGCCGTGGCCATTGCCGATTTCCTGCTGGCGGAGACGGAACGGATTGATATGCAAGCGCCGTTCATGGCCCGGTATGACCTGCCGGAATCAGGAGAAGGATTCGGGGCCACGGAAGCATCCCGGGGCGCACTGCTTCATTATATTAAAATTACAGACTATAAAATCGAAAAATATGAATGCGTGGTGCCCACCACCTGGAATTGTTCACCCAGGGACGACCAGGACCAGCCGGGCGCCCTTGAAACAGCATTGGTGGGAACCCGTGTGGAGAACCCTGAAGAGCAGATTGAGGCCAATCGCATAGTCCATTCTTTTGATCCGTGTCTGGCCTGTGCCGTGCATTGACAAGCCGACCCATTTGCAATTTTATAATTTTTGGCTGAGGATAATTTTATGATAGACCGACGAGAATTTTTGAAAATGGCTGCATGTTTAAGCGCCTCCTTTGGTATTACCCAGCTGCCCGGGGTTGTTCAGGCAGCTTTGAAAAAGATTGACCCTGCAAGTGTTCCCAGACTTATCTATCTTCAGGGTCAGTCCTGCACAGGATGTTCCATTTCACTTTTGCAGGCGGAATCTCCCAATGCGGTTTCCATGATCACCCAGTATGCAAAACTTTCTTTTCATGCTGATTTGTCCGCCACATCCGGAAAACAGGCCCTGAATCTCATTGAAGCGTATATCTCAGGCCGTGCCGGGGAATATTTTCTGGCAGTTGAGGGCGCCATTCCCTGGGGCATGCCGGAAGCCTGTGTGATAGGAGACAAACCGTTTGCCGATTATTTAACGGCTGCTGCAAAGACCATGAGCGGTGCCATAGCAGTGGGCACCTGTGCGACCCATGGCGGTATCCCGGCTGCAGAAGGCAATTTGACCGATGCCGTCAGTCTGAAGGAGTTCTATAAGCGCAAAAAAATGGATCCCCTGCTGATTGAGATCCCGGGATGTTCCGTGCATCCGGACTGGGTGTGGAAAACCATCATTCACCTGGTACAGGTCGGCCTGCCAGAGCTGGTAAATGGCCGGCCAAAATTATTTTTCAGCCGTAAGGTCCATGAGCTTTGTCCACGGTATCATGATTTTCAACAGGAAATATTTGCGCAAAAACTGGGAGACAAAGGATGTCTTTTCAAGTTGGGCTGCCTGGGCCCGGATACCTATGCAGACTGTCCGACACGGTGGTGGAACGGGGGACAAACCTGGTGTATCGATGCCAATGCGCCCTGTATAGGCTGTGCATCCCCCATGTTTGCAGCAAAAAAGAATTTCCCGTTTTATACGTCCTTTAAACAGACCGAAGTCCAAACTTCAACAGAGAGCCACAAGATTATCCGGGAGAAGCAATAATTTAAAGGAGAAAAACATGTCTGCACCGTTGGACCAGAAAAAAGAACCCCTGTTTGCAGGGTTACAGATTCGTCAGAAAATTTTTGCCGGCAGCTTTGGCATATGGCTTGCTGCCATGGTCTTGGTTTTTATTCTCATTGTCTTAGGGGGGAAGGAGGGCAGTGCCGAAGGCACGCGGTTCATTGACAGTCTTCCAACCGTTTTTGGTGTTTTATGCGCGGTATCGGTTCTATCCGGTTTTCTGCTGTGGGTGCTGGCCGGGAAGATTTCCCGACCGATCACTGCCTGTTCCGATTTTGCAGTGGACATCAGCAAAGGGAATTATTCCGCAGTCTGCAGTATTGAGAATGCAGGTGAGGTTGCGGTCATTCCCGGCATTTTAAAGGATCTGGCAGCCAAACTTGCGGCAGAAGAGAAAAAACACAAACAGGCAACCCGTGAAAAACAGGGTCTTCATGAAGGTATCAAAGCCAATGCAAACCAGCTGCATGAAACCATTGCCGGTCTTTCACGGGCGGCAGCAGATCTGACAAAAAAATCTGAAAGTATCGCCAAAGAATCAGGCACTGTTGCTGATGCAACAGAAGAAATGCGTGTGAATATCGCCTCTGTTTCAGAAGCGGCGCAATATTTGCAGAAGAATATGGATGCGATAACCATCGTGACAGATGAAATGATCAGCACCATCGGCGAGATTTCCAAAAATTCCGAGGCGGCCAGAATGATTACTATAGAGGCAAAGTCGTGTGTGGATAATGCCTTTACAAAAATCGACATTTTAGGAAAGGCTTCCGAAGAAATCACTTCGGTCATTGATACCATTGTCGAGATTGCCGAACAGACAAAGCTGCTGGCGCTGAATGCCACCATTGAAGCGGCCCGGGCCGGAGAGTCCGGCAAAGGATTTGCCGTTGTTGCCGGAGAGGTGAAGGATCTGGCTGCCCAGACAAATGAAGCCACCCTTGATATTAAACACAAAATTGAAGCCATGAGCAGTTCCACGCAAAGCACGATAATCGAGATTAAAAAAATCAATGACGTGACACACAACATGACCAACATTGTAGAAACAATCGCGGCTGCAGTGCAGGAACAGAGTGTTTCCAGCAAGGGTATCGCTGACAACGTGAGCGGCGCAGCGCATCATGCAGAAGCGGTCAGCACCAATGTCGCGCAGACTGCTGCAGCCACATCGCAAATCACACATGGCATGGAAAAGGTCAATGAAAATCTTGCAGAGATGCGAAAGGCATTGGCTGATGTCAACACCAGTTCTGAAGACCTGACAACGGTGGAAAGGGTGATGCGCGGTTGCATTACGTCGTGAATTACAAAATAAAATATAAACTTTATCGAAAAAGAGGTCATTTTCATGATCAAAAAAGCGTTTACCAATCTACCATTTAACTTGAAAATACTGCTTCCTGTTTTCATTGTTCTCTTGTTTTCTCTGGCTATCGGCGGATATCTGATCAGCGATTTTGTAAAAAAACAAATGACCGCAACCTATATGGATTCTGTACAAACCCTGTCCCATTCAATCCAGGACGGTGTCAAGGATTCTCTGGAGCGGGGGCAGATGAAAAATTTTAAAAAATTACTCTCGGATCAGAAAAATATTAAGGGTGTATTGGATGTTTCGCTTTATGACCGGCAGGGGAAAATTAACCTGTCCTCTTCTGAACTTGATGCAGTTCCTGCCCATATGCCGCCTGAAATTTTCGATGCATTTGCATCATCACTTGATACGGTTCAGGTCATTGAAAAAGATGCTGTCCAGATGTATATCCCCCAAAAAGTCGTTGCAGATTGTATTCGCTGCCACCCCACCTGGCAACTCGGCAAACAGGGCGGCATCATTTCATTTACCTATGATCTGCGTGATCTTCACACCGCACTGGATAAGCAGCATTTTGTGTTGATCATCGGTATTGTTTTTTCCCTTGTTATTATCAGCCTGTTTGTTCTTGTTATTGCAAGATCCATTACCAGACCAGTGGTCAGCATGACCGAATCCATGGAAAAACTTGCCGCAGGTGATCTTGACATCGAGATCCCGGCCCGGGATCAAACAGATGAAATCGGCAAGATGGCCAGGACGGTTAAAATTTTCCAGGAAAACGCAATTGAGAAAATCCAGCTGAAAGAAGAGCAGGAAAAGACCAAAATCAGGAATGAAAAAGAACAAAAAGAGATGATGGAGAAGATGACGGCATCTTTTCACGCAAGCATAGGAAAGGTGATTAACGCCATTTTAATTGCAGCCGAGCATTTGCAGGGATCGGCCCGCAAAATGAACGATACTGCCGACAAAACCCATCTGCAGTCATCATCTGCTGCCGCCGCATCCAAACAGACGTCGGCAAATGTTCTCAGCGTGGCTTCAGCAACAGAAGAGTTAACTGCCTCTGTAGGGGAGATCAGCGAACAGGTAACAAGCTCGTCGGCAATTGCAAGAAATGCCGTTGCAAAAGCACAGAAGACAAATGAAATGGTGGGAAGCCTCACCGCAGCCTCCCAGAAAATTGGTGATGTGGTCCAGTTGATCACCGACATTGCAAAACAGACAAACCTTCTGGCTTTGAATGCAACCATTGAAGCCACCAGGGCCGGAGAAGCCGGCAAAGGATTTGCAGTGGTTGCAAATGAGGTGAAAGAGCTGGCCAAACAGACGACAGCAGCCACAACTGAAATTGCGGAACATATTAACGGGATACAAAGCGCCACCCAGGGGGCGGTTTCTGCAATCAATGACATCACCGGGATCATTAACAAGATCGATGAGATTTCAGCAATCATTGCCGCTGCAGTGGAGGAGCAGTCTTCTGTCACCGGCGAAATTGCTGAAAGTACGAACCAGGCGGCATCCGGCACCCAGGAGGTAACCCGGAGCATTACGGTCGTTACCCAGGCCGCCAACGAAACCGGACTTGCCGCAAGTGAGGTGTTGACGAATGCTGATGAACTGTTAAAACAGGCCGATGTTTTGCAGGCGGAAGTCGAAAAGTTCTTATCCCAGGTAAAGCCGAGCTAAGTAAAAAAGGAACAGCATGGTGAATATTGCAGACAATGACATTTTCAAAGATTTTATTGAAGAGTCGCTGGACCACCTTGACGGTATTGAAGATGACCTGCTCAGCATAGAGGAAGCGGGAGAAAACTGTAATGAAGAGACGGTTAACAAGGTATTCAGGGCCGTACATACCATCAAGGGAGGCGCAGGTTATCTGGGGCTTAAGAATGTCGAAGCACTGGCCCATCACAGTGAAAATGTAATGGGTAAAATTCGTGCCGGAGAACTTTTCCCCTCTCCCGACATTATCTCAACACTGCTTGATGCCATGGACACCTTATCGACCTTGATTCACCGCCATGAAAGTTCAAATGACATCGATATTTCCGGCAACCTGACCGCTTTAAATGGAATTTGTTTTGAAGGTGCTCCTCCAGAGAATGACACTTTACCTCCTGCACAGACATCATCTGAGAGTCGCTCCACGCTTTTGCCTCATGAGAAACCAGCATCTGAGGACAATCCTGTTTCAGCGGTCTCATCCATGAATGATCTTTTGCGCAAAGTAGAACAATCCGTGCTGGAGGCTTTGTTGAAACAGGGAAGCTTTGTGTATATTTTACAATACAACCTGTTAAAAGACACTGAAGCCAGGGAAAAATACCAGGCAAAAATCATGGAAGAACTCAAAGAAACCGGAGATGTTTTAGCCGCCAATATCCACGGTGACGTTTCAGCTGAAATGATGCAAAAACAGGATAACCTGCTCATTGTTGTCTTTGCCACAATATTGGAAAATGAGCTGATGGGAGATTTTTTTGATATTGCGCCTGATCATATTCAGCCGATTACCTCTGACGATCTGGAACAGGCGGATTTGCCTCCTGCAGAAGCCACCGGGCAGGCGCAATCTGTTGAAACCAGTCCGATTTCACCGTCATCTGTCCCAACGGCAACAGCTGCTGTGAAAAAAATGGAGAAACCGGACAAGACCCTGCTGAAAGATTCTCCTGCTAAACCGGAACAAAAGCCGGACAATCTGCGGGTCAATGTCAAGCTGCTGGACAACCTGATGACCCTGGCCGGTGAACTTGTTTTGACCAGAAACCAGCTGATCCAGGCAGCAGCGAACCGAAAAATCAAAGGCATTGACAACATTTCCCAACGTCTCAACCTGGTTACCTCAGAGCTTCAGGAAGCCATCATGAGTACCCGCATGCAGCCTGTGGGAAATGTCTTTAATAAATTCAAGCGCATTGTCCGGGACCTTTCCAAAAACATTGGTAAAAAAATCGACCTCATTATCGAAGGCGAAGAGGTTGAACTGGACAAAACCATTATTGAATCCATCGGTGACCCCCTGACGCATCTGGTCAGGAATGCTGTTGACCATGGTATTGAAAAGCCTGGTGTGCGTATTGCAGCCGGAAAGCAGGAAACAGGTACGTTGCGCATAACAGCCTATCATGAAGGCGGTCAGGTCATGATTGCCATTGAAGATGACGGCGCCGGTATAAATATCGACCGGGTGAAAGAAAAGGTCCTGGACATGGGACTGCGCGAAGCCTCTGCCCTGGATGAATTGAGCGATAAAGAGGTTGCAAATCTCATCTTTTTGCCCGGCATGTCAACAGCAAAAGAGATCACTGACATTTCCGGCCGGGGGGTCGGGATGGATGTTGTGAACACAAACATATCCAAAGTCGGCGGGACTGTGGATATTGACACGGTACCGGGCAAAGGGTCGATCATTACCATTAAGCTGCCCTTGACCCTGGCAATCATACCCAGTTTGATAGTTACCGTGCAAAAAGAGCGGTATGCGATTCCCCAGGTCAATATGGTAGAACTGGTCAGAATACCTGCCGCAAAGGTCAAAGAACGGATTGAAAAAATCAATTCTGCCATTGTGATGCGCCTGAGAGGAGAACTGTTGCCGCTGATCAGACTGACGGATGTTCTTGGCATTAAAGACCGGTATTATACATCTGGTGACACAGGCGGGCAGTTTTTGGACAGGCGGACGCTCACAGAAGATCGGCGGCAGACGCAGGCCGACAAAACCACCCCGCAGATTGACAGGGAGGAAACCCTGTCCTCCGGCCGGGAAAAACGTGCCGCCACCACAGACAGACGGACCAGCCCCATGAGCGCCTATAACGTTCTGGTGGTCTCTGTCGGCGACTACCATTATGGTTTGATTGTAGACCAGGTGCTCGACTCTGAAGAGATCGTTGTCAAACCCGTCGGCACCCACCTGCGTGACTGCGCGTGCTATGCAGGTGCATCCGTTCAGGGTGACGGTAAGGTGGCGCTCATTTTAGATATCATCGGCATCAGCAATGTCATGAACCTGCGTACGGTTTCAAAATCTGTTCAGGAACAAGCCCTTCAGAGAGTTGAAAGAAAAACAATGAAGGACACCCAGTCTTTTCTGCTCGCCTGTAATGCACCTGATGAGCAGATCGCCATCCCGCTGGACCTGATCTCAAGAATAGAATCGTGCAGGATAAAAGAGATCAAAATTACCGGGGGCCGAAAAAATATTCAATACCGCGGCGGCCCCCTCCCGCTGTTCAGTATTGACGAGGTTGCCGATGTCGGCGCACCCCATTCAGACAGCCCGACCTGCTATATTATTGTCTTTTCCATAAGCGGCAAGGAGGTCGGTATTATTGTGTCGGAGATCATCGATATCATCAGCGGAACCTATATTATCGATGAAATGACCCACAAGCAGCCGGGGATTATGGGCTCAACCATCATTAACGATGAAATTACGCTGCTGGTCGATCTTTACGGGGTCGTTGACACCATTATGCCCGAATGGACAAAAGCGCTGAAGTCCAGAGTTACAGAAGACAGCCCTGCAAATATTCTGGTGGTCGAAGATTCCCCTTTCTTTCTCAACCAGGTTGTGTCGTTCCTTTCCGAAATCGGTTACAAACCCCTGACAGCCACTGACGGGGTACAGGGACTGGCGGTATTGAACAGGGAAAAAATTGATATCGTTCTGACCGATATTGAAATGCCCAATATGAATGGGCTGGAGATGGCCAGAAAGATACGTGCTGACGAGCGGTTCCGGAATCTGCCCATTATCGCAGTCACAAGTCTGGCCGGAGATGCTGCAGAAAAAGAAGGGCTGGATGCCGGCATTAATGATTACCTGGTTAAACTGGACCGTGAAAAAATAATTGCCTGCGTCAGAAAGTATCTTGTATAAGACAGCAGGTCCGAGACAAAATATGTTAACAGAGACAAAAAAATGATGCATGCAGCCAACGAAAGCCCGGCCGTGGAACTTGCCCTTTTTCAAATCGGAGACATGCTCTGCGGGCTTGACACACGCCACGTACAGGAAATCAACCATAATTTTGAAATCACCCCTGTTCACAGAGCGCCTGATTATGTCCGGGGTGTGATCAACCTTCGCGGTGAAATTGTCACTGTCATTGATTTGCACGAAAAATTCAGCATTCCCCCCAGTGAACTCCATGAAGACACCCAGGTCGTGGTTGTCCGTTATGAAGAGGAGTGCATTGCATTGCTGGTGGATAATATTTACGATGTTGTGAATGCACACCAGTCCGACATTTCCACGCCGCCGTCAAATGTTGACGGGATAAGTGGTTCATTTATCAGCTGCATCTATCGCATGGAAAAAGATCTGGTGGTTGTTCTTGACCTGGAAGAGTTGCTCAAAAAATAAAGGCACACATGCCCGGAGACTTATTGCGAGTTCTGGTGGTTGATGATTCTGTCCTGTACAGGAAAGTGCTGTCAGATGTCCTTTCCAGTATGCCGGGTGTTGCGGTCGTCGGGACGGCAACAAACGGCAAAGTGGCGTTGGCAAAAATTGGTCACCTGAAACCGGACCTGCTGACCCTGGACTTTGACATGCCGGAACTGGACGGGCTCATGGTCCTGGAACGTGTCAGGGTGGATCATCCTGATTTGAAGACGGTTATGGTTTCCACCCATACAAAACAAGGGGCTGCCATAACAGTAAAAGCCCTGGAGCTTGGCGCTCTGACCTTTATCACCAAACCCCGGACCGAAAATCCGCTGGAAAGCAGAACAGTCCTTTTTGCGCAGTTAGCCCCTGTTATAAAAGAGATCAGGGCCCAGAAACACCCTTTACTCCATCCGGTCAGCAAAGGCCGGGCCATTTCACCTCCTTTCACCGGCACTGCTGCACCAGGAAAAATAACATCCCGGGCAGCGGGCGGGCGCATCCAGATCGTTGCCATCGGAATATCCACTGGCGGCCCCAAAGCATTGGCACAGTTAATTCCCTGTCTTCCCGAATCATTGCGTATTCCTGTGGTCATAGTGCAGCACATGCCGTCGGAGTTTACTGCTGCACTGGCGCAATCTCTTGACCAGAAAAGTGCTGTGAAAGTCGTAGAGGCTGAGAACAATATGGCGCTTACGCGCGGCACTGTTTTTATTGCCCCGGGCGGCAGGCAGATGAAAGTTGTAACGGTTTGTGGAAAATCCATGCTTGAAGTCAATGATGATCCGCCGGAGAATCACTGTAATCCTTCGGCAGACTATTTATTTAGGTCCATATCAAAAGTGTATGGAAAACATGCCCTTGGCATCATCATGACCGGTATGGGGTCTGACGGGGTTCTGGGCCTGCGGTTGATGAAACGGCTGGGGGCCCGGGTGATTGCCCAGGACAGGCAAAGCTGTGTGGTTTTCGGTATGCCGGGCGAAGCCATTAATGCCGGTGTGGTTGACCGTGTTGTGCCGCTTGATCAGATTGCAACCGAGATTTTACAGCGGGTCGGGGTATGAAAATATCCATACAGGCGCTCATGGAGCTGGCCGTTATCGTCCACAGGCACAGTGGCATCGTTCTGAAGAAAAACAAGGCCTATCTTATAGAAAACAGACTGCAACCCCTTATGCAAGAATATTGCCTGTCTTCTTTTGAAGACCTGATTGCCAGGGCAAAGACCTCCTCACAATTGACCAGCCGTATAGTGGATCTCATGACCACAAATGAAACCTCTTTTTTTCGAGATAAACGGCCCTTTGTCCTTTTAAAGGAAAAATTACTGCCGGACTGGCAGGTCAAGCAGGGACAAAAGCCCGGCCAGTTGCATATCTGGAGTTGTGCCTGCGCAACCGGCCAGGAAGTGTATTCCATTGCCATAACCCTTATGGAATATTTCAAAGGAAATTTTTCCAGCCATAATATCAAAATTAAAGCCTCTGATATCTCAGATTCAGCCATCATAAAAGCCAGCCGCGGCCTGTATTCCAATTATGAAGTCAGCCGGGGGCTGGACGCAGTGCAGCTGCATACATATTTTACCCGGGAAGAGCCGCATTGGAAAATAAAAGATGAACTGCGGAGCATGGTGTATTTTGAAAAAATGAACCTGCTGCAGCCTGAAATTGAATATGGCAGATTTGATATCATTTTCTGCCGGAATGTGGCCATATATTTCAGTAAAACAGACCGCCGGAAACTGTTTCAAAGCCTGTCCGCCTGCTTGAAGGACAGCGGCGTTCTGATCATCGGGGCCACGGAAACGCTGTTTGATATCAATGAACAATTAAAACGGGTGGATTACAAGGGCAGTGCATATTATTGTAACAAATAACGATCGATTCTGCTGCTGAAAATTCATGCAAGATAATTATATGTGATTTTTATCCGAGCCCGTATCCAGCAGTTCCCGAAGTATGGCTGTCATGTCCGCCATTGAAAACGGCTTCTGAATAAAGGCCGCCCCGTCCTCCAAAATTGTTTGATGCCCAATGATATCAGCGGTATAGCCGGACATGAACAGAAGCTTGATGCCGGGATGAAGAACGGTGATCTTCCCGGCCAGATCCCTTCCGTTCATCTCCGGCATGATCACATCGGTCATCAACAGATCGATGGCACCAAAATGGGTTTCTGCTTTTTCCATGGCCTCTGCTGGTGAAATTGCAGGTATCACGGTATACCCTTTTTTTTCCAGCATCATCCGGGTCATTCGTGAAATTGTGGGTTCATCATCCACAAGCAGGATTGTTTCGGTTCCCCCGGCGGCAGTTTTTTTCTCAGGTACGACGATATCGGTATTTTCATCAACAACCAGCCGCGGAAGATAAATTTTGAAGGTGGAACCTTGGCCGGGTTTGCTGTATACATCGATGAATCCGTTGTTCTGTTTGACGATGCCATAGATGGTGGCCAGTCCCAAGCCGGTGCCTTTGCCCACTTCTTTGGTAGTGAAAAACGGTTCGAACAGATTGTCCAGGGTGTCTTTATTCATGCCGCAGCCATTGTCACTTACTGCCAGCAGGACATAATCTCCGGGGGTAGACCCTGCATTTTCCCGGCAATATTCTTGGTCAAATGATTTTTTTCCGGTTTGGATGATGAGTTTCCCCACCCCTGTAATGGCATCCCGGGCATTGACACACAGATTTGCCAGAATCTGGTCGATCTGTGTCGGGTCCATTTTCACCGGCCATAGATGTGCCGCCGGCTGCCACACCAGGTCGATATTTTCACCGATGAGCCGACGTAGCATATTGAGCATGCTTTCCACAGTATCGTTCAAATCCAGCGGCCTGGGAGAAATGGTCTGTTTTCTGGCAAAAGCCAGCAGCTGTTTTGTGATATCCGCCGACCGTTGTGCAGCTTTCTGAATTTCTTTGAGGTCATCATGCAGATCGTGATTTTCATCTGCCTGCAACAATGCCAGTTCGGTGTGTCCCAGGATCACCCCCAGCATGTTGTTGAAATCATGGGCCACACCGCCGGCCAGGCGGCCCACGGATTCCAGTTTCTGTGCCTGGTGGAGCTGGGCCTGAAGCTTTTCCTGCTCCATTTCCGCCATCCTGCGCCGGGTATCATCATGCATGACCACAACTGCACCGATTGTCTTCCCGGAGTTATTGGTCAATCTTTGTCCGTTGCAGACAAGATATCGGGGCGTGGTGTCCGGGAGTACCACAAGCATTTCCGCATCCCGGACGTGTTCTCCTTGAAGGGCACGGTACAGCGGAATCTCTTCTGTCGGCATCGGGGTAATGCCGTCTTTCATGAACAGGCTATAGTGTTCAGACCACTGTTCAGGTGTAATGGGCTGTTCGGGCAGGCCATGCAGTTTCCTTGCCGCTTCATTGAAACGCAGAAGAGCACCGTTTTCATCACAAATGACAATGGCCTCTGCAATATTATCAAATACAGCTGCCAGAAACCGCTGTTCATTTTCAAGGTCATTTTCTGCCCGTTTGCGTTCTGTGATGTCCAGTGCGGTGAACGTGACCCCTTTTGAGTGATTCTTCAGGTCCACTGGTGTGGAGCTGAGAAGAACATCGATAATGGTCCCGTCCTTTTTCTTCCACGGGGTTTCCACCGTGCCTGTGCCGTGATCGGCTATCTGGGCATATTTTTCCCGACCCACAAATTCATATTCCTCATCACCGGGATACAGCATCCGGGAATTTTTTCCGATCAGATCTTTTTCAGTATATCCTGTCATCTCACACAGCCGGTTGTTGACTTTGATCATAACCCGGTCAACCACCGATCCGATACCGACGGGGGCGCTCCTGAAGATACTGCTGATTTGATTTTTACTCGTCACGAGTCTTTGTTCGATTCGGTATCGTTTTCGCAGATGGACTGTCTGCAATATCACAATAACCATTAATAAAAACACAAGGGATGATATAAATAGTATCACGTTTTTGTACTGATCCCACAAGCTCTCAGGGATGTTTATGATCTGGGCATCATCAGGCAGATCCTTCAATGTCAGGCCAAATCGGCGGGCCTGTTGAAAATCAATAAATGGCATGTTGGGACTTTCCATAATAACGGGAATTTGATCGGCAGGCGTTCCCTCCAGAATCTGCAAAGACAGAAAAGCCGCCTTTCTACCCTGTTCCAGGGCGCTGACCAGTACCCCTCCGATCGCCCCGAGGCCCATATCAAAATCCCATGCCGTAAAAATGGGAAGGGAAACTTTTTTTGACAAAATGTGCATTGTTTCCTGGATGGATACGAAATTTTCTTCTACGTTCAACAGGTTATTGAGGCGGAATATCAGTGTGCCGGATGACAGTTTTCCAAGCACTTCTGGTGCATCGGTGTTTTTCAGATTTAAAGCTTCTGAAAAAACAGCCCTGTCCTTGAATCGGTCTGCGGCATTTCTGAAAATATTGAGATTGTTTTTGCCGACCTCCGATTTATTGTCACCCACTGCAACAATATTTCCGGCATCGGGGAACAGGTAAAACGCCATCTCAAGTGTCTTTTCGATACTGATCTGTTCATTTACCCCGGTAATGTTTGAGTGGCCGGCCAAAATTTCCGGCGTGAAATTGTTGATACCACAGAAAACAGCCGGTACATCACCAAAAAGTTGTGATCGGAAATCGGTTAAAAAATGGAGGGCCGCATCATCAGAAATAATTATCAGATCAAGGGGTTTTTTCGCATATTTTTCTTTCAAATAATTGAAAAACAATCGTGTATGGTCATCACCATCGTTTCGGCGGGTGTCCAGGTGTTCGGTGAACAGCGTGATCCGGCTTGAGTGGCTGCAAAAGATCTCTTGCACGCCTGAAACGATTGCATCATTCCAGGTATCACCCTGATGATAAGATGTGATCATCAGGACTTGTTTTGGAAATTCACCGGCGGAAACAGACAGGCAAAATATTGAAAGTAAAACCACAGCCGTCAAGAAAGTTGTCCTGAAAAGGATAGCAGAGGATTGTCTGATTTTCAACGGCCTGTTTGGAAAAAAGTTTTCTTTGTTCATGGCAAGGGGGCTTATACCTAAAGTGTATAGCAAAGGCCTTTTCTCTGGGAGTTTCGTGCTTCATCCCTCAACAAATGGACCATATCAGGTTTTGAAAAGCATGTGTAGCATAAAATGTTTCAGCCGCCGAAAACTCACTTAGTGGATAATTTTTGAGCGAGCACAATTGTTAACTTCCATGCGCATTGGTGGGGATAGAACGTAACGGAATCTCTTCCTTCTGTACGTAACAAATTTTGATTCCATAAAACGCAGCCATAGTTTCGTTACCATTGATTCTTTCAGAACGCAACCATAATTTTCATGTCATCCCCACAAACAAAGCCATTAACATGGCAGCCAGGGCCGATGCCAGCCCCCCGGGTGTAGATACCGGCAAACAGTGGGAGCACAGTGCAGGAGCAGACCGCCAGGATGGTGCTGGACACCGAAGCCACTGAATAGGACAGGATTTTTTTGGCCTGAATGCCGAAATATTTGAGAATCGATGCCTGGGACACGAATACGGCAATGGCACCGGCAATGAAAAAGGCCGGTATCAGGCAGGTCAGCACATGTTCCCTGGCATATTCCATGCCTTGCCGGGCACAGCAAAGCATGAAAGAACAGTTCGTCAGATTGTTCTTTCCACAGGGGATTGATCAACTGCAGGTGGAAGCGTTGCTCACTTTCCTGCAACGCCTTTTCAGAATGTTTGCGTTCGGTAATGTCTTGACAGATCCCCAAAAGTTGAGGCATAGATTGGCAAGAACCTGGTCGATCTGGTTCTCATGCAACACGGATATCATCCCAGTATGGCGGAGACACGTTCGATAAGCTGCTCCGGCTCCACCGGTTTTACCAGATATCCTGATACTTTTAATTGTTTTGCTTTGATAATTTCATCTTTTCTGGAGCTTGAAGAAAGAATAATAAATTTTGACCCTGCATCAAATTCTCTGATTTTTTCAATGGCTTCAAAGCCGCCCATTTCAGGCATATTGATATCCATGAGGGTTAAATCAGGATGAAATGTTCGATAAACCCTTGCACCCACTGCACCATTTTCCGCCTCTTTTATCACGGCGCCTTCTGTAATAAGCATTTGGGAGATAATATTTCTCATGACCCGTGAGTCATCAACAAGCAGTATTTTTTTGTCCTTGATTTTGTTTTCCGTTTTTTCATCGAAATATACTCTCAAAATAATCTGTTCCGTTGCATTATCTGCTTCTGTGTCCACAACATCAAGGCTGATGATATATCCCTGCAAAGACTTTAACGGGTTTATTTTGTGGCTTTCCTTGTAGACAGGTGTGCCGAATTTCACTTTCAGGCCAATGCTGTCCCAGTCTGATATGGTTCGCCCAACCACTACATTTAAAAATTCATTGAGCAGATCGGTGGAATCCTCACCGATCTTGGTAAGCTTTCCCAGTCCAAGTCTTTCTGCAATAGCAGAAGCGAGTTTCAAGGCATCCGGAACGCTGTTAAATGTCAGGACAAATTCCCCCTCCACTTTTTTGTCATAATCCGTATAGGATATAATATGAGCAAGTTGTAAGGCATTTTTTTCCTTGAGAATCTGTCTTTTTTCTGCACCTGTAACCTTCAGGCGGGTCATTTGCTCTATGCTTGATTTATAAGCATCAACCAAAATATTTATGTGTTCATTGAACTGGGCCATACAGTCTCCAGAATGTATTTAAAATAAATCTTTTACAGAAAATATTTATTTTGATCAAGTTATAATTTCGGCTCCTGATGGTAGTTTCCACGGTATAATCCTGTGCTGCCGTTCAGTCACTGGTTAAGTCAATGCCCGGATAATATTTATGCGCACATTCTTCGCAGATGCTGTGGCTGAATTCCGCTTCTGAATTTTTTTGGATATAGGCTTCCATCTGTTTCCAATATCCTTTGTCATCCCGTATCTTTTTGCAGTGCATGCAGATGGGAAGCAGGCCTTTCAGGGTTTTGATTTTTGACAGGGCGGTTTCCAGTTCCATGGTCCGTTCTTTGACCCGTGTCTCCAGTTTATCATGGGATTGTTTTATTTCAGCCAGGTGCTGCTGGATCGCCCGGGACATTGTTTCCATATTGCGGGCCAGATCCCCCAGTTCATCATGGGATCTGACATCGATCTGCCTGACATGCCGGCCCTTTGCAATGGCAGAAGCACTGTTGCTTATTCTTCTGACAGGTGTTGCGAAAAATTTGTTGAATACAACCAGGATCATGGCGATGGATAAAATCGAACAAAGGGCCGCAATGCCGATGGTGGCATTGCGGATCTGCCTTTTTGCACCGCGCACCACCTGATCCTCCATGGCAAAAAAGATCACCCAGTCCCATGGGGGGAAATGCCGGGCCACATATAATGTTTCTATGCCGGCTTCCTCTGCCCTGCCTGTATATTCCGGTGCACCATCATCTGTAGAAGCAGAACCTATTTTTTTTGCAGCAGACCCCCAGGCTGAAGCCATCACATCTGTATGTTTTTTGGTGGAACAAAAAACCAGGTTTCCGCTGCCGTCCATGATAAAAAGATGGGAACTGTCCGGCAGTTTGATGTTTTCAGCTGTTTTGAGGGCATGTTTTTTGTATTCAGAAACAAATGAGCCGATGGTTTCCAGCCCGTTTTTCACCAGGAGCTGGTGATTTTTTTCAATATCCGGCATATATGCATCTATGACGGTATTCATGTATAAAAAGGTGGATTTATGGATACTTTCCCCTGCTTTTTTGATGGACCATGACCCCAGTAAAAAGATGCTTGATAAAACCAGGGGGATGATGCTGTATGCGATTTTTGACTGCAGTTTCATTTATTTTTTTCCTGGTTACTGCCATCTGCCTGCTTTCATGATTTGCTGTGCCTGTCAGGATATGGCTGTTATTCCCGGTAAATGTTATCCCCGGCAAGATCCAGTATGTCCGGCGGCACAACAATATGCAGCCGCAGTGCAGTGGCAATGTTGATGCCCAGTGTGAATGTTGCCGGCGCAGTGACGGGAATGGTACCTGGATCAGTCCCTTTTAAAATACCGTCCACCAGATTTGCCGCCTCCCGGCCGCCGGCCGCAGGGTCTGGTGTGATATGCATGAGCGCCCCCATTTTAACGCTTTCCATGGTTTGTCCCATGGCCACCGGGACCGTTGACCGGTCCATCAGCAGCCGGGAGAATGCATCCAGTTCCCCCAGGGGGCCCTGGGGTTCCCACCAGAAGTCCACTGTGTCTGACAGGGTGTGAATGCCGTCCAATGCTTTTGCCAGCATCTGTGGAACCCCTTCAGGCACTTTTTCATAGGGAATCTCATATGTGTCAAACACCATGTCATTTCGGCTTTTCTCAATGGCTGTCAATGCACGCATATCTCCTTTTGCAGACGGATATGTGGAATGGATAAACCCGAACCGCACAGGTCTTTTTTCAGGGATGGTCTGGTCTGCCATGCGCATGACCAGGCTGGTTCTCACGTCTGCAGGGACAGTGAAAATCCGTCCGGAAACATTTGTACCGGTTGGTTCCCCGATTTTTTCAACCAGGCCGGCCCCCACAGGATCGGTAACCTGGAAAAAGAAAACAGGTACATCCGTATTTTTGAGCACATTCGCCGCTGCCTGGGAGGCCAGGGTGGCAATGGTGGCAACCACATCAGGTCTGCCGGCCGTCACCACCTTTTGCAGTTCGGTTTCAGCAAATGCACGGTCACCATTGGCCCGGATGATGGTCAAAGCCATATTTTCCCCATCCCTGTATCCCAGTTCTGTGAGCTGGGATACAAAAGCTGCCAAATGTGCCTCGCAGGCCGGCACCGGCATGGTGACAATGACAACCACATTTTTGAACGGTTTGGCTGCGGCTGAAAAAGACAGGCCCAAGAAGATAACACCCGCAAGAACTGCCATAAATACTTTCCGGTTATTATTCATGTATCACCGCTTTATGTTTATATGAAAGAACCTTTTGTTGACCGGCTTTTCATGGTTTGCGGAAGCCGGTTTATTCCATGGCCTCGGCGATCTTTATGTCGCCCTTAAGGATCTCGTTTACTACTGAGGATCGGTCAACCCCCTTCTTTGAAGCAATTTTGTCAACAAAAGCTGAAACCTCTTCATCAAGATAGACTGGAATATTCAGCTTCATATCCGGGTGATAAAATTTGCCTCTTTCTCCTTTTGAAAAATC
>JAZBPL010000069.1:0-5584 GCA_036351635.1 Desulfotignum sp.
CTGCATTGGTACCATTATTGCTATACACATGCGGCATGCGGCATGCGGCAATATACACATACACTTGCGCCAATATACATATATTTTTGCGGCAATATACATGATGATTTGACTCTGCAGTCAACCTATAACACAAAGGTGTCTGAAAATGAATGACCTTGCCCCTTCCCTGAATGTGAACAGCTCGCAGGAATTTCAAACTGACCAGCTGCGGCAGATCATACGCATTGATGATCTTGCGATGCAGCACTATACTTTTTGTATGGCCACCCAGGCCAGTGATATGTTCACAGCCCTTAAACTTGTTCAGGATGTATACATGCAAGAGGGATATGTGAGCAAAGAACAGTGTTCCGGGCCATGCAGACTTTTAAAACAGCATTATCATGAAAAAACAGCGGTGTTTGTGGGTAAAAAACAAGAGGACATCGCATTTACCGTAAGCCTGTTCCCAGACTCTGAATGGGGGCTTCCCATGGATTCAATCTATCGACAGGAGCTGGACCATTTGCGGTCCATGGGAAGAAAAATCGGGGAGGTCGGCTGCCTTGCCACCCATCCGGAACACCGGAACGGATCACAGAACATCCTGATGCACGGTAACAAAATAATGCTCAAATATGCCATGGAACATCTGGAACTGGATGACCTGGTGATTGTTGTGCACCCGAAACACGAACGGGTGTATAAAGAAGTACTCATGTTTGAAGATATCCGCTCAGGAACTATAAAATCATATCCGGAAGTCAACAATAATCCTGCTGTAGCCCTGAGACTCAACCTGGATGAGATTGAAAAGATATTCAGACATGTGTATCAGAACCAAGCGCCAGAAACCAATCTTCACCATTTTCTGTTTGTTAAAAACAGCACCAATATTGAAATCAGCATCGATCAAAAAATCGACCCCATGCTGTTGAATGAAGGCCCTTACTTGCGTGTGTAAGGCGGGATAAACGCTGGTCAGGGAACCATCCGGATCCTGCCCGATGCCATGATATCGGACAACACCTTGCCCGGTCCCACCGATAGCAGCTGAAAGGTATCACTTCACCAGAATCAAGCTGGCAGCAGGCGGCATGGTCTCCTCCAAATTGAACATGAGCCGGGTGTTCATCATGCCGACCTCATCCACCACAAACACATCCAAATTTAACGGGTTGGCGAAATTTCGATCCACCGTGCCCAGCTTCATGTCAAACCTCAGCAGTTTATGCAGTGGGCCAAAAGATACCAAGCCCGAATCATTTATAAAAACAGCATCGCCTTTTATTTTCCTTGACAAAAAGAGGTGGTCTGTCCTACTCAAGTAAAGAACGACACACCTTTTGTGACAAATGCAGCCATGCGATGAAGTATACAATTTGGGTTAATGAAATAATGGCCATTGTGGAGAAGAAATGTCTTTTTTTAAGGTTTTCTGCCGGTGGATTGATAATTTCAACAGTGCCATAGGCCGGGGGGTATCATGGGTAACCGGACTGGTTGTTATGGTGGTATTTACAGATGTTGTGATGCGGTATGCATTTAACACCAGTTATGTTTTTGTTCAGGAACTGGAATGGCATCTGTTCGCATTTATTTTTCTCATGGGAGCGGGCAAAACCCTTTTGAATGACGGGCATGTGCGCGTGGATATAATATACCAGCGGCTCAGTCCCAAGGGTAAAGCATGGATTAACCTGATCGGGGTTATCTTTTTTCTTATCCCTGGCTGCTACCTGATTATTGAGACATCCACCAAATTTGCCTTTCATTCCTGGTCAATCCTGGAAGGATCGCCTGATCCAGGGGGAATTCCCTACCGGTATCTGATCAAATCCTGTATTCCCGTTGGATTTATCTTTATCCTGTTACAGGGCATTTCAATGGGAATCAAAAGTTTTTTCACCATCATTGGCAGGGACCTGGAAACGGAGATAAAAAATTGATGGAATATCTTCCCGGTTGGATGTTTCTGGCCCTTACCATTCTGCTCATGGCAGGCTTTCCCGTTACTTTTACTCTGCTTGGCACTTCCCTTTGTTTTGGCTTGATCGGATTCGGGTGGGACTTTTTCAACCTGCTGCCTCTGCGCATCTGGGGTGTCATGGGCAATGTCACCCTGCTGGCGGTTCCCCTTTTTGTGTTCATGGGGGTGATGCTGGAACGTTCCGGCCTGGCCGAAGATTTGCTGGACACCATGGGCCTGGTGTTCGGGCGTATCAGGGGGGGACTTGCGATATCCGTTGTTATCGTCGGGGCACTGCTGGGTGCCTCCACCGGCATTGTGGGGGCAACTGTCGTCACCATGGGACTTCTGGCCGTGCCCACCATGCTCAAGCGCGGTTACCAGAAAGAGCTTGCCACCGGTACCGTGGCGGCTTCAGGGACCCTGGGACAGATTATTCCCCCCAGTATTGTTCTGGTTCTCATAGGGGATATTGTCGGGGTGCCGGTGGGGGACCTGTTCATGGGAGCGGTTTTTCCGGGCCTCATTCTTGTGGGCCTGTATATTCTTTACATTGTCATTGCCGTATTCATCAATCCGGACAGTGCCCCGGCCATTCCCAAATCTGAACTGGATGCCCTGACCCCTTTGATACTATTAAAAAAAATCATGAAAGCATTGTTCCCCCCGCTTTTTCTGATGGTGGCGGTACTGGGGTCCATTTTCTGGGGCATTGCTTCTCCCACGGAAGCGGCAGCGGTGGGGGCGGTGGGCGCCACGATCCTGACCATTGCCAACCGTAAATTCAATATGGATATGCTGCAGAAGGTCATGGACTCCACCATGCAGCTGACCTGTATGGTGTTTATTATTCTTGTGGGGGCCGCCGCGTTCGGCCTGGTATTCAGAGGCCTGGGGGGTGACGAGCTTGTCAGAACCTTTTTGGGCGGTATTGCAGAGGATCACGGCAAATGGTTTGTGCTTGTGACAGTCATGGGCCTGATCTTCATCATCGGATTTTTCCTGGATTTCATTGAAATCACCTTTATCCATGTACCGGTGCTGGCACCCATCATGCTGGAATTCGGATTTGATCCGGTATGGTTCTGCATCCTTATTGCCGTTAATCTGCAGACCTCGTTCATGACCCCGCCCTTTGGGTTTTCTTTGTTTTACCTCAAGGCGGTAACCCCGGTGGAGGTCAGGACGGGACACATTTACCGGGGTATTATTCCATTTGTTCTCTTTCAGCTCATCGGACTGTTGATTGTGGCATTTTTCCCAATAGTGGTTACCTGGCTGCCAAAAGTGGTTTTTGGCAGTTGATGAAACATAATTCAGCTGCATGAAGAAAGGAGACGTTACCATGGAACGACGAGAATTTCTCAAAAAAACCGGCGTTACAGCTGCCGCAGCAGTTGCCGGCGCTGCGCTTTCCGCCCCGGCGGTGATTGCCAAGGAAAAGACATACCGCTGGAAGATGGTCACCACCTGGCCCCCGGGACTGCCTGTACTACAAACCGGTGCAGAACGCTTTGCCAAGCGACTGGATGAAGTCACCGGCGGACGGATAAAGATCCAGGTGTTTGCCGGGGGAGAACTGGTACCTCCCCTGGGGGTGTTTGATGCTGTTTCTGCAGGAACAGTGGAGGTGGGCAGCGGTGCATCCTACTACTGGGCAGGAAAGGTACCGGCCGGACAATGGTTCTCATCAGTTCCCTTCGGGCTGAATGCCCAGGGCATCAATGCCTGGTTTTACAGCGGCGGCGGGCTTGAATTATGGGAAGAGGTTTACGCCCCCTTTAATCTGGTACCCAGACCCCAGGGAAACACCGGTGTGCAGATGGGGGGATGGTTCAGAAAAGAAATGAACACCATTGATGATTTTAAGGGATTGAAGATGCGTATCCCCGGTCTGGCAGGAAAGGTCATTGCCAAGGCCGGCGGCACCGTTGTCCTGCTGCCCGGCGGAGAGATTTTCACCTCCCTGGAAAGAGGGGTCTTGGATGCCACCGAATGGGTGGGCCCGCTGCATGACCTGCGCATGGGGTTTTACAAGGCCGCCAAATATTACTATTATCCCGGATGGCATGAACCCGGCACCTGTCTTGAGGTGATGTTCAATAAAACCGCCTATGATTCACTGCCCAAAGATCTCCAGGCAGCGGTGGATGCCGTGGCCATGGAAACCAATTTCTGGAGCCTGTGCCAGTTTGAATCAGGCAACGGCGCCGCCCTCCAGGAACTGATAACCAAGCACAAGGTGAACCTGGTCCGTTTTCCTGATGATTTGCTGGACAATCTCAGAACACTGGCAAAAGAAACACTGGAGGAGGAATCCCAGAAAGACGCCATGTCAACCAAGGTCCATGCCGCATTCAAAAAATTCAAAGAACAGGTGGGGGTATGGGGTTCAGTTTCTGAACAGCCCTATTATGATGTCCTGGCCGACAAATATGCTCTGAAGCAATGATGGCGTAATTCTGCTGTAATTTCAAAAAGCCTTTATGTAACAGCATAAAGGCTTTTTGCCATTCAGGCAGACAGCTGGTTTTTATGATACAGAGCGCACACCCCCATCCTGGTAAGGATACAATAAATTGTGACACAAGACACCGGCAAAAAAGATATCATCAAGGCCGCCCTGTGGATGACAGGAACCCTGTTCTCATTTATGGGCATGGCTGTGGGGGGACGGGAATTATCCCAGGATCTTGGCACATTTCAAATACTGTTCTTCCGCAGCCTGGTGGGCCTGTTTATTCTGTGCCTTGTCCTGGCCGGCCAGGGCTGGCACCTGATTAAAACACAGCATCTTTCTTTGCATTTACTGAGAAACATATCCCATTTCGGGGGGCAGTTCGGCTGGTTTTACGGCATTGCATTTATCCCTCTGGCTGAAGTGTTCGCCCTTGAATTCACCGTACCCGCATGGACCGCGATTCTTGCAGCCCTTATCCTGCAAGAGCGGTTAACCTTTTCCCGGCTTCTGGCGGTGGTTTTCGGGATAACTGGCATGCTCATCATTCTCAGACCAGGTATGGGAATTTTGAATCCAATATCACTGATTGTGGTGGCCGGTGCTGTGTGCTACGGGCTATCCCATACTTTGACCCGAAAAATCACCTGGTTTGACCGCCCGATCACCATTCTTTTTTACATGACAATTATTCAGCTGCCCATGGGACTTTTGCTTTCGTTGGGCCAATGGCAGACGATCTCATTGCCTCTACTGCCCTGGCTGATAACCGTGGGGGTTACAGCACTGTCCGGGCATTACTGCATGGCCCGGGCACTGGCACTGGCTGATGCCACTGTTGTGGTGCATTTGGATTTTCTACGGCTGCCCCTGATCGCGGTGATTGGTTACCTTTTTTACAATGAAATGCTTGACACATTTGTACTGACCGGAGCGGTTGTCATATTACTGGGCAACCTGATCAATATCCATATGGAACATAAAAACCAACCCTGAGAAGTGCGGCTGAGCCGCTTCGATACAGATGATCTGCGCCTCTTGCCGCCGCCTGCCGATAAAAATCTTCATTGGTCCAGGTCGGCAGCCAGGCGGTCTTTTAGCCCGGATCGGCGCAGGTTGGTGCGGTTGTTCTCAAAGGCGGTGTGTACCGCTTTGGAAGATCCCACAATGATCAC
>JAZBPL010000070.1:0-6179 GCA_036351635.1 Desulfotignum sp.
AAGGCACCAATATCGGCACCTGGGAATGGAATGTCCAGACCGGCAAAACCGTTTTCAATGACAGGTGGGCACAGATCATTGGATATGACCTGGAGGAGCTGGAACCTGTCACCATTAGAACCTGGGAAGCCCATGCCCACCCCGAAGATTTCAAAAAATCCGGAGAACTGCTGAAACAGCATTTTGCCGGAGAACTGCCCTATTATGACTGTGAGTGCCGGATGAGACACAAAGACGGCCACTGGGTGGAGGTGCATGACCGCGGCAAGGTTATCACCTGGGCTTCTGACGGCACTCCCCTGATGATGTTCGGTACCCACCAGGATATCACACAGCGCAAGCAGGCAGAACAACAGGAAAAACAAACCAGGCAATATCTGGAGACCATTCTCCAGACAACGGCGGACGGTTTCTGGGTGCTTGACATGCGGGGCATACTGATCGATGTCAATGACGCCTACTGCAGGATGACAGGGTATAAAAAAGAGCAGATGCTGGGAATGTCCATCGGTGATCTGGATACTGTTGAATCACCGGAGGTGACAGCCGCCCGTATTGAACGGATTATTGCCACTGGCTCCGAGTTCTTCGAAACCCGGCAGCGGCGCCGGGATGGCAGTATATTTCCCGTGGAAGTGTCCACCACCTGGCTGCCCATAGACGGGGGCCGGCTTGTCTGCTTCGGCCGGGACATAACGGAGCGCAAACAGGCAGAGGCCAGAATCCTTCACCTGGAAAAGGCAGAAAGTCTGGGCCGCATGGCCGGGGCAGTGGCCCATCACTACAACAACCTGCTCACGGTTGTTATGGGAAACCTGGACATGGCACTGATAGATCTGCCTGAGGATTGTGAACCTGCAGGAAGTCTGAACCAGGCCTTGGAAGCGGCACGCCGTGCCTCAAAGCTGGGCAGCATGATGCTGGCCTACCTGGGGCAGACAAATGCCCCCCGGAAGCGGCTGGACCTTTTCCAGGCATGCAGAGGATTTCTGCCGGCCCTTCGGGCAGATATGCCTTCACACATTAGCCTGAAAGCGGATCTGCAGGAAACCGGACCCGCCGTCACAGCCAATGCCCGGCAGTTACAGCAGATCCTGGAGTTTCTGATCACCAATGCCTGGGAGGCCATGGGGGATCAGACAGGTTCTGTTTATCTGGGTATACGCAGGGTTTGTTCCACAGAAATTGCCACGGCCCATCGGTATCCAATAGATTTTCAGCCAGACAAAACAGACTATATCTGCCTGGAAGTGACTGATACCGGGACCGGTATCCCGGAAAATGATATTGACAAAATTTTTGAGCCTTTTTATTCTACCAAATTCACCGGGCGCGGGCTGGGGCTGCCGGTTGCCTTAGGGGCCGTGAAAACCCACAACGGCTGTATGGCCGTGGCAACCAGACCCGGCAGGGGGACCAGGGTCATGGTTTTTTTACCGGTGACAGACAAGACAGATCAGGCCCTGCCTGATAAAAGGGACACTGATGAAATGTGAAAGGGAAAACACACATGATCGGTAACCACTCGCATATACCATCTGAAAACCAAAGGCAGGCGTTTGAAACAAAGGAGGCGCTGCGCAAAAGCGAAGAGCAGTTCAGAAGCATCTTTCAAAACCATGCTGCGGTAAAGCTGCTCATTGATCCGGACACGGGGAATATTGTCCAGGCCAATACCGCTGCAGGAAAATTTTACGGCTGGCCTCCTGAGGATCTGACGAAAAAGCGGATTCAGGATATCAATACGCTTACACCGGAACTAATAAACGCCCACATGGACAAGGCCAGATCACTTCACCGGACATACTTTGAATTCCGGCACCGCCTGGCAGATGGTTCTGTCCGGGATGTGGAGGTATACAGCAGCAAGGTGGAAGTGGAGGGCAGGGAGCTGCTGCACTCCATTGTTCATGATGTCACCAAACGCAAACAGGCAGAAGAGCAGCTGAAAAAAAGCCATGACCTTTTATCCAGGCTGGCCCGCCTGGTGCCGGGGGTCATTTACCAGTACCGCCTGTATCCGGACGGACGGTCTGCATTTCCTTATGCCAGCCCCGGCATCAACGACATCTATGAGGTAACCCCGGAACAGGTCAAAGAGGATGCAACCCCGGTTTACGGCCGTCTGCATCCGGAAGATTACGACCTTGTCGTAGATGCCATACAGAAATCAGCCGACACCCTGGAAACCTTTTACTGCGAGTTCCGTGTTGTGCTGCCCGGGCAGGGCATGCGGTGGCGGTGGTCCCAGGCCCACCCGGAAAGAATGCCGGACGGCTCCACCCTCTGGCACGGCATCATATCCGACATCACCGAACGAAAACAGGCGGAAGAGGAGATTGCCCACTTTCATGAACTTATGCAGTATATCATAGAACACAATAACAGTGCGGTTGCTGTCCATGACCGGGACCTGCGGTATGTCTATGTCAGTCAAAGGTACCTGGATGACTATGGACTGAAAGACAAAAACATCATCGGCAGATACCATTATGAGGTCTTTCCGGACCTGCCCCAAAAATGGCGGGATGTTCACAAAAAAGCCTTGTCAGGAGAGGTTTCTAAAGCTGACCGGGATGTTTATACAAAAGCAGACGGCACCAAGACCTGGACCCGCTGGGAATGCCGGCCCTGGTATCAGGCGGATGGTACCATCGGCGGCATCATCATTTATACCGAAGTCATCACCGACAGGATAAAAGCGGAAGAACGCCTGCAGCAGGCCCAGAAAATGGAGGCCATCGGCACCCTGGCCGGGGGAATCGCCCATGATTTCAATAATATTTTATTTCCTATTATCGGACATGCAGATATGCTGCTGGATGATATTCCCAAAGACAGCCCTGTCAGGAAAAGCCTGGAGCAGATCCATACCGGTGCATTACGGGCCAGGGAACTGGTGCGCCAGATCCTTGCTTTTTCCAGACAGGAAAAAAATGAACTGTCCAGAATGAAAATACAGCCCATTGTCAAAGAAGCGTTGAAACTTATCCGCTCCACCATCCCTGCCACCATTGCCATCAACCAGCGCCTGCATGCCGGCTGCGGCCCTGTGAAAGCCGATCCGGTGCAGATCCATCAGATCATCATGAATCTGGCCACCAATGCCTATCATGCCATGGTGGAAAAAGGGGGAACACTGACCGTCAGCCTCAAGGAGATCCAGGTGGACAGTTCTGATCCTGTCTCCCCTGACCTACAGGCCGGATCATATGCCTGCCTGTCGGTAGCTGATACCGGAACAGGCATGGACAAAGAAACAGCAGAGAAAATTTTTGACCCGTTTTTTACCACAAAAAAAAAGGGAAAAGGCACGGGCATGGGGCTGTCCGTGGTTCACGGCATTGTAAAAGAGATGGGCGGCACCATTCAGGTCCAGAGCGAACCCGGCAGGGGCACGGTATTTCACCTGTTTCTGCCGTTAGCTGAGAATGGCGCGGCAGAGAACACCCCTCTGATAAAAGAACCACTGGTGGGCGGATCGGAACGTATTCTTCTGGTGGATGATGAAAAACCGGTGATTGCCATTGAAAAACAGCTGCTGTCCCGTCTGGGATATCAGGTAACCGGCTGTATTGGCAGTGCCGAAGCCCTGGAACTGTTTACAGCAGATCCACACCGGTTTGACATGGTGATTACCGATATTGCCATGCCCAAAATGTCCGGGGACAAACTGGCAGGTGAACTGCTTAAAATACGGCCTGATGTCCCCATACTGCTCTGCACGGGTTTCAGTGAAACAATGACCGATGAAAAAATGGCCGCCCTCGGGGTGAAAGGCCTTTTAATGAAGCCTGTGGTGATAAATGATCTGGACAGAAAACTGCGGGAAATATTTGGATAAAGATACTGTTTATGATACGGAATGCATCATGGAGCCCATGCACACAGATATTGCCCACATGTCCAGGGTACTGATAATCGACGATGATGAGCAGGTATGTGATATCCTGGCAACCGCGTTCAGCCGCATGGGACATACGGCATCATTTGCTGTGACATTACACCAGGGTCTGGAAAAAATTTTGTCCGATACCATAGATGTGGTGTTTCTGGATGTAAACCTGCCGGACGGCAACGGCCTTGCAGCCATCAAAACCATACAGCAGATGCCGGCTGCACCTGAAATCATCATCATCACCGGCAATGAAGATATCGATGGCGCTGAGCTTGCCATGCGGTCCAACGCATGGGACTATATTTCCAAAAGCGGCTCTTATAAAAAATGTAACTTCGCCCTGGACCGGGCACTGGCATACCGCAGACAAAAACGTATCACTGAATCAAAAACTCCCTTAAAAAGAGAAGGCATTGTCGGTGAAAGCCGCCCGGTTTTAGACTGCCTGGACAAAGTGGCAAAGGCGGCAAAACACCATATGCCCGTGGTGATAACCGGCGAAACCGGTACCGGCAAAGAACTTTTCTCCCGGGCCATTCATGCCAACAGCAGCAGGGCCCCTGCCGCTTTTGTGGTGGTGGATTGTGCGGCCCTGCCGGATCATCTGGTGGAAAGCACATTGTTCGGCCACGTAAAAGGGGCATTCACCGGAGCAGATAACAGCCAGACAGGGCTCATGAAAATGGCGGACAAAGGCACCCTGTTTCTGGATGAAGTGGGAGAACTGCCCCTTTGTGTGCAAAAAAATTTTCTGCGGGCCATCCAGGAAAAACAGTTCCGGCCCGTCGGGGCTGCCCATGAAATCACAAGCGACTTCCGGCTCATCTGTGCCACCCACCGCAATTTACCGGATATGGTGAAAGACAAACGTTTCAGGGAAGATCTCTATTTCAGGCTCTTTTCCCTGCATATCCATCTGCCGCCTTTAAAATCCCGGAAAAGTGATGTGGCTGCCCTGGTGCATGCCCATCTGTCACGGAAATATGACAGATCAAGCGGGAAAGGGGTCACCGTATCCGAGGATTTTCTGGAGGAACTGCAAACCTATGACTGGCCGGGAAACGTCAGAGAACTGACCAACACCCTGGATCTGGTCTGCAGCGATGCCAGGACCGGTGACACCCTTTTTGCCCACCATCTTCCCGCACACATCCGGGCATTTCATATCCGCAGCACATTCCGTGCATCTTCGTCTGCAGCCGCAGATCCGTCAGCAGTGGGCAATCCATTACAGCTCAAAGATTATATGGAAAAAATGAAGCTTGCCTATCTCCAGGACCTGGTGTCGGCCACCAAAGGAGATATTGCTGAATGCTGCAGCCGCTCCGGTCTTTCCCGCAGCCAGATGTATCGGCTGATTCAACAGTATAATCTCAAAACCGGCTGAAACCTGTCCTATCCCTACTTTCTTTTTTGATGGGAACTGAGGAGTAGGACATTTGCTATTGTCGTTTGACAAGAACATTTGGGCAGGTTATGCTAAAAAAATGGTATTGATGAACTTAAAGATATTGGAAACAATTAAGAAATGACAACCTTGTGCGAAATGCTGCAACAGCATTTTGATGATTACCAGATTAATTACCGCATTCATGCAACCAGAAGGATGTTTCAACGAGTTATTCATGAAAATGATGTTGAACGCGTTTTGAAAGAAGGCAGCATAATTGAACAATACGAGGATAAAATGAAGTGTGCGATTTGTAGAAATGGTCATACAGAAAATGGATTTACCACTGTAATCCTTGAACAAAACAATACGATTTTGGTTTTCAAAAGAGTACCAGCAAAAATTTGCGACAATTGTGGAGAAGAGTATATTTCATCAGAAGTTAATAATAAATTGTTACATCATGCAAGGGCTGAAACAAATCGTGGAATTACTTTTGAACTGCTTGAATTTGCAGCTTAATTTGCAAGTTTTGAACCACAATATTATGTCTTGCTATGCGACTATCCTTACACTGACCTGCATGCCAGCTCTTGTTGCGAGCGTGACCAGCATTTCAAGACTGAATTTTTCCCATTTGCCTCTTACAAGGTCTGAGATGCGGGACGGGCTCACCCCGAGGATTTCAGAGGCTTTCGCCTGGGCAAGGTTCCTGGCCGCAATCAATTAGCGGATATCCTTCAATAGATCAGCACGCATTTTGAGAACTACTGCGTATGCTTCTTCCAGTGAAAAATGGTGGTTCACATACATGGCCAGAAACCCTGTGGTGTAAGGGAAAAGACTTTTTTCACTGTCATCGGACCTGGCCTGCTTGACTTTTTCAAACAG
>JAZBPL010000071.1:0-18813 GCA_036351635.1 Desulfotignum sp.
CCATCTGTCCCTCAAAGAATTTTATTTCATTGGCATACGGGCGGTTGTGTTTGGCATCCTGGTGATTTTTCTTCTCAATCTTGCCACCCCGCTGGAATTTATCATTGACCGTTTCAAACAACTGGGTGACAGCGCCCATGTCTCCTGGGCTAAGATTATCGCAAGCCGGCTGGGCATTTTTTTCAGCCTGGCAGCACTTTCCTGTGTTCCGTTCCTGGTTATTCTCAAAAAATTTCTGTCGCCGGTGGCTGCCTGCCTGAAACAGGTAAACCTTCAGGAACCCATCGGGCCGGAACTTGAAAAAAAGGCCCGGCAGCGGCTGGTCAACCTGCCCTTTTTCATGGTGCCTGTGTTTATCTTTTTATGGACCTTCATCCCGTTATCTGTTTTTTTGGCTGCCGTTCTTACAGACAGAATGGATTTTGGGGCAGCCCTTGTTTTTACACTCAGGTCTGCCATGGTGGGGTGTATTTCTGCTGCCATTGTTTTTTTCGGCATGGAAGCCCAGGCCAGAAAGCAGCTGATTCCTTTTTTTTTCCCCAACGGAGATCTGTCTGCCACAGACGGCACACGACAGCTTTCCATTTCCCGCAGGGTTCGGGCCTTTTTCAGGGTGGGCAGCCTGATCCCTCTCGCCAACATTGTCATGACCCTGTTTATTCTTTACTGGCAGGTGGAAAACAATACGGTTTCCGCCAAAACATACGGCCTGGGTGTGCTGATTTTTTCCCTGGTGGTATTTGTTGTTTTCTTTCTGGCATCAGGATTTGGAAACAGGCTCTTTGCCCGGTCCATTTCAGATCCCCTGGAACGGATATTAACTGCGGTTGAGCAGGTAAAAAAAGGCAATTACACTGCCCGGGTGAAAGTGGTCTCCAATGATGAGATCGGCATACTGGGAGATGCAACCAACCGGATGATCCAGGGATTGGAGGAAAAAGAAAAACTCAACGAGATGTTCGGCCGGTATGTCACCCCCCAGATAAGGGATGAGATTCTTTCCGGCCGGATACCCCTGGACGGGGAAGACAAAGAGGTAACCGTCCTTTTCGCAGATCTGCGCGATTATACACCCATGGCTGAATCCCGTGATCCCAAACAGGTGGTGCAGATCCTCAATGCCTATTTCCAGGAAATGGGGGATGCAGTCACGGCCCATAACGGCCTGATCCTCCAGTTTCTGGGGGATGAAATCTATGCCGTGTTCGGTGCGCCGGTGGCCTGCCGGGACCATCCTGAACAGGCGTTTCTCACGGCCCTTGACATGAACCGGCGGCTGGCTGATCTAAACCGCAGGTTTAAAGCCCGGCAATGGCCACCCCTGACCCACGGCATCGGCATCCACACCGGCACGGCAGTGGCCGCCTGCATCGGCAGCCCTGACCGGCTTTCCTATCTGCTGGTGGGGGACACCATCAACCTGGCATCCCGTCTTCAGTCCCTGACGCGCAAACTGGATGCCGGCATCATCATTTCCGCTGATACCATTGCCCGCCTGCCCCGGCACCTGGTGCAGGGAAATCTGTTCAGACACTCACAGACCGTGCAGGTCAAGGGCAGGCAGATGGATGTGGATATCTTTGTTATCGCCTGACCGCCTTATACCACGTTCAATTCTTTATAGAGCCTGTTGGCAGCAAACCGCTCAAATGCGAAACAGGTCAGATCCAGTGTTCTGTATTTTCCATAGGTGACCAGTTCAGAAACCGCTCTGCCCACACCCGGCGACTGCTGCAGTCCATGGCCGCTGAACCCGTTGGCAAAAATAAAATTGGTCACTTCAGGATGGGGGCCGATAATGGCATTCTGGTCCTTTACATTATAGGCGTAATGACCAGCCCAGGAGGATATCCGTTTGATGGCGTCAAACGCCGGCACCCGTTCAGCCAGAATCGGCCACAACTCCTCTTCAAACACCGAATAATCCATGTAAAAATCTTCACAGTCCGGATCATTGTTTTCATCCGGGGATTTGCCGCAGATGTAATTTTCTCCTTCTGGCCGGAAGTAGGCACCGGTGGGATCCACCACCAACGGGCAATCAGGCAGCCGGGTATTGCATTTGAACAAAAACACAAACCGCTTGCGGGAATGGACCGGCAGGTCATCAATACCGGCCATTTCAGCTATACGTGCTGCTTTGGGTCCGGCTGCATTGATAAATGTGGCGCCATTTTTGGTTTCACCGGACGCTAAAGTTATGTGCGAAATTTTCTGCCCGGTGCGCTGGACACCCACCACAGTGTCTTTGATATATGTTACGCCGAGGCTTTTTGCCTTGTTCTTGAATGCCATCGTCAGACAGTGGGGATCAAACCAGCCTGCATCGGCAAATCCGTATGACCCGGCACAGAGATCATCAGTGTGCAGCCAGCCAAATTTTTCTTTTAACCCGGCCTGGTCAAGAATCTGCACTTTGGCACCGGCGGCTGTCTGTGTTTCATGATTTTTCTGCAATACCGGCATCCCTTTTTCAGTTGCCAGAAAAAGATACCCGTTTTCCATAAAATCAACAGTTACAGGGTCTTCATCAAATCTTAAATGCGCATCGATATTTTTAATGAATGATGCACCAAATTGTGACAGCTGGATATTTTCCGTGTTGGAGAACTGCTGACGGATACCGCCGGCAGAAAGACTTGTGGAACACTGGGCATAAGTGGGGTCTTTTTCAACCACCAGAATTTTCCCTGTAAAATCGGGATTGCTGGCCAGAAAATATGCTGTCGCGCTGCCCATGACCGCCCCGCCCATAATTATTACATCATAGGTTTCCATGTGTGATTACTCCTTTTTCCCGGCTGTGGCACCCCCACAGACATTCAGGTTTGATTTGGCTGATATTTTTCCTCCTGTAACGGAAGATTTTTTTAATATTTTATTGGTATACCAAAAAAATATTTAAAGTCAATATCTATTTTATCTCTTTTTTAGGTGGTAAAATCCAAAAAAAGCAGATATGTATTATTATAGTATACCAAACAAATATTAAAAAAGGACCATGAACGAGCACATTTATCATACCCTGCACTACCGGATTGTCTTTTTAGAATACGCACCAGGGCAGATTCTCAAAGAACAGGTTCTGGCAGAAGAATTCGGTGTCAGCCGCACGCCTTTGCGCACGGTATTGTTCCGCCTGGAATGGGAACATCTGGTCAAAATACTGCCCCGCACAGGCATCCAGGTATCAGAACTTGAACTGAACACCATAACCCACGTGTTTCAGGCCCGGCTGGAGCTGGAAGCGGTCATTGGCACCATGGCAGCGGAACGGTTTTCCAGCAGCCACTCCACCCGCCTGGATGGTTGCATGGAACAATGCAAGCAGCTGCTGGACCATCGGGATACCGAAGCACTGGGCCGTGTGGACATGAATCTGAAACAGATTTTTCACGATGCGGCAGGCAACCCGTTTCTTACGGAGATGTCGGACCGATTCTATGTGCTGACCTTCCGCCTGTGGTATTTCAACCTGATGAAGATGGACAATCAGGCCTGGAAAAAGGAGGTTCTGTGTCTGCAGTCAGATGTAAAAGCCCTGATGGATATTCTGGCCAAAGGAACCCCTGAGCGGGTGGGGAAAACCAGAAAAACCCAGCTGCTGGCCCATGTGGAGCGTATCCGTGCCACCTTTCTGGGGTTGTCCGGAATCTGATATTTGCTGACCGTCTGTTAATATTTTGGCTGCCACTGACATATTTTGCCATATTCAGGATGCACTCTTTTTATCCATGGCGGCCTGGACAAATGACAAGGTGGCCTTGACATCCTTGTTCAACAGGGCACTGCACATACTGTCCTGCCAGGTTCCGGCTGCCAGGTCCTGTGCAATCTTTTGGGCGGTATCTGATTTCAGGCTTTTTTTGAGCTGGACAAAAGGCTGGTTGGGGGTATCGATCCACAGGCTGATGATCTGCTTTGCCCGGACAATCAGCTGGTCTTCATCCACCAGTTCATCCACCATCTCCTGTTCCAGGGCACAGGTTACATCCTTCATCTCCCCGAAATACATGACATCCCGGAACCGTTTGTCAGAATCCAGTCCGAACCGCATAATGGCGGCCTGGGCAATGGTCAGTCCCAGTCCGATCTTTATCTCGCTCATGCCCATTTTTATTTTCGGATGGTTTTTCACCAGCCGAAAATCCGAGGCCATGGCCAGGATCAGGCCCATGGCCGCACAATGGCCGTTTATGGCGCACACCACAGGTTTTGTGCATGTAAAGTAATCCAGCAGCACCTGTTCTTCTCTGGTAAAAAATGAAATAACCGCCTCTTTGTCGGCAAAATCCACAAACATGGGCAGGCTGAAGCCGCTGGAAAAAAACCGGCCCTCACCGGTGAGGATCAGTCCTTTTATGCCGGCATCCTGATTTACCTCTGCGACGATGTCTGCCAGCTGGTCCAGGGTCTCACGGGTAACGGCATTGGTTTTTCGGTCTGACAGGCAGGCAATGATGATCTGGTCTTCCACGGTTTTTTTCAACATCTGTATATTCCTTTCTTTTTTATGAACATTGTTTTATCCCATAATCTGCATGGATTCAAGCGTTGTAAAAAGTTTTAAAAAATCCTTTGACTTTGCAGGGGATTTGGTCATATCGTTTGATCACCAGCAAACCAGTAACCGCTATTCCCTGAAAGCTTTTAGCTGTTAGCCTTTAGCTTTTAGAAATTTGCGGTGAAAAAATGTGATATTTTTGTTTGTAATTGTTAACTGAAAGCTGATGACTGGGCACTGACGGCTTTCATGTATAACCAGGAAAAAGAAATGCCATGACAGATTTTATGGAAATCCCGCCCGGCCGACACCGCCTGAAAAGAGTGTATCTATCCTGTCTGCTCTGGTTTTTCGGCCGGGCTGTCCAGGCAGCGGCCCGGGTGGATGATGGGGTAAAATCCGAATTTGCCGCCATGCCGGACAATTTCACCTTCTGCCTGGGGGCTTTTCCCTCGGGCCCTTATATGGTGGTGGGAAAAGATGCCCGCGGGCGGGTCAGGCACCTGGGATCATGCATTGCTGGCCGCACCATTCACCTGCACCTGATGTTCAAAAGCCCGGCCCTTTTGTTCCGGGTGTTTGCCTTCCAGGAAAGCACTTCTGTGGCCAATGCCCGAAACCGGCTGTATGTGCACGGGGATGTGCCCCAGGCCTGCGCTGTGGTAAGGATCATGGACATGATCCAGGTTTTTCTGCTGCCGAAATTTCTGGCAAAACGTGCTGTCAAACGCTATCCTGCATGGTCGCTGAAACGCCGCACCCTTGTCCGGGCACAGGTCTATGTCCGGACTGCTGCCGGATTTTAAGGAGATATCCATGCCCGCCCTCAATCATTTTTTGTGCCGGACCAAAACCGCCTTTGGCACCCATGCCCTGGCCCACCTGCCCTTTGACCTGTCCGGCATGAACGCGCGCAAACCCTTTGTCATCACAGACCGGGCAGCCAGGGATGCAGGCGTGCATCTGGAGCTGGCACGTGCATGCAGGGACACCCACCTGGCCCTTGGCGTGGCCACCCTGACAGAGGCCGGCGATTTTGAAAGCCTGTACCACCTGTTTGTGGACAAGGGGTATGACAGCATCATCGCCCTGGGTACAGGACAGGTGGTCCAGACGGCCAAAGCCCTGAACCTGGCAATATGCCACGGCCCTGAGCGACTGCGTTCCCCTGCCGGCCCCGAACAGATCAAAGGGCCCCTGCTGCCCCTGGTATATATCCCCACCCACCCGGAAACCGCGCAGGACACCGCCGGTGAAACCTTTTTTTCAGGCCATTGTTTTGTTTCTGCCAACCTTATGCCCGATATTGCGGTCATCACGGCGGACACCATGCTCGGCACCCCGCGGGCTGCTGTCCTGGATTCCGGATTATCCAGTCTGGCCACCTGCTGTGAAGCCTTTGCTTTTTCCGGCAATCCCTTTGCTAGATCCTATGCTGATGCAGGCATCAGCCTGGTCATGGATACCCTGCTTTTTCTTACGCAGCAATCCGATCATGGGGATCTTTTGTGCCAAAAAGCCGGAAAACTTCGGCAGCTTCCCCTGGCAAACCTGGCCCATGCCGCTGCTGTATCCGGGTATATCCAATCCAATTTTCCGGATCTGAAAACCAGACAGGCAGCTGCTTTCATCACAGCTTTGCACCCTGCCCCTTCCGCCGCCCTGTCTTCGGGTTTGTGCATGGCCCTGGCACTTGTGCATCTTTTTGAAAACAGCAAAGACACATGCCCCTGGCTGGGAAAACTGCTGCTGCCCCTCACTGATGCAGAACATTACGCCGGTGTTCCCGGACCCGGGCAGCCGGATGCAGCTGTCCGGGTTATCAGAAAATTGCTGCGTGCATTGTCTGAAACCTTTCCCGGAGGTATCCCAGAAACCCTTGATGCAGCCGGCCTGACACCCCGGCAGATATCTGAAATGTCAGACCTGCTGACATATCCACAGCCTTGAGGAGCCCCATGGTGATACCTGATTATTATGAATTCAGCAGCAGGACCCACATCATGGCCGGCCATGATGCCATAGAACAGATACCCGGTTTTCTTTTATCCATGAATGCCCAAAACCCCATGGTTATTACAGACCAGGGAGTAAGCCGGGCAGGGCTTGTGGATATTCTGCGCCAGGCCCTGGACAGCAAGATTACAATAAAAACCATCCAGGATGACGTGCCTGCGGATTCAGACCTGAAAACCGTGCATACCCTGGCCGCTGAATACCGGAAATACGGCTGTAATGCCATCATAGCACTGGGGGGCGGGTCTGTCATGGACACAGCCAAAGGGGTCAATATCCTGGTATCCACCGCTTCAGACAACCTGCTGGCATTCAGCGGTGCCAATGCAGTGCCACACCAGCTCAACCCCCTGGTGGCGGTTCCCACCACTGCCGGCACAGGCTCAGAGGTTACCCAGGCGGCCGTGATATCAGATCCGGACAGCCTGCGCAAACTGCTGTTCACATCGGGTTTTCTCATACCTGATGCCGCCATTCTTGATCCGAGAATGACCCTAACCCTGCCCGCCCCTGTCACGGCGGCAACCGCCATGGATGCCCTGTCCCATGCGGTGGAAGCCTGCCTGTGCCTGGGCAGGAATCCTTTGAGCACCGCCCATGCCCATGAGGCCATTGCATTGATCTCGCACCACCTTTTACCGGTGATCCGGCAGCCGGACCAAAAACCGGGGCGCCTGGCCCTTGCCACAGGGGCTGCACTGGCAGGCATGGCATTTTCCAATTCCATGGTGGGCATGGTCCATACCCTGGGCCATGCAGTGGGTTCTGTGTGCCATGCCGCCCACGGCACCTGCATGGCGGTTCTGCTGCCCTACGGCATGGCATACAACCTGCACAAAACACAGCACCTGCTGGCTGATCTGCTGCTGCCCATGGCCGGCGCTGATGTGTATGCCATGACCCATCCCGCAGAAAGAGCCCAAAAGGCCATTGACTGGGTGGACCGGATGAACCGGCAACTGCACCAGGCCACTGGTGGTGCCCATGCGGTCTGTCTCAGGGATATAAAAAATCAGGACGGCAAAAGCTGCGTTCCCAGGCACCTGCTGCCAAAGATTGCACACACCGCCCTGGGGGACGGCAGCATATTTTACAACCCCGAAGACCTGGATTATGACGACTGCCTCATGGTCCTGGAGGCAGCATTTGACGGCGCTAGCCTGAACATGTCCCGGGTAAAGAAAGGGTAAAAGAAAAGGGCGGCAATCAGCAGATCCCCCATGTGTCAGTGTCAGCCTGTACAACAAAAATTGCATGGAGATGCATTATGAACATACCCGGCCGGAACAAAGGATTCATGGGAAGCATCATGGTTGTGGACCTGTCTGCACAAACCATTGAAACACAACCGGTTTCCTTGAAGGTGTACCGCACATTTTTATCAGGCATGGGCCTGGCCGCCTATGTCCTGTATCACCGAATACCCGAAGATGCCGATCCTCTGGGACCTGACAACATGCTGGGATTTGTGTCCGGCCTGCTCACCGGCACAGGCTCCCTTTTTACCGGCCGGTGGATGGTCACCGGCAAATCTCCTTTGACCGGCGGGTGGGGTGAGGCCAACTGCGGGGGCCATTTTTCTCCTGCCATCAAGCGCTGCGGTGTGGACGGCATCTTTTTTACCGGCATAAACCCAAAACCTGTGTATCTGTATGTGGATGACACCACAGCGCAACTGCGGGATGCCGCCGGTATCTGGGGAATGGATACCGTGGAAACCGAAACCTTGCTTACGGCCCGGCACCCCGGTGCCAGGGTGGCCTGTATCGGACCGGCAGGCGAACGCCTGTCCCTGATGGCCGGGGTTTCCACGGATCAGGGACGGTTGGCTGCCAGATCCGGCCTGGGGGCGGTCATGGGATCCAAACGTCTGAAAGCGGTTGTCCTGGCAGGCAGCAAGCGCATCCCTGTCCACAACAAAGAGGCCATGAAACACATTTCCCGGATCTGCAACAAATGGGTACAGTTTCAGCCGCCTTTTCTGCCGGGATTCCTCACCGCGCCGGTGGGGGCATTGCTGCGGATCATGCCCTGGGCGTTCACCCAGGACGGGCTGTTATACAAGATACTGCTCAGAAAATGGGGCACGGTGTCCATGAACCAGATTTCCGTGGAAATGGGGGATGCGCCTGTCCAGAACTGGAAAGGCAGCAACCGCGACTGGGGATTTTTTAAAAACCTGTCCGCCAACCCGGATCTGTTTACAAAAAATGAATTCCGCAAGTTCCACTGCTATTCCTGTCCTCTGGGGTGCGGGGGCATCTGCCGGACAAAAGGCAGACATCCCCGCACCCACAAGCCGGAATATGAAACCGTTCTTTCCTTTGGGGGATTTGTGCTGAACAGGGATGTGGACACCATTTTTGACATCAACGAAACCCTGAACCGGGCCGGCATGGACACCATTTCCGCCGGCCATGCAGTGGCCTTTGCCATGGAATGCTTTGAAAAGAAAATCATCACTCTCCAGGACACCGCAGGCATGGCCCTGGAATGGGGCAACCCCGAAGCCATATCCTGGCTGGTGGACCAGATCATCGCCCGGCAGGGCATCGGCCACATCCTGGCGGACGGGGTGGCGAAGGCAGCCGGGCGCCTGGGTAAAGGAGCCCAAAAATTCGCCTTTCATGCCGGGGGCCAGGAGCTGGCCATGCATGATGGCCGCAATGATCCGGGATTTGCCCTGCACTACAGTGTGGAGCCTGCACCGGGACGGCACACCAACGGGGCCTGGCTCTATTATGAGATGTACCGGCTCTGGAAAAAAGTCACTGATGCCCCTAAAATACCCCTGGTGTATGCCAAGGCCCGCAGGTATGAAACCGGTCCGGACAAGGCTGCCATGGGCAGTGCCAACTCCCGGTTTCTGAATGTCCTGAACGGCGCCGGGGTCTGCCTGTTCGGTGCATTCCTGGGCATTGACCGGATCAGGATATTTGACTGGCTCAATGCCGCCACCGGCTGGCACTTGACACCGGATGACTACATGGCGGCCGGCACCCGGATCCAGACCCTGAAACAGGCATTTAACCTCAAACACGGCATTGTCCCCAAAGATTTCGCCCTGAAAGGCCGGCCCGTGGGACATCCGCCCATGGCCCACGGTGCCAACAAGGGCCGCAGCATTGACATAGATACCCTGATGGCCGATTACTGGGAGGCATTCGGCTGGGATCGGAAAACCGGCAAGCCCCTTGACCGGCATATTGCAGAGGTCACAAGGGAGTTTTGCGGCGCTTTGGACAGCCCGGGAGAAACGTGATGGCCTTTTTCATAACCAGCGACTGCACCGGATGCACGGCCTGTAAACGCATCTGCCCCACCTGTGCCATATCAGGAGAAAAAAAACAGCAGCATACCGTCTCCAATACAGCCTGTATCGACTGCGGGGCCTGCGGCCGCATCTGCCCGGCAGGTGCTGTGGCCAATCCCTTTGGCAGAATTGTTTCAAAAATACCCAGAAAACAATGGGTCCGGCCCTTTTTCAACCTGGACCTGTGCATGGCCTGCAGCATATGTGTGGAAGCCTGTCCGGCCAATGCCCTGGACACCACACTGCAAAAGGTTAAAGACCTGCATCCCTATCCTTTTCTGATCCAGGAATCCCAGTGCATGGGATGCGGATTCTGTGCCCAGGCATGTCCCGTGGATGCAGTCACCCTGGAAAAAAGCGCCGGATAAATTCCATGCAGCTGCTGCAGGCGGCAATTGACTTATTAAACAGCGTTCGCTATACAATAGTCTTGATATGCGGTTACTTTTTTTTACAGCATCTTTGTGCAAACCAGGAACCGGCGCCACTGCCTGTTCCTGGACAGGGATGCACCCATGAAAGAGCTTGCACCCATGAAAGAACTGATGCCGTTTTACCAGGCTGTTGATGATCCGGCCGCCCTGGGCCGCAGTATCTCCCATAAGAAAATCATAGGCACCCTGTGTTCCTATGCGCCGGAAGAACTGATATATGCAGCCGGCTTTCATCCCATGCGCCTGTTTGCATCCAAAAAAGAGATCCATCTGGCACACAACCACCTGCAGACCTATTGCTGCTCTGTGGTGCGGGGGGTGCTGGAAGACAGCCTTTCCGGACACCTGGATTTTCTGCATGGGGCGGTTTTTCCCCATACCTGTGATTCCATGCAGCGGCTGTCCGACATATGGCGCCTCAAGGGACGGTACCCGTTTTTTGCAGATGTGATCCTGCCGGCCAAAATGAACACCCCCAGCGCAAACACCTATATGGCAGCGGTGCTTGCAAGATTTAAAGCCGACCTGGAGGCTGACGCCGGCATCATTATCACACAACAGGCCCTGGCAGATGCCGTCCATTTGTTCAACCGGATACGCAGCACCCTTTCTTCCATTTACGCGCATAAATGCAAATACCCGGCCAGTTTGACAAACAGGGATATCCATGCCCTTGTGAAGGGGTCCATGCTCATGGACCGGCAGCAGACTGCCGATCTGCTGGACAAGGTGGTCCGCCGGCTGGCATCTGCAGACCTTAATGCTGAACATGCCCTATCCAGGGGATTCAAACGCCTTATCCTCTCAGGATCTATGTGTGACATGCCAGCTCTTTATGATCTTTTTCAGGATACCGGCGCTGCAGTGGTGGGGGATGATCTGTGCACCGGCAGCCGCTGGTTTGAGGGCCTGACAGATGAGGATGATGAGCCTGTTGCTGCCATCACCCGGCGCTATGCCAGGCGCATCGTATGTCCGGCCAAACACAGGGGCCTTCACACCAGAGCAGCGTCCCTGGTTGAAAAAGCCCAAAATCTTGGGGCGGACGGGGTGGTATTTGTAATGCTCAAATTCTGTGATCCCCATGCCTTTGACTATCCGTATATCAAGGCTTTTCTGGATGACGCCGGCATCAGATCACTTGTCCTGGAACTGGATGACAGCCAGGACAGCTTAGGCCAGCTGGCCACCCGCATTGAAACCTTTATCCACATGATATAACCCAAAAGGGACCCTCCCATGACCAGGACCATTGACAGGGAAAACACAAAAATTGCAGCCGCAAAAAAAATGCGGGACATCATGACCACCTATTACCTGGATGCATTGTCCGCCTCCCAGAACAACAGACAGGTGGCCTGGATCACCTCCGGGGGACCTGTGGAACCCCTGGTGGCCATGGACATCATACCGGTGTATCCGGAAAACCACGGGGCCATGATCGGTTCGGCCAAAATGGGAGAAGACCTGTGCAGCAAGGCGGAAGAGATGGGGTATTCTTCAGACCTGTGCGCCTATGCCAGAGCCGATATCGGCTGTTCCGTGGCAAAGGGCGGCCCCATAGGCGGTCTGCCAAAGCCTGACATGCTCATCTGCTGCAACAATATCTGCGGTACGGTTCTCAAGTGGTATGAGGTCCAGGCCCGGTATTATGGTGTGCCTTTGTTTATTTTGGATACCCCGGTGTGCCACACCGGCTTTTTCCCGGAAACAGCCGCCTATGTCAAGACCCAGATCACAGAATATATTGGATTTCTGGAAACTGTCACCAGACGGAAACTGGATATGGACCGCATGAACCAGGTGGGGCACCTGTCTTTTCAAGGGCAGAAACTCTGGGAGCAGGTACTCAGGACCACAGCCCACAAGCCATCTCCCATGAGTGCCTTTGACGCGTTCTTTTTTCTGGCCCTGATTGTCACCCTGCGGGGCACCACCACGGCTGTGGATTTTTACAAAGAACTGATAATGGAAATGAATGACAGAATCGCCAAAGGCATCTCGGTTGTGCCGGACGAGCAGTACCGCCTGCTCTGGGACAACCTGCCGGTGTGGCACCGGCTCAAATGGCTGTCGAAAAAATTTTCAGACCACAGGGCCTGCCTTGTGGCTGACACCTATACCTCGGCCTGGTGCGGGGCGATCCAGTATATTGATCCGGAAAATTTTCTGGACTCCATTGCACAGGCATATACCCGTATCTACCTGAATATCGGCATCGACCAGATGGCAGACCAGGTCCTGGACATGATCCAATTCTATGATGTAAACGGACTGGTCATGCACTCCAACCGGTCCTGCAAGCCCTATTCCTTCGGTCAGATGGACATCATGCACATTGTTCAGAAAAAAACCGGCATTCCTGTTCTCATGCTGGAGGCGGACATGGTGGATCCCAGAAGCTTTTCCGAATCCCAGATGGAAACCCGCATTGATGCATTCATGGAAATCATCCTTCAAAGAGGTGCTACCGGAAGGGGCGGCCGATGATATATGCAGGCATTGATATCGGCTCCATAACTGCCAAGGCTGCACTGACAGAAGACAATCAGCTGCTGGCCACCCACACGGTGTTCACAGGCTACAATCCGGCAGCTGCCGGAAGGCAGGTGTTTGATGAAATACTCATGCAGACAGGTATATCAGCCGATGCCGTCAACAAGGTGGTGGCCACAGGATACGGCAGGGCATCTGTGGATTTTGCCCACAAAACATTGACGGAAATCATCTGCCACGGCGCTGGTGCCCATTTTCTGAACCCTGGTGTCCGGGGTGTCATTGATGTGGGGGGCCAGGACAGCAAGGCGATTTTACTGGATGCACAGGGACATGTGGAAAATTTTGCCATGAATGACAAATGCGCCGCCGGTACAGGCAGGTTCCTGGAGGTGATGGCCCAGGCCCTGCAGATTCCCCTGGACCAGATGGGAGAAATAAGCCTTGGGGCAAAAAATCCGGTGAAAATATCCTCCATCTGTACGGTATTCGCAGAATCAGAGGTTATTTCCATGATCGCCTGCCAGAAAGACCGCCGGGATATTGCCGCAGGCATCCACAGATCTGCAGCCTTGCGTGTGGCATCCCTGGCCGGCAAGATACACCTCGCACCACCCGTTGTCATGACCGGCGGGGTGGCAAAAAACAAGGGAATGTTACAGGCCCTGGCAGATTATCTGGGGTACGCTATACAGGTGGGGGATGTGCCCCAGGAAAACGGGGCTGTGGGGGCTGCGGTTCTGGCAGCCGGCACCTGAATGGGAGCAGGCTTAAAGAAACCTATGCAAACCGTTTTCTCAGGAAAGATATATGGAAATCACATGGCTGGGCACAGCCGGTTTTGACATCAGCACCAAAGACAGCAGGTTTTTGATTGATCCCTATGTCAGCCGCAACCCTGAAGCCGAGCCGGTGCAGCCCAAAAAACCTGCTGACCTGGCCGGGGCAGACAAAATTTTTATCTCCCACGGCCATTTTGATCACCTCATGGACCTGCCTGAGATCCTGTCGCAGGACCCTGAAAATCCCGCCCAGGTATTTTGTTCTGCAACAGCTGCAAAAACCCTGGAAAAAATGGGGGTTTCTCCGACCTGCATCTACAGGGTAACCCGGGACAACACGGCTGTCCGGTTCGGCCAGGTGGAAGCCCGGGCCTGCTTTGGCCGCCATATCCGGTTTGATCTTTCCCTGGTGGCCGCCACCCTGGCCAGAGTGCATACGCGCTTTTTCCATATACTGCCGCTGTTTACCGGATATCCCTGCGGCCAGGTACTGAGCTGGCGGTTTTCCGTGGAAGGCAGGACCATACAGCACCTGGGCAGTGCCGGGGGCCCACCCGGAGGAGTTGAGAATTTAAATCCTGCAGATGTTCTGATGCTGCCCCTGCAGGGACATTCAAACATCTGCAGGATTGCCGCAGACCTGGTGGTGCGCCTGACACCCGGGTCGGTCATCGTCCATCACCACGACAATTTTTACCCCCCGGTTTCCCGGACCGTGGATATCACGCCGTTTGTGGAACAGGTGAACCGGCAGTGTCCTGATACCCGCATCATTGTTCCCCGGATAAATATTCCCATTACTTTGTGATTGCGCAATTCAGCATGAAAAAGAGATTTCAATTCAGAAGGTTCTGTTGTAAACTCTTTCTTTTTGTATAACGGCTGCATAAACTGTGGACACATGGCTTTTAACGGAAATTTGGCATACGGCATATTCTCCCTGATATCAGGGATGATCAGCATAGGTCTTGCTGTTTACCTGGCCCCTTTCTGGCGCAGGTTCGGGGCACGGCAGCTGATGCTGCTGACTGCTGCCAGTGCTGTGTGGAGCATGACCTATGCCATGGAGCTGTTAAGTCCTGATTTTATGGTCAAACTGTTCTGGGTCAGGCTGGAATATACAGGGAGTGCCTGGATCGGCATGCTGGTGTTCACATTCATCCTGTCCATAACCGGCAGAACCGGAAAACTGACCCGCGCCGCCGTGCTGCTGCTCTGCCTGGTGCCGTCGGTTACGCTGATGCTGGTGTTCACCAATGACCTGCACGGTCTCATGTGGCAGCATGCCTGGACAGAAAACATTTCCGGCATGGAAGCACTTTTCTACAACAGGGGGCCTGGGTTCTGGGCCTTTCTTGTTTTTTCCTACGCCCTTCTTTTCTGGGCGGCCCTGATCCTGATACATGCTGTTTTTGTTACTGACCGGGACCATTTCCGCAGACAATTGAAAATCATTCTGCTGGGCATCATGGTCCCCTGGGTCTGCAATATTGTGTATATTTTTAAGTTCCCGTTTTTGCAGGGCATTGACCTGACCCCTTTTGCCTTTATGGTCACAGGGCTGATCTTTGTCTGGGCTTTAATCCGCTACCAGCTGCTGCACCTTATTCCCCTGGCCCGGGAAGCTGTCATGGACAGCATGGGGGATCCGGTGGTGGTGCTAGACACGGCAGACCGTGTGGTGGAAGTGAACCAGGCCTGCACCAGGCTGTTTGGCATCAAAGATTTTGTACCCGGGATGCATGATGCCGAAGAAATGTTCCCCGATCTTTTCAGTCTTGTGGAACAGCACCGGGTCAGTGTCCCTGCCGATTTTGAAGCCGCTTTTGCGGCAAAAGGTGTTTTGTATCACTGGCACCTTTCCATCTCAGCACTTACAGGTAAACACCAGGACCAGAAAGGCTGGCTGGTTGTTTTCCGGGACATCACGGAACAGAAACAGACCGAAACCGCCCTGCGCCATGCACGGGACTATGTTAGAGGGATCATCAATTCCATGCCCTCCATCCTCATCGGCGTGGATGAAAAAGGGGTGGTAACCCAGTGGAACCTGGAAGCGGAAAAAATGACCGGTATATCTGCTGACCAGGCCCGGAAACGATTTCTCTCGGCAGTCTTTCCCCATGGTGCTGAAATTGTTCCCAATATTGTAACTGCCATAAAGACCCGAAATGTCCAGAAAAAAGAAAAAACCACATTGGTTCTGAACAGCCGGCCCTGTGTCACCGACATTACCATCTATCCCATCCTGTCAGAAAGTCCGCCAGGAGCGGTTATCCGGGTTGATGACATCAGTGAGCGGGCCAAAATGGAAGAGATGATGGTCCATTCGGAAAAAATGATTTCCGTGGGCGGTCTGGCGGCAGGCATGGCCCATGAAATCAACAATCCTCTGGCCGGTATGCTCCAGATAATCCAGGTGATCCAGAACCGGCTGTCCAGGCCCCTGCCTGCCAACCTTGAAACAGCTGGAAAGCATGGCCTTGATCTGAATAAAATTGCTGCCTACATGTCAGACCGGCAGATTTTTGATCTCATGGACCAGGCCATTGTTGTGGGAAAACGGGCTGCAGCCATTGTGCAGAACATGCTGTCTTTCAGCCGCAAGAGCGACAGCCGACGGTCCAGCCATCTGCTATCGGAAATGATGGATGCCACCCTGGATCTTGTAAAAAACGATTTCAACCTGAAAAAACAGTATGACATCCTGGCTGTTGATATTGTTATGGAAAAGGATGCAGAACTGCCGCCGGTACCCTGTGAAAAGACAAAAATTCAGCAGGTGTTTTTCAACATCCTGAAAAACGGAGTAGAGGCCATGTCCGATAGCCGGACCCCCCAGCCCAGATTTAAAATACGTTACTTTCTGGAAGACAACATGGCAGGGGTGGAGATCCGTGACAACGGTCCGGGCATCTCCAAAGATGTCCGAAAACGGATATTTGAGCCCTTTTTTACCACCAAGGAGGTGGGCATCGGCACAGGGCTCGGTCTGTCTGTCTCATATTTCATCATCACGGAAAACCATGGGGGTGAACTGGGTGTAACCTCCACACCAGGCAGCGGCACAGCCTTTTTTGTCAAACTGCCCCTGTCCTGACAGCCCGGACTGTTTTTACGACATTTACAGCCCCGGACAGAGTTACCACACCTCAGGATAGGCCACATCCACAAATTTTTCTTCCATCATGTGCTTGTGGCCCCTTTCCATGGCTGCCAGGTCCATGAAAATGGATTTCAACCCGGGATCAGTGCAGTTTTCAGCCAGGCCCGTGTATTTTTTCATGGCGATCTCCTCGTTTTTCATGGCCAGGCCGATGGCATTCTTAAGGTCCATATCTGCGGTGACTTCCGGCATCTCAATGGTTTCCGACACATGGAAATCCTTGTCACAGTCAAAATATTCGGCATCCATTTTTTTCTGGTGCAATATATCTGTAAGGATCTGTTCATGTCTGGCTTCTTCTTTGGCAAATCCTGCAAATACGCCCTTGAGGTAGTCATCTTTAATCCGCTGGGAAACCTGCTCGTAAAATTTTTTTGCATCAATCTCACTCTGGATGGCATCGGAAATTGCTGCGCGGTATGCATCTAAGTCCATAAAAATCCTCCCTGGTCTTTTCCGGTTATTTTTTATAGTACTACGGTTGCTTCAAAACTCACCACCAACAGTCTGTATGAATAACAAACAGGGGCGTCTGGTATACACATGCCAAAATCATGGCAGCGGCGTTGCTGTATAGGCAACCCCTGCCTCTTCAGATCCATACAAAGCCAGTTTCCGGCCTGCGGCAATATCTGATACCAGGTCTGGATTCAAAAGCATGGATTTGCCTGACAGCACCAGATCTGCGTCCTGCAATGCCTGTTCTGCCGTTTTTTTGTCAAAAATTTTTCCACAGATCAGCAGGGGCAGGTCTGTGGCATCGCGGGTGATGCCGGCCATGGTTTTGTCTGTACCGAATGCCGGCTGGGAAAAATCATAGGTGGAAACGGAGATTGCATCAATGGGCTCCTGTGAAAACAGTTGGATCATTTTCTGCCATTCTGCAGCATCGGAAAACAAAGAGACTTCCGTATCAGCAATGCCCCAGTTTGAAACCCTTACCAGCAGAAGCCTGTTACCAGGAATCTGCGGCCGTACCGCCTGGATCACCTCATGAACAAACCGGTACCGGTTTTCCATGGACCCGCCGTAGGCATCAGTTCTCCGGTTGGCGTAGGAAGACAGAAACTGGCTGAGCAGATACCCGTGGGCACAGTGCAGCTCCAGGCCGTCAAATCCGGCTGCCGCAACCCCTTTGGCGGTTTCCACAAACCCGTTGATCACATGGTCCATATCAAAGCGGCTCATCTGCTCCGGCACAGGATATGGTGCACCGGTCATGGGATTTTCCTGCATCGGTGCCACCGGACTGGGGGCAATTACCCGGTTGGCCGGATTGATCCCGTCATAGGCCATGCGGCCGCAGTGAAATACCTGGCACACAGACAAAGCCCCGTGCCTGCGGATCTCATCTGTGACTTTTTTCCAGGCATCCACCTGGTTCTGGTTCAACATCCTGGCCTGACCGGGATAGCCCTGGGCACTTTCATAATCGGTCACGATGGCTTCGGTGTACACCAGGCTGGCCCCGTTTTTGGCCCGGGTGATTAAAAACTGCAGCACATCCTCTCTGGGGATGCTGTCTCCGGATGCCGACATCCGGGTCATGGGTGCCACACCGATGCGGTTCCTGCAGGTAATCTCTTTGATGGTAAACGGTGAAAACAGCAAAGATGTCATCTTGATCTCCCTGGTTAAGGGTGGAAATCCAGCGTTCTTTTTTTTAAAATAATCTAAGCCTGATTTCTGGTCATGTCAATGTGGGCAATCCCATCTTCCCGATAAGGTGCGGACACCGGCACAAACCCATGGCAGCGGTAAAAATCGACCAGGTAGGTCTGGGCACCGATGGTGATATCCCTGCCCGGCCATACCCGGCCGGCTTCATCCAGGACCTTTTTCACCAGTGCATGTCCCAGTCCCGTTTTCCGGTACAGGGGCGCCACCACCACCCGGCCGAAACTGATGTTGGGAAACCGGGCACCCGGCGCCAGTATCCGGGCATAGGCAGCCAGGCTGCCGTCCTGTGCCCGGCCGGTGAGATGCAGGGTATCTGCCAGCAGATCTTTGCCATCCAGTTCCGGATATGCACAGGCCTGTTCCACCACAAACACATCCACCCGGAGTCTGAGCAGTTCATACAGCTGGTTTGCATCCAGCGC
>JAZBPL010000072.1:0-28233 GCA_036351635.1 Desulfotignum sp.
CTGTGGGCCTGCACCACCTGCCGGGCCTGTGAACAGGTGTGTCCGGTGACCATCGAGCATGTGCCCCGGATCATTGCCATGCGCCAGGGCCAGACCCTGATGCAGGGGGAATATCCCGAGGAACTCAACACGGCCTTCAAGGGCCTGGAACGGAACGGCAATCCCTGGGGTATCGGGTATGACAAACGGGCTGACTGGGCTGAAGGCCTGGATGTAAAGCTCATGGCTGACCATCCGGATGCCGAGTACCTGCTGTGGGTGGGGTGTGCCGGTTCCTTTGATGACAGAACCCAGAAAGTGTCCAAGGCCCTGGTGAAAATTCTCAAGGCCGCCGAAGTTGATTTTGCCATTCTGGGTACCGAGGAAAAATGCACCGGTGATTTTGCCCGCAGGGCAGGTAACGAGATGATGTACCAGATGATGGCAACTGAAAACATAGAGGTGCTCAACGGGTATCAGGTAAAAAAGATCATTGCCGCCTGTCCCCACTGCCTGAACACCCTGAAGCATGACTATCCCCAGATGGGGGGCCACTACGAGGTGATCCACCACACAGATTTCATCAACCAGCTGATTGCGGACGGTAAAATCAGGGTGAAAAAATCTTTGGCAGGTGTGCTCACCTACCATGATCCCTGCTACCTGGGCCGGTACAATGAGATCTATGATGCCCCCAGATCCATTCTGGGCGGCCTGTCCAACCAGGGCCTGTCCGAACTGCCCCGGCACGGTACAGAAAGTTTTTGCTGCGGTGCCGGCGGGGGCCGTATGTGGATGGAGGAAACCATTGGATCACGCATCAATGTGGAGCGCTCAAAAGAGATCGTGGCGGAAAAAGCGGAAACCGTTGCTGTGGGCTGTCCCTTCTGTCTGACCATGATCGAAGACGGCATGAAGGAACTGGACAAGGATGAACAGGTAAAAACCAGGGACATTGCCGAACTGGTAGCAGAGCACCTGGTGTAGGAGACCTCATCACCAGACAGACTGAAAGGAATATAGATTTCAGAAGACCGGTAAAACAGATCTAACCGTCTTGTTTTGCCGGTCCTGTTTTTTTTCAGGCCGGGTCAATGGAAAAAATTCCACAGGCTGAAGCCGTTTTTTTGTCTCAAGAAGTTGCTGAAGTGAAACCTTCTATAGATCGTCTGGCGTGAGTCCCGTTCTTCGTGCAATGCGTGCCATCATCCTCGGCCCTATTTCTTCCCCATCATGAAATGCAAACGTATAGTCCGGCCACCCCGGCCGTTCGAGCAGACGGTGGGATCCTTTTCCTTGCCGCTTCACATGCCATCCTAATTGCAAAAGTGCTGCGAATACAACCCGAGCTTTCTTTGACGGCCATTTGCTCATGCTGAAAGTGCGAAGACTTTTGTTATCTCAGGAACAGCTATCCCGTGCTCTACACGATCAGCCAAAATTCGAAGGGCAAGGGCTTTAACCCTTGCAATGGCTTCCTCCCGTGTTGCGCCGTAAGCCATGGCACCAGGTAGATCTATCACTTCGGCAATCCACCTGCCGTCTTCCTCTCTCTCCAACTCAATATTCATGGCCGATAATCTCCTTATTGTGATAATTTGGCGCCTATGACCTACACTATCAACAAACATCGCTTCCCGCCGAACAAAATGCTCACCGGGGGGTGAAGCGCAGCATTTTTTTTAAATATTTATTAGTATTTTTATTTATCATGACATTTGCCAAAACGCAACTTTATTGCAACTGCAACCATCATACCTGACTCAAATGTGATAATTTGCTTGCACCAGCCAGGGTATCCATTTATAATCATTGAAACGGTCAAACAAAAGGACAATAGTTAAACAATATAATAGAGAAACACAGGCAAAACAAAGGCGGTTCCATCTTTGTTTTGCCTGTGTTGTTTACCCATGGAGGATGCATGCAATATCACATGCCGGCGCGGCTGTATTTCGGACCGGGGGAAATTCAGCAGGTGTCAACGGTTATAGAGGCGGAAAATCCGGTTCTGGTGACAGACAAAGGGGTAGCTGAAGCCGGGCTTCTGGAACCGGTGCTCGACCGGCTGGGAAAGATACCCGTATTTGACACCATAGAGGCGAACCCCAAATCCGATACCATCAACAAAATCGCCGCAGAACTGCGGCGGCACAAGCCGGATCTTGTGATCGGCCTGGGGGGCGGCAGCCCGCTGGATGCGGGAAAAGCTTTGGCCCTGCTGGCCACCAATCCGGGGGATATCCAGGATTATGAAGGCAAAGAAAAATATGCAGTGGATCCCCTGCCGTTTGCGGCCATTCCCACCACCTGCGGTACTGGATCAGAGGTCACCTGGGTATCGGTGATCACCGATGTGGAGCGTAAATTCAAGATGAGCATCAAGGGCCCGAAGCTGTATCCGGCGGTATCCATTGTGGATCCGGATCTTATCCTTACACTGCCGAAGCCCATGATAGCAGCCACCGGCATGGATGCGTTGACCCATGCAGTGGAAGCCTATCTGGCAAAGCCGGCCACACTGATCACCGATACCCATGCAGTAAAGGCGGTGGGGCTGATTCTGGGATCCATTGAAAAGGCCTTTGCCGATATCCAGGCCAATGCACGGCACAGAGAAAATCTCATGTATGGCTCCATGGTGGCCGGTCTGGCATTCGGCAATGCCGATGTCACTGCGGTGCACTGCATCTCCGAATCCATCGGTGCTTTGTATGACATTCCCCATGGGGTGGCCAATGCCATGTTTCTTCCCCATGTCCTGGACTACAACCTGCCGGCCTGCACCCGGAAAATGGCGGCCCTGGCCCGGACCACCGGCATTGATGCCGCATCCGATGACCAGGCAGCAAAAATGTTCATCCAGAAAATCAAAGACCTGTCCAAGGCCCTTGAGATTCCAGCGTTCCAAGACCTGAATATCGGATCTGACCAGTTTCAATTGATTGCCGACATGTCCTTTAAGAACAACTCCAATGCATCCAATCCCAGGGACTTAGGGCCGGCCGACTACCGGAACATCCTTGAAGCCGCCTTTGGGGCGTAATCTTTCCGGGAACACACAGCAAAGGAACGGGCATGGATTGTAATCCCTGCATGAAACACCAGCTCATCCGCAAGACAGTGCAGGAATTTGCGGAAAATGAGATCCGGCCCCGGGCAGCCGAGATGGACAACGGTCCTGGATTCCCGGAAGATCTCATGGAAAAGATGAAACCCCTGCACTATTTTGGTCTTCAGACACCTGCCCATCTGGGCGGGGCTGGTCTGGACAGCACCAGCTACGCCATTGTGGTGGAGGAAATCTCCCGGGTGTCTGCAGCTTTGGGGCTGTGCATCACCGTGCACAACAGTGTGGGGATCTATCCCATTCTTCGGTTCGGCACCAGGGCGCAGCAGCAGCAGTTTGTCCCGCCCATGGCGGCAGGTGACAGTATCGGCGCCTTCTGCCTCACCGAAGCCAATGCCGGTTCTGATGCCGGCGGGGTGGAGACCGTGGCCCGGAAGACAGACCACGGCTTTGTTCTCAACGGCACCAAAATTTTTGTGACCAACGGCGGTATCTGCGGCACCATCCTGGTTTTTGCCGTATCTGATACCGATCCTGCTCAGTCCTCTGTGTTTATTGTGGAAAACCACACCCCGGGTTTTTCCGTGGGGGAGATTGAAGATCTGTGCGGCATGCGGGCCAACCCGGTGGCATCCCTGTTTTTTGAAGACTGTGCCATTCCGGCAGACCACTGCCTGGGAACCATGGGCCAGGGCTTGAAAATCGGGCTGTCCGCCCTGGATACCGGGCGCATCGGCATCGCAGCCCAGGCACTGGGCATTGCCCGGGCCGCGTTTGATGAAGCCGTGTCCTATGCCAAGGCCCGCCAGCAGTTCAAAAAGCCCATCTCCCGGTTCCAGACCATCCAGAACTATCTGGCGGACATGGCGGTCCAGATCGATGCATCACAGCTGCTGCTATACCGGGCTGCTGCCCGCAAAGACAGCGGCAGGCCCTTTTCTGCCGAAGCTGCCATGGCCAAGCTCCACTGCAGCACCACGGCAAGGATGGTGACGAACCTGGCGGTGCAGATACACGGTGGGTACGGCTACAGCAGAGAGTATGACGTGGAGCGGTATTTCAGGGATGCCAAGGTCACCGAAATCTATGAAGGCACCAGTGAAATCCAGCGCATGGTCATTGCCAGGGATATTTTGACCCGGCCCACCTGATAATAAACAAAGGCATGTGTATGTTACATATCGTTGTGTGCATCAAACAGGTCCCCATGGTATCGGAACTGCCCTGGGATCCGAAAACCAGGACCCTGAAACGGGAAACCGCCCAGGGCATGATGGATCCTTCTGCCCGGCGTGCCCTGGAAGCAGCATTGCAGATAAAGGCGGGTATGGGAAAAAACCAGGCCCGTATCACCGCGGTTTCCATGGGACCGCCCATGGCCGAAGAAATACTCTATGAGGCAAAAGCCCTGGGCGCAGACCAGGGGGTGCTGCTAACAGATCCCTGTATGGCAGGGGCCGATACCTGCATGACCGCCTTTATTTTGGGAAAATTTATCACAGATCACTGTCCGGATGCCGGCCTTATCCTGTGCGGGGCCATGTCCAGTGACAGCGAGACCGCCCAGGTGGGACCCCAGCTGGCGGAAGAACTGGACATTCCCGCCGTTGGATATGCCCGCCGCCTGGAACTGGTCCATGACTGCGTCCGGGTGGAGCGGCATGTGGATGATTTCATGGAATTGATGGAGATGGACCTGCCCGGACTTGTGACCATCGACCATGGCGGTGAATCTGATCTGTATACCCCCCGGTATGTGGCCCTGGGCGGGGTGGAAGCGGCATTCACCGCCGGTGATATCCGGGTGCTGGACGGCACGGCACTGGGGCTGAACAAGGATTTCAACGCCCTGACATCCTCTCCCACAAAAATCATTGATGTGTATTCCCCGGTCACCCGAAAGGAAAACCGGGTGTTGACAGGTGCGGTGAAAAAAATGGTGGACACCCTGTTTGACGACTATGGAAAAATTATTTCCGGTGCCATGGGAAAAGATCTGAAAACCCATGACCATGAAGGGGACGTATGAGTCTGGAAAAACAGATCTGGGTATGGGCGGATTACAGAAATTATTTCCAGAGCCGGGTCACCCTCCAGATCCTGGCCCGGGCCAGCGTTCTGGCAGAAAAAACTGGTGCCGCGGTGTGTGCCGTGGTGTTCGGGGACAAGGTGGATGCCTATGTCAAAGAATACATTGCCCATGGCGCACAAAAGGTCTATGTCACAGACGATCCGTTCCTGAAGACCTATAATGTGGCATCCTATGCCTTTTTGTTGACTGCCCTGGTCAGGAAATTCCAGCCGGAAACCCTGCTCATCGGTGCCACCCGGTTCGGCCAGGAGATTGCCCCCAGGGTGGCCAAACAGCTGAAAACCGGCCTGACCGCGGACTGTATCGATCTGGACATCGATGACAAAGGACAGCTGGTGCAGGTGGCACCCGCTTTCGGCGGCAACCTTATCGCAAAGCTCATAACCCCCCATACCCGGCCCCAGATGGCCACCATCCGGCCCGGGACCTTCCAGGAACTGCCCCACGACGATGCAGCACAAGGAGCGGTGATCCCCGTTCCCCTGCCCGATACCATGCCTTCTCCCAGGGTGCGGTGCCTGAAATCAAAACTGCACCCGGCCCGGGCCCGGAAAATCGAAACCGCAGATATCGTCATCACCGGCGGCCGGGGTATGGGATCAAAGGGCAAATTCAGAAAGCTGTTTGACCTGGCAGACCTGCTGCATGCTGAGGTGGGGGCAACCCGGCCCGTGGTCTATGCGGACTGGGTCTCTTCCGAGGCCCTGGTGGGACAGGCCGGCAAGCATATCCGGCCAAAGGTGCTGTTTTCTTTCGGTGTCAGCGGCGCCATCCAGCACACAGCCGCCCTGGCCGATGCCCGGTTCATCGTGGCGGTGAACAAAAATCCCAACGCCACCATGATGCAGCTGGCGGACGTGGCCATGGTGGCGGATGCCAACCAGGTCTGCTCAGGCATCATCCGGGTGTTGAAGCAGCGGATCAGGGACTGACAACCGCCCTGGCTGTTTGATACACCTGATCGATTTTTGAAAATATTTTTTCCCAGGTATAGGGAAAGGTTTTGGCACAGGCATAATCCCAGTCCGGTTCTGTGCAGGTTTGTATTTCATGGATGGATTGCGCCAGAACCTCTGCCAGGCGGGACTCCAGATAAGGGATGTCGGCTTCAAACGGGGTGTCAATGGTTTCAAGGGGAGGCAGATCCAGCAGTTTTACCATGCCATTTTCCTCATCTGCCAGCAGTTCCTTTACCCCGGGCAGGGCCGTGGTGATCAGACGGCACCCGCAGGCCAGGGCCTCCATGAGCACCAGGGGCAGGCCCTCATAAAAAGAAGGCAGCACAAACACATGGGCCTTTCGCAAAAGATCGCCCAGGTCGTCATGGCCCAGCGGTCCGTGGTATACCGCCTTTTCCCCCAGATTCCCGGCCAGTTCCAGGCAGCGGTTTTTTTCATACGCACTGCTGCTGCCGGCCATATGCAGCAAAAAAGGCAGGTGCCGGATCCGGGCCAGACTGTTGAGCAGCCAGGGCACCCCTTTGGCAAAACTGAGTTTGCCGGCATAGACCAGTTCCACCACCCCGTCAAAGGCCTTGGGGGTATGGAAGAAACAGGCATCATTGTAACCGCCGCTCACCACATGGATGCGGTTCGGGTCTGTCCCGATAGTTTTGATGATCTCCTGTTTCTGGCTTTGGCTCAAGGCGATGACATGGTCTATCTTTTCAAGATCATCTGTGATGCGGCTGCTGATGTTGGGGCACAGGATATGCTGGCGCAGGCAGGTCCCGTGGCAGGAGGTGACCATGGGAATGCCGAAACTGATGCGCCTGGCAATGGCAGAGACAATCCACAGGTGATGGGTATGAATAATATCGGGCTGGAACCGGTCTATTGCCAGGCGGATTTTTGTTTCAAATGCCTGGTGGTAGGCGGCCAGATCCTGTTGCCCCATTCTGGAAAACACCCGGCTTTCATAGGGCATGACATCGCTCATACCGGGAATGACAAAATCCAGGTCTTTTCCGTCAAACTGGACAAAAAGGCAATGGGATGCTTCGATCAAGCCTTCCGGTAGCCTAAAATTTTTCTGGATCCCGGCCACCAGAAAATTGGCATGCCCTTTATTGCGGCTCTGGAGGATGATCTGCTGGATGAATTTACCGCTTCCCGTAAAATCAGGGGCCTGGCTGATGATATGAAGAATTTTCATCTCAATCCAGGTTCAGTCCGGCTTTGCACTGGTTGCACCGGACAACCCCTCTGAAAACCTTGTGGCCGCATTCCGGGCAAAAATAGCGGTCTTCTTCATCCTGCATCCATTGTTCAGTACCGATTTCCCGCCGCAAAGGCGTGCACCGCATCATGACTTTTTTTCCTACGGCCATGGGAAATTCCTCAATAAACCGGCAGGGGAAATCATCGCATTCATGGCATCCGGCAATGCCTTTTGCCATGGTGCAGTCCCGGATGTCACATTGCTGACAGTGCATGAACCGGTTGTCTGACAGGCAGCCCTCACAAACAATATCATCTGTGGTAAGGTTTTCGCAGTTGGGCAGGGTGCCTTTGCCGGGCACCTCACCCTTGTAGACCGCCACCAGACGTTCCTTGAATTTTTCATTGTTTTCCTTGTGGGCGATGCGAATGGCGCAGACACCGCAGTAAAGGCCGCAGGGAGATGCAAACTCCGGGTGTGTCATGTCAGACCTCCTGGGAAAAGGATGGGGTTCAGGCATACATGTGTATAATTTAGAGGCAGGGGATATGAAAGTCAACACCAATCATCTCCGCTCATCCCTGTCCGGCTCTGACGGTCCGTTCACAGGAAACCGCCAGGGGCTCCCCATGGCGTGCATGCTGCTATAGCAAATATCCAGAACGCAGGATACTGCAGGTGGTCAACTGGCTGTAAAGGCAAAAAGCAGCAGCCGGCAGAAAGGCGTTCTGCAAACCAATGGCAGGAAATATATAAATAAATTCTTGACATGTAGCTGTATTGTATCTAAATAGTATCTATGGAACAGCTGAATATTATCAGGCTGTCCCTGGGATTGTAAACAGGAGTCTGCGGCATTATGACAAACGAAGATGAAAATCAGGAAGGATCTGCATCCGATTACAGGGAAAAAAAGGTGAAGTTTGAGATCTACGGCCGGGAAATGATCGAGAAAAAAGTGAACGCAAGCGGCAACAGCGGGCGGGTCTATCTGCCCCCCGACTGGATCGGCACAAAAGTCAAAGTAATTAAATGTTAGCAAAGATCAGCACCTTTTAAGAGATCTGCTACTGATCTGCATCTGTTTGTATACCCAAAGAAAATATAAAACATGGAAAGGAGAGAAAAATGGCAAATGTTCCTGACACCATTCAGACATGGCAAATGATCCAACCCTTTAAAAAAGACCGGGACACCGGCGATGTAACCCCGGGCAAACTGGAAAAGACACAGATTCCCGTGCCTGATCTGGCACCAGGCGATGTCCTGGTGGAAGTTGCGGGCTGCGGTATCTGTCACACTGACCTGGGCTATTATTACTACGGGGTGCCGACGGTCAACAAACCGCCCCTGACCCTGGGCCATGAAATTTCCGGGACGGTTGTGGCTGCAGCTGAGGATGTACAGGCATGGATGGGAAAAGAGGTGATCATCCCGGCGGTCATGCCCTGCCGCAAGTGCCATTTGTGCAAGACCGGACGTGGCAACCGGTGCCTGGCCCAGAAAATGCCGGGCAATTCCATGGGTATTTACGGCGGTTTTTCCTCCCATATCCCGGTGCCGGCCATTGACCTGTGCCCGGTCACCAACCGGGGCAGCATTCCGCTGGAAAAACTGGCGGTAGTTGCAGATGCCGCCACCACGCCTTTCCAGGCGGCAAAACGCGCGGATGTGGGTGTGGGTGACCATGCCATCGTCATCGGTGTGGGCGGTGTGGGCCAGTACATGGTCCAGATTCTCAAAGCTTTAGGGTGTGCCACCGTCATTGCTGTGGACATCAACCAGGAACGCCTGGACACCATGCTCAAAAACGGAGCGGATTTTACGGTGAATTCCATGGGCAAAACCACCAAAGAGATATCCGGTGAAATCAAAGCGTTCAGAAAGGAAAAAGGGCTGCCCGGATTTGGCTGGAAAATCTTTGAAGTGTCCGGCACAAAACCCGGCCAGGAACTGGGGCTGGCCCTGTTGAGCTTTACCGGCAAAATGCTGGTGGTGGGGTTCGGCCCCCACAAGGTGGAGTATTCCATCTCCCGGCTCATGGCATTTGATGCGGAACTCATCGGCACCTGGGGATGCCTGCCGGAATATTATCCCTCTGTACTGGGCATGATCACCAGCGGAAAAATTAATTTTGAAGCGTTTGTACAGACCCGTCCCATGAGCACCATTGTGGAAAGTTTTGATGAAGCCCATAAAAAGTCACCTGATCAGCGTATCGTACTGGTGCCTGATTTTTAATAGTTTATAAGCATTTACAAACAAGGATGAATGTATGAAACTGCAAGGAAAAAAAGCCATTGTCACCGGCGGCAGCCGGGGGATCGGCCGTGCCATTGCCCTGCTTTATGCAAAGGAGGGTGCAGATGTACTGGTCAACTACCATTCCAATGATACGGCGGCAAAAGAAACCGTGGCGGAAATCGAAAAACTGGGCCGGAAAGGGGTGGCTGTGGCAGCGGATGTGGCCTCCTATGAAAGTGCCCAGAACATGGTGGAAGAGTGCGTAAAACAGCTGGGGGGTGTGGATATCGTGGTGAACAACGCCGGGGTGTCAAAACCGTCCATGCTGCTGAAAATGAAGGAAGCGGACTGGGATGCCATCATTGACATCCACCTCAAGGCCGCCTTCAACACCAGCCAGGCTGCAGGCCGCCACATGAAAGAGCAGAACTCCGGCCGGATCATCAACGTGATTTCCACAGCCGGTATTTTCGGTACCATTGGTCAGATCAACTATGCATCTGCCAAGGCCGGCATCATCGGATTTTCCAAATCCGCTTCCCGGGAGCTGGGCCGGTACAACATCACCGTGAACGTCATCTGCCCGGGCATCACCAAAACCGAGATGACCGGCAAGCTGCAGTCCGATGAAAAGCTGCGCAAGATATATGAGGGCCGGATCCAGCTGGGACGGTTTGCAGATCCTGAAGAGATCGCCCCTGCCTTTGTGTTTCTGGCCTCGGATGATGCCTCCTATATCACCGGCCAGGTGCTGGGAGTGGATGGCGGTTATATCGGATAGTGACGGACTTTTATTAAAAAATACACAGACAAACCATATGAAAAAACAAGGAGGAACCTATGGCTTTAGAGTGGATGCCCAGAGATAATGAGGCAAAAGACCATTCATTACACAGAAATCCCTATTGGAGCACCGAAGCCCCTGGCGTGATTTTTGAAAAAAAACCGTTGACCGATCCCAAAGGCAATGTGGTAAAAGATTTATACGTGGCTTGGATCACCCTGAACAATCCCAAACAGTACAATTCCTACACCACGGACATGGTCAAGGGCGTTATCGCCGGCTTTGAAAACGCCTCTCTGGACAGAAGCATCATCGCCGTTGTCTTTACTGCAGTGGGTCCCTATGCCTTCTGCACCGGCGGCAACACCAAGGAATATTCAGAATACTACTCCCGGCGCTGTGATGAATACGGCCAGTACATGGAGCTGTTCAACCACATGGTGGACGCCATACTGAGCTGCCATAAACCCGTCATCTGCCGGGTCAACGGCATGCGGGTGGCGGGCGGCCAGGAGATCGGTTTGGCCTGTGACCTTGCCATTTCATCAGATCTGGCCATTTTCGGCCAGGCAGGCCCCAAACACGGGTCTTCTCCGGCCGGCGGGTCATCCGACTTTCTGCCCTGGTTTCTGACCATGGAAGATGCCATGTATAACTGCGTGTCCTGTGAAATGTGGTCTGCCTATAAAATGAAAATGAAAGGCATGATTTCCAAGGTGGTGCCGGTATTGAAAATTGACGGCAAATGGGTGAGAAACCCCATGATTGAAACCGACACCTATGTGAAAGACGGGGAGATCGTATACGGTGAATACAAAACCGGGGATGCCCTTGCCGAGGGAAAGGCCCTGGTCAAACAGCACCAGGCCAATGCAGACTTTGAACTGCTGGACAAGGAAGTGGATAAGATAATCTGGAAATTCGCCAACCTGTTCCCGGCCTGTCTGGTAAAATCCATCGAGGATGTCCGCCAGAAAAAGAAATTTTTCTGGGACACCATGAAAAACGACCACCGCCACTGGCTGGCCGCCAACATGAGCGGCGAGGCGTTCCTGGGATTCGGCGCCTTCAATACCAAGAAGATCACCGGTCAGGATACCATTGATTTTCTCAAGTTCCGCCAGAATGTGGCTGCGGCCCGTGACTGGGATATGGAGATGTTTGCCGAGGTCATGGGTAAACCCAAAGAATAGCTGTTTCAGCGCGTTACCCCCAGGTATGGTCTGACCTGTCAAGCGGCTGTGCCATACCTGGGAATACCAGTGGGGCCGGGACATCTCTTATCGGTATTTTTGTAAACACAGACAAGAGATGCCCGGCCCTTAATTTTCATGAACAGCGGTGTAAGGCACTAAAGCCGGATATAAATATACCCGCCCCGGCCATACCCGAACAGATGAAAAAGATGCTGGTAATGGGTGGAAATAGCCCTGTAAAAGGTGTCAAAACAGACAGAATAGGGTAGCGGCACAGCAGTGTCCACATCCAGGAGCAGGACCCTGCCTGTGTGTGGATCAAATCCCCCCACCGGCGATATATGGGGTATGTTCAATTCCGGAAGCAGGCTGCCCTGGTCAAAATGGGCAATGATAATGCCGTCTGCCCGGGTTTCAAAAGTTTCAAGCCTGGACCAAAGCGCCTGCCGGCAGGCCTTCATCTTATCCGGAATCCTTACTGCTTCCACCACCTCCACTGCCTGGTGGGCAATACCAAAGGTTTTCAGGCTGGCTTTCACCACCTGACCGAGTACTGCCAGGGGCAATCCCCGCCGGCCCTGGTATCCGTTGGGGCCCATACGTTCTTTCCAGTGGGCCGTGGTCACTTTGTCCAGCAGATCCTGCTGGGTAAAAGGGGTTTTCGGCAGACGGCCCTGGACCTCTAAAAGCGTGTTCACCACACAGGCCACGGTTGCAACAGAGCAGGATGATTCGTGAAACTGCTTGATATGGTGGCGAAACAACCCGGCCTTGACCGGATTTTCCCGGGACAGAACCTGTGTTTTTTCCCACTGGGCATGCCGGCGTCCAAATGATCCGGTGGCTGTCATTTTATGAAAAAAATACCGCAGGTACAGCACGCTGCGCATTACATATATTACACCATTCATGGGTTTTTCTCTTTCATGCCTTGGCCCTGCATGAACCCGGCACTTTGTAAAGTTATGCTGAATCCGTGTTTGTCAATAGATGCAGCCGCAGCCAGTCGAAACCGATTGGGTTGTATGGGATTTTTTGCCCGATATCGGCCCGGGATTGTTTTTTGCGGTTGCAATATTCCGGCAGGCCGGGTAATACACGGTACCATGAACCGTGCAGCACAATACCGGATATCCGGATAAGTATAAAAACAGGAGCAATATGCAGACCGATGACAGCAGGCCGGCACCAGGGCCCAGTCCTGCAGCATGGTACAGCCCGGCAGATTCCTTTGACACCGCCGCCTACGGGGGAGAAGGGTGGTCTCCGCGAACCAGGACCCATGCCCGGGAAATTGCTGATATATGGGCTGCCTGCGGCATTGACAGTGAATGGCAGCCCCTGAAAAGCGTACTGGTTCACCGGCCCGGCCCGGAACTGGCAGTTTCCCCGGATCAGATCAACAAATGCCAGCTGGCTGGCTGCCTGGACCTGGAAAAGGCCCGGGCAGAACATAATACCATGGTGGATATCTATAAGAAAAATCAGGTGGATGTCCAGGTGATGACACCTGGTCCTGCCACCCTGCCGAACCAGGTGTATTGTGCGGACCTGTTGGCCATGACCCCCCAGGGGGCCATCCTGGCCCGGCCCGCTTCCACGGTACGGGCCGGCGAAGAAAGATGGGTTGCAAAAACACTTGGTGCCCTGGGGATTCCCATTCTCAAAACCCTCACCGGTACTGCCACTTTTGAGGGGGCAGACCTCATGTGGCTGGATCCGGATACCGCAGTCATCGGCCGGGGCCTGCGCACCAACCAGGCTGCCATTGACCAGATCACCACCCTGCTTTCGGAAATGGGGATTACCACCCTGGCCTTTGACCTGCCCTTCGGCACCATGCACTTTATGGGCATGCTCAGAATAGTGGACAGGGATCTGGCATTTATCTGGCCCCGCAGGACCCCCCATGGTCTGGTGATGGCGTTGACAGACCGCGGATTCCAGGTAAAACCCCTTCCCTGTGAAAAAGAAGCAGTATCCGGCATGGCATTTAATTTTGTGGTGCTGGGGCCAAAAAAAATTATGCTGCCGGCCGGGAATCCAGAAACCATTGCCGCTTATGAAGCCGCAGGTATCTGCTGCATCCCGGTGCCGGTAAAAGAGCTGCAGAAAGCCAACGGGGCCGTGGGGTGTATGACCGGAATTCTGCACAGAAAAACGTAAAAAATTCCGGTTTTTATGCTGCCGGACAAAAAAACCAGGGATTATATATTGATTTTGTTGCCAACAATTTATATAGATCATGTGACAGAATAATAAGAGCACATACCCGGCTGGGCATTACAGGCGGTAAAAATACCCTGATGAATACTATAGACTGGAGGAACACGATGAAATCATATGCACGTCTGGCTTGCTGCGTTGCAGTACTGATGGTAATTTGGGGCCAGCATCTTGTACTGGCGGACAAAGACCCGGAACAGCTAATGCTCCCCACCGGTACCATGACCCTAGCCGCCCCACCGGATGCTGAACGCGAACCCCAGCTCTCACCGGTTGTGTTTCCCCATTCCCTGCATTTTGCATATGCCTGTACAGACTGCCACCATGAATGGGATAAGGCGGGCCCGGTCCAAAGCTGTGCTGCAGCCGGGTGCCATGAAAACCTGTGGGCCGCGCCCCCGGGCACAACACCCCTGGGAGAAAAACGGATCAAATCCCTGGCAGGGGCCTACCACCAGGTGTGCAGGGACTGCCACCGACAGGAAGAAAAAAACCAGAAAGCTGCCGGCAGCAAAAGAATATACACCGGACCTATTGCCTGTGAAGGATGCCATCCTGATCCCCATGCAGAGCCGGTAAATGATCTGGAGATGCTGCCTGTTCCCCTGGGCACCCTGACCATAGAGGCCCCTGAAGGGGTGTATCCCGAGCGGGCAGCGGTGGACTTTCCCCATGGGGCCCATTTTGATTATGCCTGCCAGTTATGCCACCATGAATGGTATGGGGAGGATGAGGTCCAGGGCTGCACAACCGAAGGGTGCCATGACCAGCTGGAACCGGACCCCTCCACCAGGAATATCAAAGATCCGGCCAATGTGTACTATTATCTGGCAGCGTATCACAACACCTGCCTTCCCTGCCACAGGGAGATGCAAAAGGAGCGCAGCTCCTTTGAAAAAGCCGGTATCACCAATGCGGATGACCTGCCGGCGGCCGGGCCTGTCACCTGCGTGGAGTGCCATTAGCTGTTAGCCTTTAGCCGTTAGCGGTTAGTAATCAGCAGGGGAAGATTTGTAATGGTTGAGGAGGCTGATAACGGAGTGCTGACGGCTTTCATATAACTTTCCATGAAGCTGCTTGCCGGTTTGGTCCGGGCGCGCCAGGGGTCGACTTCTAATCTGGTTTCTGTTCGATTTCATGGGCAGTGCCGTCCAGCACCAGAAACAGTCGCTCTTCTTTTTCCACAAGCATCCTGGACAGTTTCATCAACGCCCGCTGGCCGAATTTGATGCAGTGCTCAGGGGTCTGCATGTACAGATTGTCGTTGCGTGTGAACAGCCGGGATGGATCCAGGGGGATTGTCTCTGTGGTGTTGAGGACCAGGGTGTCGGTTCCCTTGAGGTCAAAAACAAAAAGGGCTGTGTCTTCATAAGGAAAATACACCTTTTCCTCACACTGGTCCCGTATTTGAAACACATGGAACCCCTGGTCATCTTTGCGGATGGATTTGTGAAAATATGCGATGATTTTGGGATGCTCGAATTTTCCATGTTCATTGTGCCAGATGCCGTTTTTATCCAGCCAGAAAACCGCTTTTTCTTTGGGAATAACAATTTGTTTTAAAGGGGATGTCATGGGTACGACTCCTAATGTATAGTAAAATCTATTATCCCAGGTATTATCCCAAAAATGGATGAAGGACAACAGGCAATCACAATTCTTTACTCATACAGGGCAAAAGGGCGGCATGCCTGATCTCCAGCCGGAGCTGCCGGTGGCCGAAGTGCTGCCGCAGCTCATCAGTGCTTTAGGGCACACCGGCCGGGCCATTCTCCAGGCACCGCCCGGTTCCGGCAAAACCACCCGGGTGCCTCTGGCCCTTGTGAACCAGGCATGGCTGGCAGGCAAAAAAATTCTCATGCTCGAACCCCGGCGGCTGGCAGCCCGTGCCTGTGCCCATTTCATGGCCCGATTAATCAAAGAACCTGTGGGACAGACCGTGGGGTACCGGATCCGCATGGAAACACAAGTCGGTCCCGGCACACGCATTGAAGTGGTCACAGAAGCCATTCTCACCCGGATGCTCCAGAATGACTCTGCCCTGGACGGGGTGGGTCTGGTGATTTTTGATGAATTCCATGAACGCCATATCCACAGCGATCTGGGGCTGGCCCTGTGCCTGGAATCGGCGGAGGTGCTGCGGCCGGACCTGCGGATTCTGGTCATGTCCGCCACCATGGATACCCAGGCCCTGGCTGCGCTTTTGGACCCGGTCCAGGTGATTGTCTCCCAGGGGCGGCAGTGGCCGGTTAAGACAGTGTACCTGCCCCCGGATGCCGGCCGGTCTGGACCCGGCCGGTTCGGCCCTGTGCTGGCGGGTTGCGCCGCCGCCGTATTGAACGCCTTGTCAGCGCATTCCGGAGATATTCTGGTGTTTTTGCCCGGTGCGGCGGAGATCCGGCAGACTGCACGGCTCCTGGCGGGAAACACCAGCCCCCATGTGCAGGTGTTTGCTTTGTCCGGTCTGCTGTCCTTTGACAAACAATGGGCTGCCCTGGCGCCGTCAAAAAAAGGGATGCGCAAGGTGGTGTTGGCCACAGCCATTGCAGAAACCTCCCTGACCATTGAAGGGATAACCATTGTGGTGGATTCGGGATTGATGCGCAAACCCCGGTTTTTTCCGGGCACAGGACTTACCCGTCTGCAGACACTGCCGGTTTCCCGGGCATCGGCAGATCAGCGCCGGGGCAGGGCCGGCCGCACAGGTCCGGGCATATGCTTCCGCATCTGGTCGGAACATGTGCACAAGGGACTGGTGCCGTTTACCAGGCCGGAAATCCTGGAGCAGGACCTTGCCGGGGTTGCCCTGGAACTGGCCCTGTGGGGCGTCCGGCAGCCGGAAGACCTCACATGGCTGGATCCGCCCCCCCGGGAGCAGTATTCTGCGGCCCGGGATCTTTTGTGCCTTCTGGGTGCCCTGGATGACCAGGGCAGCATCACCCCCCATGGCCGGGCTGTCGCCGGATCAGGTATACACCCCCGCCTGGCCCATATGATTCTGGCGGCAGAACGGCAGGGCAATGGGTTTCTGGCCTGCTGCCTGGCAGTGCTGCTGGAGGAAAAAGATATGATGACCGGCAGGTCCCATGACCCGGATATCCGGGTGCGCCTGGAGATGCTGGCTTACCTGTATCAAAACAGAAATAGCGCCGGCAGAACAGGGCACAGCCGGGAACAGGATGCATACCATGACCGGCAGGTGCACCAGGATCAGAACATACACCGGAATCAGGCAAAGAATCTTTTCACAGGCGCCCTGCGCCTGGCCCGGCGGATGCACATCAAAGAGACATCCCCTGATCCGGAAAAAGCCGGCATCACCCTGGCCCTGGCCTTTCCTGAACGGGTGGCCCGCCGCAGGGGACCTTTGTCCTATGTCATGGCCTCGGGTTCCGGGGCATATTTCAAAGCACCCAATACCGTGGCAGGCCATGATTACATCCTGGCGGCCCACGTGCAGGGACACCCGGAAAATGCGGTGATTTTCCTGGCAGCCCCCATCATGCTGCAGGAACTGGAACAGGTGTTTGCAGCAAAAATGGAGACCCGGGATCTTGTGGCATGGGACCAGGACAAACAGCTGGTGACCGCCAGGACCCAGACCTGGTACCAACGGATTCTCATCACACAGCGCCCCCTGCCGCATCCGGCGCCTGAAGCGGTCCAGGCAGCCATGATTGCGGGCATTCAGCAGATGGGTCTGTCCTCTCTTCCCTGGACCCGCAGACTCACACACCTGTGTCACCGGGTGTGCTTTCTGCGGGAGCATGCCGGCATCACCGGTCTGCCGGACCTGTCCGACCAGGCGTTGTCTGAAAATCTGCCTGCCTGGCTGGGGCCGTTTCTCACCCATGCCCGGTCTGCCCGGGATCTGAAGCAGGTGGATCTGGCCGGGGCAGTCATGTCTCTTTTGTCCTGGGAGGACCGGCAGCGGGTGGATGACCTGGCCCCTTCCCACATCACGGTGCCGTCTGGTTCCCGTATTCCTGTGGCATATACCGACGGCCATGCACTGGTGGAGTCCCCGGTACTGGCGGTGCGGCTCCAGGAACTGTTCGGCATGACAAAAACCCCTGCTGTGGCCGGCGGACGTATTGCCGTGACCCTGCACCTGCTCTCCCCGGCCGGCCGGCCGGTCCAGGTGACCCGGGACCTGGAAAATTTCTGGAAAAACACGTATACAGAGGTAAAAAAGGATCTTGCAGGGCGCTATCCCAGACATTTCTGGCCGGATGATCCGTTATCTGCTGCGGCCACCCGCAGGGCCAAACCCAGAAAAAAATGAAGCATACCGTGATGGAGATAAAAACCTGCTGCACCCGCATCAGATTGACGGAATGAAAGATTAGGCTTTAAAAAATATTTATATTCATGCTATGGTGAAATCTTCAACCTTAATGAAGATTGCGGCAAACCTGAATTCTAATAAAAAGAATTGGAAAATGGAAAAAGACAAAACACCGGATCCTGGATTTCACTATGTGGGTATCGGCGCTTCTGCCGGCGGGCTGGAAGCCATTGAAGAATTTTTTTCGCATATGCCTGAAGACTGCAATCTGGCCTTTATTGTTATTCAGCATCTGTCCCCGGATTACAAAAGCCTGATGGTGGAGCTGTTGTCCAAGAAGACAAAAATTCCCGTGCACAGGTGTACAGACGGCATGCAGGTGAAACCCAATAATATTTATATGATTCCCCCCAAAAAAAACCTGTCTATTTTTCACGGCAAACTGGTCTTAAAGGAAAAAGACAATATCCGCGGGGTGAACCTGCCCATTGATATCTTTTTAAAATCACTGGCAGAAGACCAGGCAGACCGGGCCATTGCCATCATTCTATCGGGTACCGGCAGTGACGGCACCCGGGGGGTGCGGGCGGTCAAGGAGCAGGGGGGCATGGTCATGGTCCAGGATGATACCACTGCCAAGTTTGACGGCATGCCCAGGGCCGCCATCTCAACCGGGGTTGCTGATTTTATTCTGCCCCCTGAAAAAATGCCGGCACAGCTGCTGGCATTTATTGACCATCCCTATGTGGCGGGAAAAGAAAAATCCAGAAATCTGATCAATGACCAGAAAGGGCTTACCCGGATATTTTCAGAACTGCGGGAACGCACCAAGGTGGATTTTACCTATTACAAGCCCTCCACCATCTCCCGGCGCATCGAGCGCAGAATGACCGTCAACCAGATCAATGATCTGGATGATTATGTGCGGTATATACAAAAATATCCGGTGGAGATCATGACCCTTTACAGGGAACTGCTCATCGGGGTCACCAGTTTTTTCAGGGACCCGGCCCCCATGAAGGAGCTGATGGAAACCTGCCTGCCGCCGTTGATCAGCAATGCTAAAAACCGGGAGATACGGTTCTGGGTCACGGCCTGCTCCACCGGCGAAGAAGCCTATACCCTTGCGATTCTGGCAAAGGAGGCGATGGAAAAAACCGGCGAAAACAAAGATATTAAAATATTTGCCACCGACCTGGACAGGGATGCGGTGATGCAGGCCGGCAACGGGGTGTATCCGGAAAGTATTGCCGCGGATTTGACCCCCCGGCTGCTGGGAAAATATTTTTACCGCAAGGGCGATAATTACCAGATTGCCAGAAATATCAGGGAAATGGTCGTGTTTGCCCAGCACAATCTGGTGATGGACCCGCCTTTCACAAAAATCGATCTGATCTCCTGCAGAAACCTGTTGATTTACCTGCAGCCGGTGCTCCAGGAAAAAGCCATGCGCATGTTCAATTTCTCTTTGAACCCGGGCGGCATCCTGTTTTTAGGCACCAGTGAAACCATCGGCAACATGACCGACTGTTTCGAAACCGTGCACCAGAAATTCAAAATTTACCGGTCCAAAGGCAAGATATCTCCGGACCTGCAAATGACAGATACCGTTACCACACGCGAAAAAAAAGACAAAGGCCCCCAGCCTTTTTCCTTTCCTTACAGAGAGCGCCGCAGGCAGCACCCGGCAGATGCCACCAACCTTATGAGCCGGTATGTAAATGCCCTGGAAAATGCATACCTGCCCCTGTCCGCCATCGTGAACCAGCAGATGGAAGTACTGCATATTTTTGGTGAAACCCGGGACTATTTTCAGGTGCCTTCCGGCAGGGTGGTGTATGATATCACAAAAATGGCGGTCAAAGAACTTGCCATTCCCCTGGCCACAGGGATCCAGAAGGTGTTCAGGACAAAACAGCAGCTGGTGTATTCCAACGTCAAAATAAAACAGAAAAACGAAACCAGAACCGTACGGCTGCGCATCCTGCCTCTGCCGGATCAGAAATCCACCGACCCCCTTGCGGCGGTTTTTTTTGAAGAAACCAAAAAGCAGGAAAATACCGAGCAGAGTGCCATTGAAACCTATGATCTTGAGGCGGATGTCCAGCAGAGAATTACCGACCTTGAGCAGGAACTCCAGTTTTCCAATGAAAATCTCCAGGCCACCATAGAGGAGCTGGAAACATCCAATGAAGAACTCCAGGCCACCAATGAGGAGCTTCTGGCCAGCAATGAAGAGCTGCAGAGCACCAATGAGGAGCTGCAGTCCACCAATGAAGAGCTGATTACGGTCAATTCAGAATACCAGACCAAGATCATCGAGCTGACCCAGATGAGCAATGATGTGGAGAACCTGCTGTCAAGTTCCGGCATCGAGGTGCTGATCCTGGATGAAAACTATGAAATCCGCAAATATTCACCGGGTATCACCAAAATATTCCATATCCTGGACAAGGACATGGGAAGGCCCATCAACCATCTGTCCCATCATTTGGTTGATTTTGATGCCTTTGAGGCGGTGAAAACCGTCCAGAAAAACAACAAAGGCATTTCTTTTGAAAAAAAGGACCATGAAGACCTTACCTATCTGATCCATATTCTGCCCTATCACATCGGGCCTGATACCTATGCCGGGTTCATGCTGACCTTTGTGGATACCACGGAACTGGACCAGACCAGAAAGGATTTGATCCAGACCCGGAAAATATCCAGTGATATTGTGGCCCACATGCCGGCAGGCCTGTTCATCTACACCGTGAATGATGCCGGCGATCTGATTCTGGAGAGTGCCAATCCAAAGGCCCAGAAACTGACCGGCATCACCCTGGCCCGGTGGCAGGGAAAATCCTTTGACCAGATCTGGCCCCGGGCAATGGAGATGGGGATTTATGACAAATTCAAGCAAGCCCTGCACACCAGAGAACCCTGCCGCCTGGATGAACTGGCATATGAGGATGATACCCATTCAGGCATCTACCGGGTGGTGGCATTTGCCCTGCCGGAAAACAAGCTGGCCGTCAGCTTTGAAGATATCACAGACCAGCAGACAATGTGCACCCAGCTGGAAGAGGCCAAGCTCAAATACAATACCCTTTTTAAAAGAATGCACCAGGGGGTGGTGTACCAGCGGGCAGACGGCCGGATTATTTCCGCCAATCCCGCGGCCCAGAAAATTCTGGGCCTGACCCTTGACCAGATGAACGGCAGAACCTCCATGGACCCGGACTGGAAAGCCCTGAAACCGGACGGATCAGAACTTCCCGGGCCCCAGCACCCGTCAATGGTGGCCCTGGAAACCGGCAGGCCGGTCAGGCAGTTTGTCATGGGGGTGTTTCATCCCCGGCTGCAGGAGCACAGATGGATACAGGTGGATGCTATTCCTGAATTCAATGAGGGAGAAGACAGACCGTTTCAGGTATTTGCCATGTTTGAAGATATCACCGACACCATATCCCTGCACCGGAAAACAGATACCCAGGACATATGAAAAACAGGTATGCGAAAAAAACACCAGGAGCAGGTGGAAATGACATCAGAAGCATATAAGAAAAAACTGCGGCAGCAGGCGGAAAAACGGTGCGACAATCCATTGGAAAACCTTGCGCACATGAGTGAAAAAGATGTCCGCAATCTGTTGGAAGAACTGCAGATCCACCAGATTGAGCTGGAAATTCAGAACGAAGAACTCAGACATGTGCAAAAAACGATGGAAGATACCAGAAACCGGTATGTCAGCCTGTTTGACAATGCACCGGTGGGATATGTGATCCTGGATACTGCCGGTATTATCAAACAGATCAATTCCACGTTTGCACACCTGCTCCAGAACCCGGAGATCAATAAAAAGGGCCTGGCCTTTGCCGATCTTCTGTCCCAAAAAGATGCCGCTGTTTTCAGGGCACGGTTCACGGCATTTTTCAAAAATCCCTCCGGTAAACAGATTGCGGCAGATATCATGACAGGAAACAACAGGATATGTCATGTGCAGATGGCGGCTGCTTCCCACATTGAAAAGCAGGAGAATGACCGTCCGGATAAAGCGGAACTGCTTTTAATGATAACCGATGTCACAGAACATAAAAAGACAAAAAAGGCACTTGAAGATGCACTGGAAGCCTCCCGGATCAGGGAACTGGAGATCCAGGGCCTGCTCAAGGGTGCCAGGGCCGTGCTTGAGCAGAAAGCGTTTGCAGAAACCGCAAGAACGGTGTTTGATATCTGTTCAGAACTCATTGGATCAAGCTCCGGATATGTTGCCCTGTTGTCGGAAGACGGCAGTGAAAATGAGGTGCTGTTTCTTGAGGCCGGCAACCTGCCCTGCAGTGTTGCCCCTGATTTGCCCATGCCCATCAGGGGATTGCGCCAGGTTGCCTATGACACCGGCAAGGCAGTGTTTGATAACGGGTTTATGGACAGCCAGTGGGAGCAATACCTGCCCGACGGGCATGTTAGGCTTGAAAATGTTTTGTTTGCACCCCTTGTTCTGGAACAAAAGACAGTAGGGTTGATAGGACTGGCCAACAAGCAAGAAGGGTTTACCCCAAATGATGCCAGGATTGCCCAGGGATTTGCAGAACTGGCAGCCATTGCCCTGCAGAACAGCCTGCATTTTGAAAAGAGAAATGCAGCGGAGCAGGCAAATGAGGACCTTATTGAAAAACTGCAAAAGAGTTTGGCCAATGTGAAGCAGCTCAGCGGTCTTCTGCCCATCTGCTCCCACTGCAAAAAAATCAGGGATGACCAGGGGTACTGGAACCAGATCGAAAGCTACCTGGACAAGCATTCTGATGCAAAATTCAGCCATGGCATCTGCCAGGAGTGTCTGAAAAAGCATTATGCTGAGTTTTATCATGGTGATGATGGCAGCAAATAATTGATGATCGTACAGCAGCAACCAGGAAATGATGAAAGATAACAGCGGCATGAATGATGTTTTGATTATCGATGATGATGAACAGGTGTGCAGATTCCTGTCCAAAATTTTTACCGGCATGGGGTATGATGTTGCTTATGAGCTGACCCTGAAACAGGGGTTGTCAAAAATTTTTTCACACAGCGTGGATATCCTTTTTCTGGATGTACACCTGCCCGACGGCAACGGCCTTGAGGCCATCGATACGATCCGGCAGCATCCATCAGCTCCGGAGATTATCATTATCACAGGGGATGAAAATGTTGACGGGGCGGAAATCGCCATGAAATCCCGGGCCTGGGATTATATTTCCAAAACCGGTTCTTCCAAGAATTTCAGATTTGCCCTGGAAAGGGCGGTGGAATACCGCCGGCAGAAACAGGCCAGACATCCCAAAGAACCCCTCAACCGGGAAGGCATCATCGGTGAGAGCCGTGCAATCTCATACTGCCTGGAACAGGTCGCCAAGGCCGCAGACACGGATATTCCAGTGCTGGTAACCGGTGAAACCGGCACCGGAAAAGAGCTTTTTTCCAAAGCCATTCATGCCAACAGCAAAAGAGCCCCTGCAGAGTTTGTGGTGGTGGATTGTGCTGCCCTGCCCGAACATCTGGTGGAAAGTACGATTTTCGGCCATACAAAAGGGGCTTTCACCGGTGCGGATATGGAAAAAACAGGGCTGATGAAAATGGCGGACAAAGGCACCCTGTTTCTTGATGAGATCGGGGAGCTTCCCTTTGATGTCCAGAAGAAATTTCTCAGGGCACTGCAGGAAAAAAAATTCCGGCCCCTGGGGGGAAAAATTGAAGTCAAGAGTGATTTCCGGTTGATCTGTGCCACGCACCGCAATCTGGAGGATATGGTAAAAGCAAACAAATTCAGGGAAGATCTGTTTTTCAGAATCGTTTCCATGAACATTCACCTGCCCCCGTTAAAAGAGCGGGGCAGGGATGTGGCTGTGCTTGCTCTGCAACATATCAGCCGGCAGAATGGGTTTTATCCCCAGAATGTCTGCAATATGTCCCGGGCATTTATTGATGAACTGCAGATTTACGACTGGCCGGGAAATGTGAGAGAACTGTTCAATACCCTGGATCTGGTGTGTGCGGAAGCAGGGGACGGGGCCACGCTGTTTCCCCATCACCTGCCCGAACATATCCGCGCCTTTAACATCCGGCATAAATTTGCAGCCAGAGGCGATGCCGGCACGCCTGCAGAAAAACCCCGGTCATCGGCTCTGGGATCTGCGGAAACCATACCGCCCCTCAAGGACCATATCGAAAGCACAAAAGCTGTCTACCTGCAGCATCTGCTGGCCGTCACCAGGGGAAACATCAAAGAATCCTGCAGAATATCCGGTCTTTCCCGGGGCCATCTCTACCGTCTCATGCAGCAGTATCACATTAAAACCAATGCAGATTCTTAACACCATTATTCCCATATTCAGTGTGATTCTCATAGGATGGTTTGCCCGGCGCAAAGGCTTTATACCGGCCGGTTTCACAGGACCTGCCAACCGCCTTGTGTTTTATTTTGCCATTCCGGCCATGGTGTTTGCCGCCATCGCCAAAGGATCCTTGAAAACCGATTTCAATCCGGTTCTTTTAGGATGCACCCTTGCCGCTGTTTTTCTGTCTTTTGGAATTACCTGTATCCTGGGGCGCCTGTTCCATGTACCCAACCGCAGATTCGGTACCTTTGTCCAAAGCGGGGTTCACGGAAATCTGGGTTATATCGGACTGGCCGTGGCCTATTACTACCTGGGACAGGAGGGTTTTGTCAGCGCCAGCCTGCTCATCGGTTTTATCATGATCCTCCAGAACCTTTTGTCTGTAACTGTTTTGCAGTTTTATAATGACACAGATTCTAACCTGCACAGTGCCGGCAAAATCGTGTCAAAAGTCATGGGCAACCCTGTTATTATTTCTGCCGTTGCCGGCATCTGTTTTTCTGTGACCAATGCGGCGCTGCCCATGGTCCTTGCACGGACCCTGGATATTATTTCCGGCATGGCCCTGCCCCTTGCACTGCTGCTCATCGGCGCCACCCTGAATTTTGATCTGATGAAATCACAACTGGCACCGGTGCTGCCGGCTGCGGGCATCAAACTGTTTCTGGTGCCGGGATTGGGCGTTCTTCTGTATACCTTATGGGGGCTGTCTTCAGAAATATATCTACCCGGATTGATTCTGCTGGCCTCACCTTCAGCCACCGTCAGTTATGTCATGGCCGTGGAGATGAACGGGGATGTGGATTTTGCCGTCACCGCCATCTCCCTGTGTACGCTCTTGTCCGCTGCTTCCTTTTCCGTCTGGCTGCATGTCACGTAACCGGACAAAGAAGCCTGGAGCACCGGGAATGAACTGGTTGAACACACACGCCCTGCCGACAAAAACCTTGAACCTTTATTATCTATCTTTTATAATATAGATTTTTATCCCAAGAAAATGTGCGTGGAAGCCTGCCTGTCTGGGCTATGCGTATCTGCCTGCTTGGTTTTATGATTATTATTACAGATGGCCCTAAATTGAAAACAATATCCTTACAACATCTGCTTGTGTTTCCCTTTCCGGATGTGATTCTGCTGTCTGTCGCAGTGGTGAGCTATCTCTCCATGGGCAACGGACACCAGGCCGTGAACAGTGCGGCCCTTCAAAAGGGTACACCATAATGACTGATACCAGGACAGATGCCTTGCCTGTCTGGATAGTTATAATTCTGGCTTTGGCCCTGCTGGTGCTGGGGGCCGGCGGTGCATGGTATTACAACAGCCAGGCCAAAGCCGCCCGGCAGGCGGCCATTGCCCATCTGACTGAAATCGGGCAGGGCCAGGCAGCGGCCATTGCCGCCTGGCGCAGAAATCAGCTGGAACAGGCGGCTGCAGTGATGGAAATCCCTTTTCTGGCACAGGAGGTGATCCGGTTTCTGACAGACCCCCGGGACATGAACGCCCACCTTCTGCGCACCCGGTTTGCCAGCCTTCCCTCACGGTACCAGTACACTGAAGTGCTGGTCCTTGACCAGGAAGGGCGCAACAAGCTCGGCCGGACCTGGAATGCAGAGACCAGCTCCATACATGCATCTGCACTCAAAGAAGCATTGCACCAGGGCACACCGGTTTTTGCCCGGATGCATATGGATGACCGGCAGGAAAAACCCTGCATCAGTATTGTTGTTCCGGTGTTCGGCCAGAGTCCTGACGCTGTTCTTCCGGATTTTCAGCCCCTGGGCGGGCTCGTCCTCATCCAGGAAGCGGAACAGGGCCTGTATCCCCTGCTCAGATCCTGGCCTGCTTCGGCTGAGACCGGAGAAACCCTGCTGGTGCGCCGGGACAAAGATGCGGTGGTGTTTCTCAACAACCTGGCCATGTATGCAAATACAGCGTTGAAACTGCAGGTTTCCGTGGCCAAAAAGGATACGCTGGTGATTATGGCAGCCCTGGGCCGGCAGGGGGTTGTCCAGGGAAAAGATTACCGCGGGGTTGATGTGGTGGCTGTGCTGCTGCCGGTGCCGGATTCTCCCTGGTATATGGTGGCCAAGCAGGATGCGGACCGGGTTTTTGCCCAGTGGCAGGTCCGGTCCGGTTTTTTGTTGACCCTGTTTGCAGCCATGGCAGGCGGGCTGGTTGTCATCGGGCTGCTGGTCTGGCAGGAGCACAAAATGGCAAAATATAAGCGGCTGTACCGGGCAGAAGCCCGGCTGCGGCGGGAGGCGAAACAGGCCGGCGCTGCACTGCAGGAAAGTGAGCGCAGCAAATCGGTTCTTATGGCCAACCTGCCCGGCATGGTCTACCGCTGCTGTTACGACCGGGACTGGACCATGCAGTTTCTTTCCCAAGGCTGTTCTGCCCTCACAGGATACAGACCCGATGACCTGAAGAACAACAGCAGGGTTTCCTTCAATGACCTGATTTTGCCCGAGGACCGCCGGCACGTGTATGATATCTGGGACCGGGCAGTGGCTGAACATATTCCGGCAAAGCTGGAATACAGGATCATCACCGCGGAAAAACAGCAAAAATGGGTATATGAACAGGGGGTTCCGGTATATGACAAAACAGGGTCGGTGCAGGCCCTTGAAGGCATCATCATGGACATATCGGACCGCAAAAAGGCGGAAGCGGAACGGGAAAAACTGGATGCCCAGTTTCAGCAGGCCCAGAAAATGGAATCCGTGGGCCGGCTGGCCGGAGGGGTGGCCCATGATTACAACAATATGCTCAATGTGATCCTCGGGTATGCAGAACTGGCCCTGGGCAAAATTGATCCTTCTGACCCCCTGCATGACAACCTGGAAAAAATCCATTCAGCCGCTGTCCGTTCCGCAGATATTACCCGCCAGCTGCTGGCATTTGCCAGAAAGCAGACCATCTCCCCGCAGGTGCTGGATGTGAACCGAACCATTGACGGGGGCATGCTCCAGATACTGCACCGGCTCATGGGGGAGAATATTGATCTGTCCTGGCAGCCTGCCGACAACCTGTGGCCCGTGAAAATGGATCCAATGCAGATCGATCAGATCCTGGCCAACCTGTGTGTGAACGCCAGGGATGCCATAGCAGATGTGGGAAAAATCACCATTGAAACCGGGACAAAAACATTTGACCAGGCATATTGTGATGAGCACCCGGGCTTTATGCCCGGTGATTTTGTCATGCTGGCGGTGAGTGACAACGGCTGCGGCATGGACAAAGAAACCCAGGAAAATATGTTTGAGCCTTTTTTCACCACCAAAAAAGCAGGAAAAGGCACCGGTCTGGGGCTTGCCACGGTGTACGGCATTGTCAAGCAGAACAACGGCTTTATCAATGTGTACAGTGAAGAGGACAAAGGCACCACCATAAGGATTTACCTGGCCCGCCACACAGAAAGCCAGGCACAGGCGCCGCCGGAAAAAAAGACCCGGATGCCGTCTGGCCATGGCGAGACCGTTCTGGTTGTGGAGGATGAAACCGTCATCCTGGACCTGGCCTGTGCCATGCTGGCGCATCTGGGGTACACCGCACTGGCGGCTGCCTCCCCGGAGGACGCCCTGAAAAAGGCACAGGCCCATGCCGGTAGAATTCACCTGGTGATCACCGATGTGGTCATGCCAGGGATGAACGGCCGGGACCTGGCCCAACAGCTGACACAATTGTACCCGGACCTCAAGGTGCTGTTCATGTCCGGTTACACCGCCAATGTGATTGCCCACCACGGGGTGCTGGATCAGGGGGTGCATTTCATGCAGAAACCCTTTTCCATGGATGACATTGCCGCAAAGGTGCGGGAGGTGATGGGTGA
>JAZBPL010000073.1:0-18614 GCA_036351635.1 Desulfotignum sp.
GATCTTCTGCCCAAAGACAAAAACGCCCTGCTCATCTATTACTGCGGGGGCGTGGCATGCAAACTCAGCCACAAGTCCGCCAAAAAAGCAGAGCAGTTAGGGTATACCAATGTAAAGGTTTTTGCCAAGGGATTTCCTGAATATATCAACCAGCCCGGGGCCTATGCCGCTGTATCAGCAGAGTTTGTGGCTGCAAAAATTGCGGAAAACAAAACCCTGGTGGTGGACGCCCGTCCCCAGAAACCCAAATACGACAAAGGCCATATTCCCACGGCCATCAGTATTCCATTTACCCATTTTGATGAACTGTCCGGCAAACTGCCCCGCAGCCTTGAAACACCCATTATTTTCTATTGCGGCGGGCTCGAATGCCGGTTGAGCCACAAAAGTGCAGCCAGGGCCCTTGTGATGGGATACAAAGATGTGTCCGTGTTTGCTTTAGGATATCCTGAATGGAAAAAACAATTTGGCGCAGCTGCTGATACGGTGGCAGTCAAGGCAGGGGAAATAGAGGGATCCATTGATCTGGACCGGTTTAAAACCATTTTGGCAGAAAATCCGGAATCCATCATGCTGATAGACACCCGGGACCCGGATGAATTTGCAAAGGGCCATTTTACGACTGCCGTGAACATCCCGGTGGAAAAACTAGAGCCCAAAATCGCTGATTTACCGGCAGACAAACCAGTGGTATTTGTATGTTCCACAGGAGCCAGAAGCGGCGAAGCCTATTATATGGTCAAAGATGTCAGAGAATCTTTGACAGATGTGTATTATGTGGAAGCCCAGATCAGCTTTAAAAAAGACGGCACCTATACCATCAAGGCGCCAAAATAGTCACGTAAACCGGAAGTCATCCTCTGAATTCATTTGCGTTTTGCAGATGAACCAAAAAATAATTACGAAAGACATTTGAGAAAAAAAAGATTAAAATACAGACAATGACAGACAAAGGAGAATTACCCATGTTTAAAAAGATGCTTGTTTTTTTCACCCTGGCCCTTTTCACCCTGGGATCCGTTCCCGCCGTGTTTGCCGAAGACGCCCCGGACGGAAACGAACGCAAAGGCAAATACACCTACCGCAAAGTGATCAAGGCCTGCCATGAAAACGGGGGCGTGGATTCCCCCTCCCCCACTGTAAGTCCGGCTGACATGACCCGGGCCGAATGGAAACAGATTTTTGAATCCCGCAACTTTGAAGTATTTGGCTGCCAGGCACAATGGGATGCCATATCTGACCAGGATATCAAGGATATCCATGCCTATTTCCACGCATTTGCCAAAGACTCGCCCGCACCTGCCACATGCAGCTAAACCAGTTCCCGCAGCGTGCAGATGCTTATGGATCTGCCCGCTGCGGCAGCCTGATCTCTTTTCGGAGGCATTATGGGAATACATCTGAAGCAAAATGACCGGGGCGGTCCGGCAAAAAACGCCCAGGCAAAAATGGCATTCAGCCGGACAAACGATTCATACCGGCCGGCATCCCATGCGTCCCGGTGGACAGCAGCACTGGCGGCTGTGCTGGTTTTCGGGATCCTGGCTGTCACTGGTCCGGCAGCGGCATCGGTGGCCGCAGCCGCACAAGAAAAAGAGGCACTGGGACTGCAACTGGCCAAACAGGCGGTCAGGGCCGACAAACACTGGACCACGGTGGACCACAGCAAACTGACAGAGCTGGACCAGAACTTCACATCCGGAGACCAGATCACCCAGGCCTGTCTTTCCTGTCATACGGATGCAGCCATGCAGTTTGAAGAAACCATCCACTGGACCTGGGAAGTGCCCTCTGAAAAGCCCGGGATCATGAACGGCAAGGCAGGCCATGCAGTAAACAATTTCTGTATTTCCGGCAATGCCATGGAAGACAAGGGCTGCCTGAGCTGTCATGCCGGCTGGGACGGCAGGGATGGGCTGGTCAATTGCCTGGCCTGTCATGGAGAAGAAAAATTTCCGTTCAAGGAAACCTTTGCAGATCTGGCTGCCTTTGAAGGGGATGATGACCCGGATATATTGGAAATCGTTGCAGAACTGCAATCCGGTATACGGACGGCAGTACAGAAGGTCACGCTTCCCGGACGGAACAACTGCGGCGAATGCCACTTCAAAGGCGGCGGGGGCGATGGGGTAAAACACGGGGACCTGGATACCTCCCTGGCCAAACCCAACCGGATGCTGGATGTGCACATGGCAGTGGACGGCGCTGACTTTACCTGCACCCGCTGTCATACCACGGTCAAACACCATATTGCGGGACGGCTGTATACCCGTCCCGCAGCAGCGGAAAGAAAAAGCCTGATCCAGGATGACATGGCCTCCAAAATCACCTGTGAATCCTGTCACAGTGCCACCCCCCACAAAGCCAGTACCAAGATGAACGACCACACAGACAAGGTGGCCTGCCAGAGCTGCCATATCCCGGAATTTGCCCGGGTCAACCCCACCAAAATGTGGTGGGACTGGACAACGGCCGGCAAAATGAAAGACGGCAAGCCCTATGAAGTAAAAGGGGAGTTCGGCAAACCTGTCTACAAATCCATTAAAGGTGATTTTATCTGGGCAAAAAATGTGGTGCCCCAGTATTTCTGGTATAACGGATCCTTTGACAATATCGGCATAAAAGATGAAATCGATCCCCAGCAGATTGTAGAGGTGAGCCACCCCTTAGGGTCCCCTGATGACCCCAATGCACGGATTCATCCCTTCAAGATCCACCGGGGAAAACAGCCTTACGACAAAATCAACAAACAGCTGGTGGCCCCCCTGCTTTCCGGCCCCAAAGGATTCTGGACCACCTTTGACATGGATGAGGCCATCACCATAGGCAATCAGACCCTGGATGTGCCCTATTCCGGTGAATTTGACTATGTGGAAACCACCTATGCCTTTCCCATCACCCATATGGTGGCCCCGGCGGGAAAATCTTTGGACTGCATCCAATGCCACACCCGGGACAACTCGCGCCTGGCCGGTATCTCCGGTATCTACATGCCGGGCCGGGACAAGTTCGCCATTGTGGACACCATTGGCCTGATCGCGGTACTGGGGGCCCTGGCCGGCGTTACGCTCCACGGGCTGGGCCGGTTTTTCACCCGTAACGGCAGGGAGGAGTAGCGCCATGAACGAGAAAACAATGACAAAAGTTTACCTGTACACCCGGTTCGAACGCTTCTGGCACTGGTTCCAGGCATTGATGGTCATCCTTCTCATGATCACCGGGTTTGAAGTCCACGGCCTCTATTCGCTCATGGGATTTGAAACCGCTGTGGAAGTCCACAACTTTGTGGGGCTGTTATGGCTGGGATCGTTTGCTTTCTTTGCTTTCTGGCTGGTCATCACGGGCGAATGGAAGCAGTATATCCCCACGACCCGGAAACTGTTCGACGTGGCCCTGTACTATGCCTGGGGCATTTTCCACGGCCAGGACCACCCGGTGCAGAAAACACCGGGCGCCAAACACAATCCCCTGCAGCGCCTGGCCTACCTGGGTATCTCTGCCATGCTCCTGCCGGTGCAGATGATCACCGGACTGCTGTACTACCTGTACAACAGCCTGGGGAATGTCTCTCTGGCACCAATTGCCTTTATTCACACACTGGCTGGTTTCCTGCTGGTGAATTTTCTGATTATCCACCTGTACATGACCACCACCGGCCATTCCCTTTTCAGCCACATCAAGGGCATGATCACCGGATGGGAAGAGATCCACGCCACCACAAAAATTGAGGAATGGGAAACCAAGGCCACCAAAAAAGCCTGACTTTCTCCATCATTTCCAGGCATGCAAAACCCCGGGGCTTTTATTGTCCGGGGTTTTGCTTGTTCCATAAAATCGTTTGTGAGTCCGGATGGATTTTAATCCATTTTTCGACCAGATCTACAAAACCCACAAAATCCACATCTCTGTCCGACAGATTAAATACAGCTCGGACAGACACTTGATACATAAATGTCTCGAGCACCTGCCCGAATGATACACTTCCCCGCGCCAACCACATACAGCACAACAAACCGCAAACATACTTGAAAACCTGAATCAAAATGGATATGGTATAGCTGTTTTCAGTATTATTTGGTATGTATCATTACATTTTTTCCATGATGGCATATGAATTGCTTTTTTCAATCAAAGATTTGGCTTTAAACACAACATCTGGAGGAATCAATGGACCCGGTCTTCTTATCCCGACTGCAGTTTGCCGCAGCCACCATGTTCCATTTTCTGTTTGTCCCTTTGACCCTGGGGCTTTCCATTATCATTGCCTATATGGAAACCAAATATGCCAGGACCGGGGATGAAACCTATCTGCGCATGACCAAATTCTGGGGAAAGCTGTTTTTGATCAACTTTGCCCTTGGGGTGGTCACGGGCATCACCCTGGAATTTCAGTTCGGCACCAACTGGTCAAGATATTCTGCTTATGTGGGGGATATCTTCGGCTCGCTGCTGGCCATCGAGGCATCTGTGGCGTTTTTTCTGGAATCCACCTTTATCGGCATCTGGATTTTCGGATGGAAAAAGCTGTCCCCTAAAGCCCATGCCGGTGTGATGTGGCTCATCGCCCTTGCCGGGAACATGTCTGCTGTGTGGATTTTACTGGCCAACGGGTTTATGCAGAACCCTGTGGGGTATGTGATCCGGGACGGCAGGGCTGAACTGGACAGTTTTTTTGCCCTGATCACCAACAAGCACGGGATTCTGGAAATCATTCATGTAATACCCTCGGCCCTGCTGCTGTCCGCTTTTTTCATCATGGGGATCTCTGCCTGGCATCTGCTGAAAAAACAGCACCTGGATGTATTTGAACCCTCTTTCCGCATAGGTCTGGTGGTGGGTCTTGTCAGTGCTGTCCTGGTTGCCGTCACCGGGGATATGCACGGGGTCAATGTGTCCAAAACCCAGCCGGCCAAGCTGGCTGCCATGGAATCCCACTGGGAAACCCAGACCCGGGCACCATTGGTGCTGTTTGCCATCCCGGATGAAGAAAATGAAAGAAACCGCCTGGAAATAGGTGCGATTCCCGGTATCTTGAGTTTTCTGGGATTTCATGATTTCAATGCCAAAGTCACGGGGCTGCGGGATATCCCCAAAGATGAGCGGCCCCCGGTTCTGCCCACATTCATCGGTTTCAGAACCATGGTGGGTCTGGGCACCCTGTTTATACTGCTGACCGTTTACGGATGGTTTAAACGCAACAAACTGCTGGAAAACCCCACCTATCTGAAAATCATGATGTTTTCTCTTCCCTTGCCTTATATTGCCATAGAAATGGGGTGGATCGTATCAGAAGTGGGCAGGCAGCCCTGGATCGTATACGGTCTGATGAAAACCGCTGAAGCTGCCTCCCCTGTATCCACCACCCAGGTGTTCACCTCCCTTATGGGATTTATTCTGGTGTACGGTCTGCTGGGAGCGGTGGGATTCTTTTTGATGGCCAAAACTGTTAAAGAAGGCCCTGAAGCCGCAACCCGATAAAAAGGAGTACTTAAATAATGGAACTGCAAACAATCTGGTTTTTCCTGTGGGGCCTTTTATGGGCTGTATTTTTCATGACCTCCGGGTTTGACTTCGGCATCGGCACCATCTACCCCTTTGCCGGCAAGACCGATACAGACCGGCGTACCATGCTCAATGCCATAGGTCCTTTGTGGGACGGCAATGAGGTGTGGCTCATCACGGCCGGCGGGGTGACCTTTGCCGCTTTCCCCCTGGTCTACGCCACCATGTTTTCGGCACTCTATACCCCGCTGATGCTGATTCTTTTTGCCCTTATTTTCCGCGGGGTTGCCATCCATTTCAGAAGCAAGATCGACACCCCTGCCTGGAAAAAGGTGTGGGATTTTCTGATCTTTATCGGCAGCTTTTTACCGGCCCTGCTGTTCGGGGTTGCTTTTGCCAATATATTCCAGGGCATTCCCTTTGATGACCAGGGACTATACCACGGCAACACCCTCAGGCTCCTCAATCCCTACGGACTGCTGGGGGGACTTTTATTTGTCCTGCTGTTCATTGTCCACGGTGCCAACTGGATGGCAATCAGATCCTCAGACGGGCTGCAGGCACGCATGGTGCTGATTTCTCAGAGAACCTGGCTGATACTGGTGCCGGTGGCGGTCATATTTCTGATTGCCAGTTATTTTGCCACTGACCTGTATGCCAATTATTTTCAGTACCCGATTTTATTTTTCGTTACCCTGGTGAATGTGGCAGCCCTGTTGAGTATCCGGTATTTTGTAAACAAAAAAACCTATTTCAAGGCCTGGTTTGCATCGGCTGTAACCATCGTGCTGTGCACTTTTTTCGGCATCATCGGACTGTTCCCCGCCCTGTTTCCCTCCAGTTTGAACCCGGACTGGCACCTTACCGCGTTTAACGCATCGTCCAGTCCCCTGACCTTGAAAATCATGCTGGCTGTGGTCCTGGTGTTCATTCCCATTGTCATCTGCTACCAGATCTGGGCCTATCATATGTTCAAAAATCCCGTAACCCAGGAAGACCTGGATATGGACGAAGCCTATTAAACGGGCTGCACTGCGCCCGTCAATCACCATAAACCATAAATTAAAGGAGAAAAGATTATGGACAGATATGTTTGCGGCCCCTGCGGCTATGTATATGACCCTGCTGACGGAGATCCGGACAACGGCATAAAACCCGGGACCGCGTTTGAAGATCTGCCCGATGACTGGACCTGCCCCATCTGCGGTGCAGCCAAGGACGAGTTTGAAAAAGAATAATTATCTGTAACAGGCAGGCCGGGCCGGAAAACCGGGTCCGGCCTGCATTGTACAGCGTTTCTCTTATACTTTCATATTTTGTTCACATGCCCGGTGCATCTTCCTGATCAAGTGTCAGGGCATCACTCAGGTTCAGTTCCAGCATTTTAATGCTGGCGGATATCCGCTGTACATTTCTTTGCAATGCCGGAAAATCTGTTGTCTGGCTTTCCAGAAACCCGGCTGTTTTTCTTAAGGCTGCAATATTTTCATTGATGGCTTTCAATGAAGGCCTTTGTGTACTGTCCTGCATCTGTTTTTATTCCTTTCATCCATGGGTGCGCTTTTAAACACCCCCCTCTTTGCGGGGGTACCTGTTCATGCCCGGCTTTCTTTGCGCAGGTCCCTGAACCTCCTGGCTTTTAGTTTATACCGGGGCAGTGAGCCGTAATCAGAAAACTGTATCTCATACCCCAGGTTGGTCTTCAACCGCAGCTGGTCCCGGAGCCCGGGTTCCACCTCTGCCTGCAACACCCCGGGCCGCAGTTCCACTTTCAGGGTGATCTGGTCAACATCACCGGGTCTTTCCACCACCAGTTCATACTCGTCCCCCAGCCCGTCAAAGGACCGGACCACCGCCTCCACCGCAGCCGGGCTGAAAAGCACCCCCTTGACCTTGGTGATGTCATCGGCCCGGCCGATGACACCGCCCCTGATTACCCGAAAGGTCCTGCCGCAGGCACAGGGGTCCGGGTCCCACTGGATCACATCCTTGGAATCAAACCGGATGCAGGGCTGGGCCATGCGGTCCAGGGCCGTGATCACCATTTTCCCTTTTTTCCCGGGTTCTGTAATGGGTTCGCCTGTTTCCAGGTCCTCGATCTCCACCAGGAACATGGCCTCGTTCACATGCATGCCAAAGGGCTGGTACCGGCACTCATAGGACCAGGCCCCGATCTCGGTGGCGCCGGAATGGTCAAATACCCTGGCGCCAAAAGCCGCTTCCATGCGCTTTTTGGTGGCCGGGATCCCGGCCCCGGGCTCACCCGCACAGGTGATCTTGTCAATGGACAGGGCGGCCGGATCGATGCCCAGTCTGTTTTTGGCCACATCTGCCATACGCAGTACATAGGTGGGGGTGGCCATCATGGCCGTGGCCTGCAGCTCCTGGATTTTGAGAATGCGTGCCTGGGTATCCAGAACCCCGCCGGGCACCACCTCGCATCCTAGTTTTTCCGCGCCGTAATGACCGGCCCAGAATGCCACAAAAATGTTGTAGCCAAAGGGCAGAAACACCCGGTCAGATGCACGGTATCCTTGGGACCAGAGTATATAGGCCCAGCATTCAGCCCACCATTCCCAGTCCTGCCAGGTATCAGGCTGGTACACGGGCTGTCCTGTGGTACCGGATGTCTGGCGGAAGGCGGATACCTCTTCCAACGGCACACACAGGGCATCCCCATAGGGAAACGGATCCTTGTTCTGGATCGCCTGCATCATGGATTTTTCCACCTTTGGTACTTTTCTTACATCATCCAGGGACCGGATGTCATCAGGGGTGATTTTAGCCACATCATACAGGTTTCTGTGAAATTTTGAGTGCTGATATGCCCAGGTAAATATGCGCTTGAATTTGAAGAGCTGCAGCTGTTCCAGTTTCTGTCTGGGCAGGGTTTCCAGAAACGGATTCCAGTATTCATTTTCAGTCATCTGAACCATCCTTGTTGTATTGAAAAACCAGACTGCCAAAGGGAAATCACTGCTCCAGGCGGTCGGATTGAACCAGAAAAACCCCCGGGGCAGCCTGGAAATGCTGCCTTATTTAAATTCAGCCAGCTGTGCTTTGACAAAATCTACGATTGCTCTTCCGTCAAACCCTTTTTCATCCATCTTCTGGATATAGTTTTCCACAACCGGGGCTATGGCTGCCTGCCACCGGGCACCTTCTGACTTGGACAGATCAATCACCTCACCCCCAAGCTCCTTGAAAAACGCCAGACCTTCCTGGTCTGATTCATCCCAGGCCAGGCCGTGTTTGGGAATCCATTCTTTGTTGATTTCCATGATCACACTTTTGAGATCATCCGGAATCTGGGCCCATTTTTTCTTGTTCACAACCACGTAAAACGAAGAGGTATAGGCAATAGGCGTACTCAGGGTCAGATAATCCACCACCTCACCCATGCGCCAGCCCTTGTTAACCTCTATGGGATACAGCGCACCCTGAACAATGCCTTTTTGCAGGCTCTGATAAAGTTCCGGCATGGGCAGGGACACCGGGGTGCCGCCAAGGGCTGATATCACCTGGGCAGAGGTACCGTGTCCCCGCAGTTTCATGCCGTTGAAATCTTCCATGGTACGCACCGCCTTGCCGGCAGTATGCAGCACACCGGCACCGTGGGCATGCAGGTACATCACCTGGGTATCTTCGAGTTCTGCGGGTTTGAACTTTTCATAGACCGCATTGACCACTTTGGTGGCGGTGATGCCGCTGTCATATCCCAGGGGCAGGTCCACCGCTTCCATCACCGGAAACCGGCCCCGGGTATAAGCAAACAGGCACATGCCGATGTCCGACAGACCCGATACCACCCCGTCATAATTCTGGGTGCCCTTGGTCAGGGTCTGACCGGGATAATATTCCACCACCACCTGCCCGTTGGTGCGCTTTTCCACTTCATCGCACCAGGCCTGGGCCAGTATACTCTGTACATGGGTGGGGGGGAAAAAATTGGAATAATTGAGTTTAATGGTTTTGGCATAAAGTGAAGAGCTGAAAAACACCATGCCGGACACCATGGCAAACAACCAGAAAAAACCTGTTAATTTTCGCATCTTATCCATCTCCTTTAATGTGTTATTGTGGGCTTGCGGCAACCCTTTTGTAAAAACACCTGAATATCACCACCACCCCCTTTCACTATTTTCTTCAATTACATATGTCATTGGTACCCTGTATTTTTTTTGTACGCAAGGGGTATATTACAGGTAATTTTCGGGTATGAAATATACCCGAAAATTACCTATTCCGACAGGGTTCCTGTGGATAGAAAGGTCCGCAAATTAACGGCCTTGTTGGTGATACCCAGTTTTTTGCGGATGCGTTTTCTGTAAAACGCAACGGTTTTTTGTGAAAGGATCAGCATCTGGGCGATCTCCTTGGTGGTTTTGCCGTGTTTGATCAGGTTGGCCACCTGGATTTCAGACGGGGTAAGATGGAGAAATTCCAGCGAGACTTTGTGGAGAAACGGGGAGACGATATCCTCCAGGGTGGCGGTCATGACATCCAGGCAGGCGGTCTGGCGCTCATCCAGCCGGCTGTTTCGCATGCGATCGATATACGGCATGACCAGTTCCCGGATATTCACCAGCATCTGTTCTTCCATGTGCTGCCGGTCCTGTTCCCGTTTTTTGAGCAGCACCCGCAGGGCGGTGTTCACTTCCTCCAGGTTATGGGTTTTTGTCTGCAGCTCCCTGGTTCTTTGCTGCACCAGCATCTCCAGCAGGTCTTTTTCTTTTTTTTGCTGAGAAATATCTGTGACCACGGCAAAACTCCCCTTGAAGCGGCCGTCGGCATCAAAATAGGGGGTGGGGGTCATGATGGTGTGCAGCTTCGTGCCGTCTTTGCAGTTCCAGACGATTTCATAGGCATGGCTTTCACCCCGGCGCCGCTTTTCCAGCTGGGCCATGAGAACGGCCCGGTTCTCCTCATCCACGAACCGGGTCACCGGGACACCGATGATCTCATTCCTGGATCTTTTCCACATGCGGCACAGGGTGTCATTGGCATAGGTGGTGATCTGGTGTTCATCGATTTCGCTCAACCCGTCCCCCATGGTTTCCACCATGGTTTTGTACCGGGCCTCACTCACCGACAGGGCATGTTTTCTGTCAGGCCTGCAGGGCATACGTCCCTCTCCTGCAGAATCAGACGGTTTGGCGGAGCATTTGTTTTGTTTCATCTGTCCACTGGGTACATATGTGCACACATTTTTGTCATTGTATCGCCATTGATATCTTTTTTGCCCGGCCTTTTCACGTGGTATGTGTCCGGCATTCAGCCGGAGGGGATGGCTGTGTTTTTTCCGGGGTTCAGGTATCTTTGTATAGTATATTTCCTGTCATTTCTGCGGGAATTTCAATTTCCATGATATCCAGCATTGTGGGAGAAAGATCTGCGAGTTTCCCATCTTCTCGAAGACGGATATGCGCTTTTTGCAGTCCGGGTCTGTTGGAGATAATGGAAAGCCATACCTGGTTATTCGTATGGGCGGTCTGGATCCCGCCGGTTTTTGGGTCAACCATTGTTTCGGCATTCCCATGATCCGCAGTCAGCAGCACAACCCCGTCATTTTCCAAAACACGGGCAACCACTTTTCCGACACAGTCATCCACCACTTTACAGGCCCTGACAGTCGCATCGAAATCGCCGGTATGGCCGACCATGTCCGGATTGGCATAATTTAACACAATAAAATCATATTTTTGTGCATCCAGTGCATCCAGCAGCTTGTCTGTGACCTCATATGCCGACATTTCAGGCTGCATGTCATAGGTGGCAACTTTAGGTGACGGAACCAGTATCCGGTCTTCATTTTTAAAAATTTCCTGCTGCTGACCATTGAAAAAATAGGTCACATGGGCAAACTTTTCCGTCTCGGCAATCCGCAGCTGGTGCAAATTGTTATCAGCAATCACTTTTCCCATGAGATTGCACAGTTTTTCCAATGGAAAGGCCACGGTTACTTCCGCCCTTTGGGAATAGGAAATGTCCTTGTAATATTCCGTCGTGCACAGATAAAACAAATGACGGATCTCTTTGGTCTCAAAGGCGGTGAAATCATCTTTGACAAATGCTTTTGAAATTTCTGCGGCCCTATCAAACCTGTAATTAAAAAAAATAACCGCATCCGTGTCTTTGACGGCATGAAATTTTTGTGTTTTTCTGGGTTTTATAAATTCATCGGTCTGGTCACTGCCATAGGCATCTGCAATGGCGGAATATACATCGTCAAAGGGCTGTGTGTCAGAAACCCCTTTGACCAGCAAATCATAAAACAACTGCACCCGGTCCCACCGGTTGTCTCTGTCCATGGCAAAATATCTTCCGGTAACCGATGCGATACACCCGAACTGATGGTTATCCATCCATTCCTGAAGGGGTTTGATATATGCAGCAGCCGATTTAGGCGGTGTGTCCCGGCCATCGGAAATCACATGGATATATACCATTTCAATGCCGGCATCTTTTAAAACCTGCAGATATCCGATCAAATGATCCGTATGGGCATGAACGCCCTGATCCTGGACCAGGCCATAGAGATGCACAGCACTGTTGAAGGTTTTTACATGTTTTATGCAGGCGTTCACAGCCGGGTTGTCTTTTAACCGGTTTTCCTTTATCGCTGTGGAGATTCTCATCAAATTTTGATAAACAACCCTGCCGGCACCCAGATTCAGGTGGCCCACCTCACTGGATCCCTGATTTTTCCGGGGAAGTCCCACATACTCTCCGGAAGTATGGATCAGCGCTGTCGGATACCTCTCAATATAGCTGTTGTGGTTGAGGGGGTTACATGCTGCAATGGCATTGTGTTGTTTATCGGGAGAAAATCCCCACCCATCCCTTATTAAAATCATATGGGGTTTTTTGCGCATATGTGGGTCTCCTTGTCTTAAATAAGGTTCCAGCGTGCCGGTCACACGCCTGTTGGAGCTGTCTGAAAAAACACTTCTCAAGAAGCAGTTTTAAAAAAATACCATAGAACCAAAAGGGCGGCAAGCAAATAGATTTTGGATAAAATTGGTATGATCAGATTGGCTGCATACAGGATAAAAATGGGTTAAATGCATGTATCCATGTATTTCAGACACCTTATTTTTTCATTAAAATGCACATAAAATTGCGCATCTGTAAATTCATATGTACCGATGCGCAATACCTTGACCGAAAAAAACTGGAGGAAATTATGAAAAAGACATTATTATTTTTTACAGCATTGACTCTGCTGTGGGGTAACACAGCCTTTGCCAAGGATCACATGACCTTCCTGCCCGTTCCCCCACCCATCAAATCCCTGGAAGGGATTCAATTTGTTACTGGTGGGATCGGTATCGGGGAACGCAAAATCCTTGACCGGATGGCCGACGATTACAGCCTCAAAGTTATTTTCGCCATGCACGACGGACATTACCTGTCCCAGTGCCAGGTGGAAATCATCCGGTCAGACGGCAGAAAAATGCTGTCTGCAAAGACCGAAGGCCCCTGGCTGCTGGCTGACCTTGAACCGGGGAGCTACATGGTAAAGGCGCAGCATGACAACACCTGGAAACGTCAAAACGTAACGGTGTCAGCAGACACACTGCAGCAGGTAATCTTTAACTGGTAACAAAAAATTTTGGGAAGTTGGTATGCATGATAAAAAAAGACAGAAAACTTGTTCCCGTCAACTGGATCAAAGATATTGTTGAAGACGTTGTTCATTTATATATAAACAGCCGGGTGTTTGAAAATCTTCCAAATGCTGATGTGGATACAGAATATGGGAATTTATAATCTTGACCGTATTTTTCAGCCTGAAAGTGTTGCCGTTATCGGCGCCACTGAAACAGAAAACAGCATTGGCAATGCCCTGATGACCAACCTGGGAAACGGGGGTTTTTCAGGTAAAATCGTACCGGTAAACCCAGAATATGCAACGGTTAAAGGGATAAAAACGCTGGAATCGATACGGCAAAGCCGTCATCCCATAGACCTTGCCATCATCGCCACCCCCATATCCACCGTTCCGGATATCGTCGAAGACTGCATTGCCGCCGGCACAGGTGGCGCCGTGATCATATCGGCCGGCGGTAAAGAAACCGGAGATCATGGACGTGACATCGAAAAAACAATTCAGGAAAAAGCCTATGCCGGGGGTCTGCGGCTTGTCGGTCCCAATTGTCTGGGAATCATTAATACCGAAACGAAACTCAATGCCAGTTTTGCATCTGATATGCCGTCCAAGGGAAAACTGGCATTTGTCTCCCAGAGCGGTGCCATCTGTACATCAATCCTGGATCTTTCCTTTAAAGAAAACATCGGTTTCAGCCATTTTGTCAGTATCGGTTCCATGGTGGATGTGGATTTCGGAGATATGATCGATTATCTGGGAAATGATTCCCGGACAGGGAGCATCCTTCTGTACATAGAAAACCTGACCCGGATACGCAAATTCATGAGCGCCGCACGGGCAGTGTCCAGGATCAAACCCATCGTGGTCTTGAAAGCCGGGCGCAGTGAGGCCGGCGCCAGAGCGGCATCCTCACATACCGGGGCACTGGCTGGAGAGGATGCCGTATATGACGCCGCGTTCAAGCGTGCCGGCATTATCCGGGTGAAAACCATCGCACAATTGTTCGACTGCGCGGAACTCATGGCCAAACCCCCACGCCCCAGGGGATCGCGCCTGGCAATCATCACCAATGGGGGCGGACCCGGCGTTATGGCCACGGATGCTTTGGCAGATCACGGATTAAAGCCCGCCCCGTTGTCCAAAGAACTGACCCAAGGGCTGGATGACATGCTGCCGCCGTTCTGGAGCCGGAATAATCCCATTGATATTCTGGGAGATGCCACCCGGGAACGGTTTATACAAACTGTGGATCTATGCCGTAACAGCAGATCCTTTGACGGTATCCTCACCATTATGGTGCCCCAGGCACTGACAGATCCGGAACCTGTGGCAGAAGCCCTGGCCGCATCAGCCAAAGAAAAAAACTTTCCCATATTTGCCTCCTGGATCGGCGGCAAAAAGATGGAAACAGCGATGGGCGTGTTAAACCAGGCAAAAATCCCCACCTATGAAACGCCGGAAAGGGCCATCCAGGCCTTTGTTTTCATGGTGGCTTACAACCGAAACCTGGAAATGCTGACACAAATTCCCCGGAAACTGTCCCAGAAGCTGCAGTATGATCACACCAAGGTCCACCACCTGCTGCAAGATCATATGAAAGAAGATGCCGGCTTTTTGTCCGAAGCCGCAGCCAAAGAAATTTTATCCGCCTACGGCATACCGGTGAATACGACACAATCGGCAGCCACCGAAGAAGAAGCTGTTTCCACTGCCCGCAAGATCGGTTTTCCCGTGGCTTTGAAGCTCATATCACCGGACATTTCCCATAAGACCGATGCCCGTGGCGTCCATCTGAATCTGCAATCCGATGATGCGGTCCAAAGCGCTTTTGGCAAAATCATGGAAGGTGCTAAAGCGTATAATCCGGATGCACACATTGAAGGGGTATCCGTTCAACAGCATATTGACACCCCGGACTATGAATTGCTGATCGGCGCAAAAAGCGACGTCTCTTTCGGACCGGTAATTGTGTTTGGTTCAGGCGGCATTTTCACGGAAATCCTGGAAGACAGGTCCCTGGGGCTTCCCCCGCTAAACCGCCTGTTGGCGCGGCGCATGATGGAAGATACCCGTGTTTTTACGCTTTTAAAGGGATTCCGCAACCGGCCGCCCGCAGATATGGAGGCACTGGAAGCAATGCTCATGCGCGTTTCGCAATTAATGACTGATTTTCCCCAGATTGCTGAACTCGACATGAATCCGGTGCTGGTCAAGGACGGACACCCCTGGGCTGTAGATGCCCGTATACGGCTGGAAGACACGGCAAAACCATCTCCCATGCATCTGGTCATCAGCCCGTACCCGGATGAATATGAATTCCATGAAAAAACCGATGGGGGCAAACATATTTTTGTACGTCCCGTAACGCCGGAAGATGCGTCTCTTTTCAAGGAACTTTTCAAAGAACTGTCCCCCACCAGTATTTATCACCGGTTTTTCAGCGCAATGAAAGAAATTTCTCCCGCCATGCTGGCCCGCTTCACCCAGATCGATTATGACCGGCACATCGCGCTGACCGCCCTGGATGACAGTTCAAAAACCGAACAAATGTTCGGTATTGCCAGGGTCATCACTGATCCGGACGGCAAAACCGGAGAATTTTCCATATTGATCGGAGATCCATGGCACGGCCAGGGCATCGGCGCAAAATTGCTTGGCCGTGTGCTGCAAATCGCCAAAAACCGGAAAATAGAAAGGGTCTGGGGAACTGTTCTGCGGGAAAACCGTAAAATGATTGCGCTGGGAAAGAGGCTTGGGTTTACCCCCAGAACCGATACAGATCTGGGAGAAATTGCATTGAAAATTGATCTCACAGAGGCGGACTTTTCATTTTTAGACCAGAGTCCGGCCGGCGGTTGAGAACAGATTGGTTGTCTATGATTTGTTGGCAGGCCATCATAACATATTACACAACAAAAAAGGAGAAACTGCATCATGTTTCAGAAAATAATGCATAGAATTTCAAAGGCGGCCTGTTTTACGGCGGTTTTACTTTCAGGATTGGTGATGATTGCCGGTCCACTGGCCGCCACTGCAGACAGTGCGATAAAGGATCCCCAGCACCGTCTCGAGTCACTGGGACAGGCGTTCAGGGATGTAAGCAAAAAAATCAGTCCTGCAGTCGTCTATATCAGTACCGTCTATTCCATGGAATCGCTTCCTGAAGAATACCAGGATCTTTTTGAAAATGAGTTTTTCCGCCGCTTTTTCGGCATGCCCAGACAGAGAGAATACCAGCGCCGCGGTTTGGGGTCGGGCTTTATTATCAATGAAGAAGGTTACATCCTGACCAATAACCATGTGGTGGAAAAGGCCGAAGAGATAACCGTCACCCTGCCGGACAAACGCGAATTTAAAGCCGAGGTCATCGGGACCGATCCGATGTCGGATGTGGCGGTCATAAAAATCCAGGGGAAAAATCTGCCCACAGCCGAACTTGGTGATTCCAGTACCGCACAGGTGGGGGACTGGGTTATTGCGGTGGGCACGCCCTATGGTCTTTCGCAAACGGTGACCGCCGGCATCATCAGTGCGGCAGGCCGTGCCAACATCGGCATTGTGGACTATGAAGATTTCTTCCAGACCGATGCGGCCATCAATCCGGGAAACAGCGGCGGCCCGCTGGTTGATATTTACGGCAGGGTTATCGGCATGAATACGGCTATTTTCAGCAAGAGCGGCGGTTACCAGGGCATAGGGTTCGCCATTCCCATCAACATGGCCAAAAGAATTATGGAAAGTCTTATTGCACATGGCCGCGTCGTGCGTGGATGGTTGGGGGTCAGTATTCAACCGATTACCAAAGACATTGCCGACAGTTTCGGCCTGAAAACATCCGAGGGTTCCCTGGTGGCTGATGTCACCAAAGACAGTCCGGCGGATGATGCCGGTGTTCTTCGGGGGGATATCATTGTTTCACTGGACAAAAGACCGGTGGAAAATCCCACAGCCCTGAAAAACCTTGTGGCACAAAAAGAGGTTGACAGTACTGTTCCGCTTACGGTAATCCGCAACAAAAAAAAGAAAACCCTGCAGGTAAAAATCGGAGAACTGGCACCTGAAGAGCAGACCGGAAAATCCAGACCAGATTCTCCGGAAAGCGCACCCCTGGGAATTCACGTTCAGGAACTGACCCCGGATATTGCTGCCCAGCTGGGATATAAACAGGAAAAAGGGGTTGTTGTAGCTGGTGTAAAACCGGGCAGCCCGGCAGCCGGAGCCAACATCCGGCGGGGAGATCTCATCCAGGAAATCAACCAGACCCCGGTTGATTCGGTAACAGCATATGAAAAAGCGGTGCGCAGAGGGGAAAAGTTTCTCTTTTTAATCAGACGGGGAGAAAACACATTTTTTACGGTGATAAAACCTGAACAATAGAAAAAACCACCTATCAGACAGCAAAAGTAAATCTTAAAAACATAAATAACCAAGAGACAGAAAGGAAAACCATGAAACAAATGACCCAGCAGAACATGATCAATGCCTTTGGCGGCGAAAGCATGGCCAACATGCGCTACCGGCATTTTGCAGCCCAGGCCGAAAAAGAAAATTATCCCGATGTGGCCCGGTTGTTTGAAGCAGTCTCCCATGCGGAATTTATCCATGCAGGTGATCACTTTCGGGAGATAAAACACCTGGATGAGGGGGTTGTGGCAAACAGCATGGGCGCCTTTGGTCCGGGGGATACCGCCAAAAACCTGGGCCTTGCCGTTGCCGGTGAAACCTTTGAAATCGAAGAGATGTATCCCGCTTATATGGAAATTGCAAAACTGCAGGAGGAAAAAAATGCTTACCGCAGTTTTGAATGGTCCTATAAAACCGAAAAAAAGCACAAGGAGTTGTTTGAAAAAGCCAAAAAGGCTGTGGACAATGCCACAGATGTGCAGCTGGATGACATCCAGGTATGCAGGGTGTGCGGATACACCCTGGAAGGACAAGCACCGGAAAATTGTCCGGTCTGTAATGCCCAAAAAGAGGAATTTAAAAAATATTGACGATGCAGATCATCGGCGTTTTATGCTTCGGTTGTATAGTTTGTATCTGCGGTTTTGTATCTGCAATCTTTAAAAAATTTATGGCCGTGGCGACAAAACCCGGATTGGGTTTTGTCGCCATAAAAAAGGCGTAATTATGCATTTTAAAAAAAACAACGATGTCCTTAACCAAGACAAAAACACCGTGGGCAAAATCGATCGGGTGGTGATCGATCCGGCCACAGATGAAGTGTCACACCTGGTGGTGAAAAAGGGGTTCTTATTCACAAAAGACAGGGTGATTCCCGTGACCGATATCGAAACCACCAAAGAGAAAACCGTTATTTTAAAAGAAAATGCTGCGCCGGATAATTATCCGGAATTTGATGAAACACAATTTGTTACAAACGGCGGCGTGGAGGATTTCAACCGGCGCCAGGCTGATGAAGCACGTCAGTTGCTGTGGTACCATTCAGCTGTCAAAGCACCGTATTTGAAATCTTCCCCCTATCCGGCTGCGCATACAC
>JAZBPL010000074.1:0-32035 GCA_036351635.1 Desulfotignum sp.
ATTTTCCGGAATTTCAGCACGCTTTTTCCTGAACCAAAGAGTGCAGGTGCCTGATCCGCCGGCTGAGAACCGAACAGATCTGCAGGGCGATGCGGGGAAATTCCATGGCGGTTTCCTTGAATTCCTGTTTGTGGAGAATGAGAAACCGGCAGGGGGCCATGGTCCGGATGGTGGCGGACCTGGGGGAATCATCTATCAGAGCCATTTCTCCAAAAGCGCTGCCGGAACTCATCTGGTCAATGTGTTCCTCTTTGCCGTTTTCCTTTTCCATGACCACGGACACCTTGCCGTCAATGATCAGGAAAACGGTTTCGCCGACACTGTTTTGTTTGATGACTTCCGTATCCTGCGCATATGCCATTTCTTCTGTGACACCGGCAATGGCTGCCAGTTCTGATGCACCCAAACCTGAAAATATTTCGATTTCCTTTAAAAGCAGTATTTTTTCACCCAGCGATATTTTTTTGGAGGTATCCTCTTCGCTGGTTTTCGAAAATTTTTTGTTTCTGTTCCAGATCATGTCCACTTCCTTTAAAATATGCGGGTTATCAGATTTTTTCAGATCTTTGAGCAGGGCATCACTGATGGAGATATCTGCTGTTTCCCGTAAAATTCCCAGCCCCATAATCACATCCACCCAGTCTTCAGAGGATAAAAGATCTGATACCACCTGTTTTCCGTCCCGTTCAAATGCGGGTATTTTGGTCAGTTTTCTGCCCTCGGTCAGTGCCATTGCAGGGGTGGGGCTTTCCAGAAGCGGCAGCATGGCATTAAAGGTTTTCTTGTCTAAAGCATCATTGAGCAGTTCAATGGCATTGGCCCGCTGCCGGGTGTCGGCGGAAAAGATGCCCTGCCATGCGGATTTCATCCGTCCGGTCTGGTCATGGATGGCCAGAACCCGGAGAATGTTTTCCAGCACCATCTCCTTTTTTTCCACAAGATGTTCCATGGCAAGGTCCCGCATCCCGCTTTTGGGAAGGTTTTCCAGAGACTGGGCCATGGCCAGACAGCCATAGGATCTGGCAATCTGTTTTTTGGCGAACATCAGTACATCAAATTCTTTGATATCCAGGGTTTCCAGCAGTCTAAAAAGCCCCCGCCTGATCCGGGTGGAAGGCAGCCCCAGGGATTCCACCAGCAGGGAATTGTTCTGAAATTCTGCGTTTTTTATTTTTTCCAGGGCAAAGTCATGGATGGCATCTGAAGGGTCCCCCAGCAGAAGAACCGCTTTTTTCAGAGCGGTATCATCAGCAATATCAAGGGCATCCAGTGCAGCCATGCGCACATCCTTTTTTTCATGGTGGAGAAAGGAAACAGCCACTGCATGTCCTGCCCGGGTCTCCAGCCGGGACAGGGCCCTGATGATATCCGGGATGATAGGATCGGTATCCGGTTCTTTGCGCATGGCCTGCAGCCTGGGGATATATTCCTTACGTCCGCTCAATCCGGCACAGATGATACCGGATTTTCGGTATGCTATGTCGCTTCGGGACAGCCAGTCATCAATGCATTTTGCGAGGGATTCCGGTTGGCCGGCATACCGGCATGCACAGGCAAATCCCCTGACAACCGGGTGAGAACTGTCCATATATCCGGAGAAATCAGATGGGTTTACAGCATGAATACCATGCCGGATGATAAGCTTTAAGATGGCGATGGTGGTTTCATGGCGATGGGGGGAGAGATACGGGACCAGCGCCCGGGCAGCCTCTGGTCCGGATGCAGGGGTGATCATTTTGATAAGACCCACCTGGGTATCTTCATCCTGGTTGTCCAGGTTGCTGAGGATCAGCTGGTCCAGGCGGTCGGCGGAAAAATTTTTCAACAGCCTGGCATACCAGAGTGCATCAGGACCCCGGGCATCCAGAAACGAGTTTTCCAGGTCTGCCAGGGTTTTTTCCTGGTTAAATATCTGCCCCAGTTCTTTTTGGTCAAGGCTTTTGATATCCAGCAGGTTTCTGGAAATCATGTCCAGTAAAATATTTGAATACCTGGCCTTGAGCACAAACGGGGCTGCCAGCCAGGCGATGAGAAATGGCAGGGCCACAAGGGTCAGGTACCTTGGATGAAACAAGGGGGTGGAAACAAGGATCAGTGCAGACCCTGTGAACAGGGCCAGCCTGACAACAGTGCCCCGTAAAAAAGGGCGGATCATGTCCCGGTAGGATTCAGGAAACAGGCCGATGAGAATGCTGTTGGCAGGGCCGTTAATGGTGGTGCGGATGATGTTGGTGGACATCTTGGCATACATGGCTGAAAATACGTCAAACCGCAGCAGGAACGCCATAAATGCCAGCATGTAATTGAAAGGGTGAAACATGAGCGCCACGGGCATTCCCCACCGGCCGTAAATACGCCCCACAAACAGCAGAATAATCAGGCTGACAATGTACAGTACCCCCCTGAAATTACCGAAAAACTGGATCATGGCGCTTTCCGAGGCAAACTGTTCGTTTACAGCATAATTGAACTGGTAGTTCATGATGGGAATGAGCACATTGGGCATGAATGTCAGAACCAGGACAATTTTTACCAGGATGGAATCCTTTACCAAAGGGTAGACCCGTTTGATTTCTTCGATCATGGGAGGCCTTTTTTTGCCGGATGCCCCGGTTTTTTCAGAAAATATCAAGGTGGCGTAACTGCGCCCCATGGCCTGAATCATCAATGCGCCGATGATGGTTGTGACCAGATACAGATACAGCAGATTGTCCATGCTGAACAGGCCGGCAAAATACGGGGTGCCGAAACTGCCCAAAATGAGTCCGATGACCCCCCCGGCCGTGAGCAGGGGAAACAGCCGCTTGGACTGGCGGGTGTTGAACAAATCATTGCACATGTTCCAGAACAAAAGGGCCTGGAGCAGTTCAAACTGGCTTTTGAGCATGAACAAAAGGGGGTAGAGCAGGTCGATGCCAAAAGGGATGAGCAGCCGGATCACCGTGACAATGGTGCCTGAGAAAATGAAGATATAAGACAGCAGTTTTGCCCCCGGGGTTTTGCTTAAAAAAGCTGTCAGCATTCCGGTGACAAAAAAGGTGGCCACTGCATTGAGCATATTGACCATGGGCAGATATTCCACCCCGTACCGTTTTAAAAAAGCGGTTTCCGCATAGTTGTTGAGGATGATGCCGGAGCTGCGGATGATAAACAAAAGGGCCGCTGTCCATAAAAAAAGGCTGATCTCTTCCTCATAAATTTTGAGCAGATCCAGCAGTTTTGCGCGCATCAATCTGTCTCACGGACCAGTCTGAATCCAGTGGTCTGGAACCTGGCGCCGGGATGGGCATAGGTGCGGTTGGCGCTTCTGAGGAACTGGCCGTACTTGTACCAGCTGCCGCCCCGGCGCACCCTGGGCCTGGAAGAGAAAAGATCATAGGTGTTGACCCCGGGGGTGCGTATGTCATCGGTATATGCATCTGCACACCATTCCCAGACATTGCCGTGCATATCATAAAATCCCCATGGATTGGGGGCAAAGGACCCCACCGGGGCCGGCCCGTTTACAGGCAGTCCCGCAGACCGGTAATACGCACAGCAATCGCACAATTTTTTTGGGTTATTGGCATACATGGCCCTGGAACAGTCAATATCATTTCCCCAGCTGTATGCGGTGGTGGTGCCGGCCCTGCAGGCATATTCCCATTCCGCTTCAGAAGGCAGCCGGTATTGCGCCCTGCCTGTTTTGTTAAGTTTTCTGATAAATTTCTGGACATCATAAAATGATACCCGGGTCACCGGTGTCTGATCAGATCCTTCCCGCCTGATAAACCAGCTTTTTCCCATCACCGCCTGCCATTGTTCCAGGGTGACTTCTTTTTGCTGGAGATAAAAGGATTTTTTGATGTGAACCTGGTGCTGTGTTTCATTGCTTGTCCGGTGTTCTTCTGTGGCTGGGCTTCCCATGAGAAACGTGCCGGGCTCCACCCGGATAAAGGTCATGTCCAGCTGATTTGTGATCTGTTTTTCTTCGATGGCAGCAGCCTGGGTCGTACAGATCAGACAGAAAAAAAGGAGCCAGGCCCACCATTTTGCCGGTATTATGCCATCAAAGGATACAGCTTGTCCGCGCAGTTTGTTTCCCATTATTGAAAATCCCTGAAGGTATCATTTTTACATAAACCGGCAGTGAAAACTACATGCATTATCCAAATACTTTTTTAAGATCTTGTCAAGGAAAAAGCCTTGGCCGACAGGTCACCCGAATGGAAATGTCAGGCCCCTGCTTCCGCCATCCATTTTCTGATGACAGCCCGGTCTTTTTCTTCCATGGCAGTGACATGCAGCTGACAGTGGTGGCTGCCGCGCACCGTTTCCATGGCAGTGCATTTGGCGTAGATATCGCCGAAACAATGGGCTTCCAGGCAGAAATCAAAATTGAGCTTCACATCTGTCATCGGCGCAACAGGGCGCATGGTCCGGATATGGATCTGGGTTTCATCCATGGAAAGGGTGGTGCCGGCTATGGGGAGGGATGCCAGTTTTTTGTCCTGGATCACCCAGCAGTGCACCGGTATCTGGATGTCCAGCAGCAGACCCGGGGCAGCAGGCACATCCAGGGCAATTGTCTTACCATCCATCTCAATGGCATGTACTGCATAAAAAACAAGGGGTTTTTTCATGCCTTTCATCATCATGGTTTTCGGGGAATCGGTTTTAATGGCAGTATGGACCGCTTTGCAGGTGGATTCGCCGATGAGCACCTGGCCGCCAATACTGTTGGATTCGATCCTGGCTGCCCGGTTGACTGTTTCACCGACAATGCCGTATTTCATGCGCAGCTCTGACCCGATATTTCCCACAATTACACTGCCTGTATTGATGCCGATGCCCATTTCAAGTGCTGGATATCCCTCTTTTGTGATCTCTTTGTTGAGGTGGACCAGGCAGTTCTGCATTCCCAGGGCACAGGCAACGGCCCGTTCCGGATCATTTTCATGGGGTTCAGGGGCGCCGAACACCGCAAGGATAGCATCCCCGATGATTTCATCGATAATGCCGTCATATGCCAGGATGATGGCGGACATCTGTTTCAGGTACCGGTTGAGCAGCTGCACCATCTCTTCCGGGTCCCGGGATTCCGAAAGGCTGGTAAATCCCCGCAGATCCGCCATGAGCACGGTGACGGTTCTGCGGGCACCCCCGATCTGCCGGCCCTTTTTGGAGGAAAGAATCTCTTCCACCACTTTTTGTGAAAGATACCGTCCAAAGGTCTCCTTGATAAAATTCACCAGGTGGAGCCTTTCGTCAGATACCCGGATGATCCGTTTGAGCATGTCTGCCCTGGAGGTGACAATGGTTGTGATTTCATCCGGGGTGTCCGGGGGCAGGTCTATGGCATCTGCCCTGGAGAAATCTTTTTCCATCTCCTTGTTGGCACGGGCGATACGTTCCAGAGGGTCAATGATTTTTTTTGTGAGAAACTGTTTCAGGCTCACCACCATGAAGACAACAATAATGGCCACCAGCACAATAATTCTTACAGCATACCAGAAAAGATCAGCAGGTCCGGCACCTTCAGCCAGCCAGCGGTAAACAAGGGAATAAACCAGAAGGACAGCCTCAATAAAAAGGATCCGCCAGAAAACCCCCATCACCAGGATTTCACGGACCCCGTTATTTCTGCTGTTTTTCCTGAACATTATCGGGTCTCCCAAGGGGGGTTGGCAATCAATTATCAGGCCTCATCGCACCATTCGTGCCAGTGTTGTATTAATTCAGGATAACCATCCGGGTTTTGTTGTCAATACAGCTGCATTGCCCGAAAACAAGCCGATCAGAGAGGTGACAGCTATGCCGCCAGTCCCTTGTTCAGATTTTTGTATCCCTGGAGTGTGATGCCCTTTGCTTCGCAGTACTTTTTAATGATCCGGGCGGCACGCAGGTTCAGGTCCTGCTGTTCCGGATTGACACGTACATTGAATCCGCAGTTAAATGGTCCGAGCCGGATACTGTTTTCAACCCCGTCATAGGTGTCGTAAATTTTGGTATAGGGATGGGCAAACAACCAGCGCAATTGCAGGGTTGTGACCGTGTCTGCAGACAGGTTTTTCATGAATCCTTCCAGATCACGCAGATCCTGCTCCACAAGGTTGTTCCACCCCAAAATGACGTTGGCATTGACCTTGAAACCGGTTTTTGTGCAAAATTCCAGGGTTTTTATCACCTCATCCATGCGGGTGCCCTTGTTCAGGTACTGCCACATGCGGTCTGAAGGAAATTCAATGCCGAATCCCAGAGTGCAGTCCGGGATCCGGCCCTTTATCATGGATACAGCCGCTTCCATGGCCCGGGTTTCCGCAGCTGCAGCCCGCATGAAAAACCGGTATTCCATATCCGGGCGCACAGGCAGAACAGGCAGAATATTTCTGATATGTTCCGGTGTCATGGATCCGGTGTTGAGCCGGACAATCTTGTGTCCAATGTAATTCAGTTCTGTAAAGGCCAGATCCAGCACCTTGCGTTTCCTGAAATGTTCAGAAGCGTGCTGGGCAATGGAGCAAAACGGACATTTTTTCCAATAGCACTGGTTTTCAAGGGTGTAGGAAAAATAGATCCGGCTGTTATCCGGGATCTGTTCGGGTACTTCCAGATGCCATCTGCCGGAAAATTCAGGCACCCCGAACAGGGATTCAACGCTCTGGCCGGTCAGCACCAGATTGGACGGCAGGGGCTGCTCCACCTTGAAATGCACGGAATGCCATCCCGGTGCTGCAGCATGCCGTTCCGATGCCACCGGCCCGCCCACAATAAAATGGATGTCCGGATACTGGACTGCCCACAGGTATGCCTGGTACAACTGGTTCACGTAACTGGCACTCACATAAACCGTTCCTTTTTTAATGGGCAGGGAAATGGGAAGATATGTACTTTCATCATACCATTGGTCAGTATCCTGTTCCAGGGGAATCCATAGAAAATCCCCTCTGCTGCGGCACAGGTCAAAGGTGTCTGAAAATCCGTTGCACAGGTCAAACCATCCGCTGCCGGTGCGGCCGTAAAATTGAATAAAAAGGGTGTCTTTCATTTTATCCTTTCATGTCTTTGCTTTTTGGGAAAACCATTTCAAATCAGGAGAATACACCAATCTGTGAAATTTGTCTTGTGTTTCATTGCATTTGGCAGGGCAATCGTCTAAAGATGCTGCGTCCCCTGATTGCCACAGCCCCCTGTGTGTGCCGTGTGACAGGGCAGTCAGACGGCAGTTCCGGGCAGGTCACACGGCACACACAGGGGAGAAGATCACGCAGTTGCACCGGGTGTGGTAACATCGGCAGCCTTTGTTAAATTTGGGTAAGGGTTTGACAATTGGGCCGACTTGTCTTACAAGTATCAGACGCGAAAAAAGATTAATCCGTAAGGCAGACACCCGGAGGTCTTGAACAGGTATCATGGAAATTGCATTTTTAATGGATGATTTGCGGCAGATCGACCCGGTCTGGGATACCACTGCCCATATCATGTATGAGTGCAACCAGCGGGGCCATGAGGTGTATTTTCTTGAGCCCCATGATATCTATGTCCGGAAAAATGAAGTGGTGGCAAGAATGCGCCGTATCTCCGTGCCAAAAGACCATTCCATCCAGGCATACTGGACGGACCTCCTCCATTGTCTGGACAAAGAGGAATTGATATTTGAAACAGTGACAGACCTGGATGTCCTGTTTTTGAGAAAAAATCCACCCATCAATTATGAGGTACTGGAATTTTTGGGACCGGTGAGCGACAATGTGTTTCTGGTAAACAATACCCTGGGCCAGCTCAACGGCAGCAGCAAAGCCTATATTCTCAATTTTCCGGATATTATCCCAGAAACCCATGTGTCCAGGGACCCGTACCGTCTGAAGAAAATCATTGATGATTTCGGCGGTGCCATGGTCATCAAACCCCTGCACGGCCATGGCGGCCACGGGGTGATCAAGGTCAGCAACCAGGACCAGGAAAATCTCAATTCCCTGATCAACTACTATGTCAAGGCGGGCAAACCCTATCCTGAGCGCCGGCCCATCATGGTTCAGGAATATTTACAACAGGTCAGGGAAGAGGGGGATGTGCGTATCCTTCTGCTGGATGGCGAAATCCTGGGTGCCATGGGCCGCAGATCCGTGTCAGGAGATTTCCGCACCAATGTTCACGCCGGTGCCCTGGCCTTCAGGCACGAGATAACGCCGGCCCAAAAAGCCCTGTGCCGCCGCATTAAACCAAAATTGTTACAAGACGGCCTGTATTTTGTGGGTATCGATATCATAGGAGATAAGCTGGTGGAAGTCAATTGCGTCAGTCCCGGAGGAATCCCGCGGATCAACCAGTTCAACAGCCAGAAACTTGAAAAACGTGTGGTGGACTTTATTGAGGAGAAAATCAGTGCAGCAAATCCAGAAAACAAAAAAGAACCGATCCAGCAGGTGGTTTAAACCGGTATGCAGACTGCTGCTGCCGGTCGTTTTTTTGATGGTGATAACAGGGGGGCTGTTGTCATGCCAGAAATCTGAAGAGAGCCTTTTTTTAAAAATAGGGCTGCCTGAAGAACCCCGGTCCCTGAATATCTGGCTTGCCACCGACGGCAACTCCCGCAACATTCTGTCACAGATCTATCAGCCCCTGTTCCACCGCCATCCACAGACCCTGGAAATTATTCCCTGGCTGGCAGAAGAAGATGCGGTGTTTGATGAAAAAGCCCTGACCTATACCGTAAAACTGCGGGATGCCAAATGGTCTGACGGATCCGATTTTACCAGTGAAGATGTGCTGTTTACCAAGCAGCTGTTTTTTGATTTCAAAATTCCCCGGTACTACAGCAAATGGAAACTCATTGAAAAAGTGGAGGCCCCTGATGCCCATACCGTGGTGTTTTATCTAAAAGAGCCTTCCGCCATTTTCATGTCCCGTATCATGACCGCCCCCATGGTATCAAAAAAAGAGTGGGAGCAGGTGGCCAAAGATGCCCTGGCAACGGAAAAGCCCCTGCGTGCACTCCAGGATTATCAGGTGGAAAAACCCCTGGGAACAGGTCCTTTCATACTCCATGAATACCAGAAAGGCGCCTATCTCCACATGACAAAAAATCCCCATTTTTTCGGGCAGGGCAAAACCATAGCCGGCCTTGACCTGGGTCCTTATGTGGACAATCTTTTGTTCAATATTTACGGCACTTCTGATGTCGCGATCCTGGCTTTGAAAAAAGGGGATATCGACTATTACTGGTGGGATGTACAGCCCGGCTATATCAAGGATCTGGAAGAAAATGCCAGCATAGACCTGCATTTTAACAAAAAAAGTGCCCTCTACTACCTGGGGTTCAATCTGCGCAGGCCCCCTTTTGATGATAAAATCCTGCGCCAGGCAGTGGCAACCCTGGTGGACAAGCAGTTCATCCTCGACCGTATTCTCCAGGATTACGGCACCCCCATGCATTCCATTATTCCGTCGGGGAACCATTTCTGGCACAATCCCAATGTCAGAAAATACGGCGACGGCATGGTCCAGGAACAGCGGGTGAAGACAGCCTGGCAGATGCTTGCAGATGCCGGTTATTCCTGGAAAGTGCCGCCGGTGAATGCCGATGGTGCCCTGGCCAAACCCTCGGATATTCTGCTGCCCTCAGGAGAGGCAATGGAAAAATTTGTTATTCTGACACCGCCGGCGGATTATGACCCCAAGCGTGCCTTTGCCGGCACCATGATCCAGGAGTGGCTCAGGCAGCTGGGGCTTCCGGCCTTTGCCCGGCCCATGTCCTTTAATTCCCTGCTGGAAACGGTGAAAGGAAAACACGATTTTGATGCCTTTGTCCTGGGATACGGCAAGCTGGATCTGGATCCGGACTATCTGGCGTCATTTTTCTCTTCTGGAAATGACAATCCCCGGGACTGGAACATGAGTGGGTATCGGAACCCTGATTTCGATACACTGGCTGAAGCCCAGCGGCTGACGGTGGATGTGGCAAAACGAAAGCAGATGATCTGGACCATGCAGGAAATGATTTTAGACGATGTGCCCTATTATCCCCTGTATAATCCCCATATCATTGAGGCCACCGTGAACAACCGGTTTACAGGCTGGGTGGAAAAGGTGAACGGTATCGGCAGTATCTGGTCGCTGTGCATGGTCAAACCGGTAAAATAGATACGCAGAATCTGTGGGATAACATGAGAAAACCCGGTTATATTCTGGTCAAATTGGTGGAAGTTGCTGTTATCTTTTTTATTATCCTGACCGTGCTGTTCTTCTTGTTCAGATTATCCCCGGGAGATCCCATGTCCAAGATGGTGGATCCCATGCTCACCCCTGAAGACATGGCCCATCTCATTGAACAGATGGGTCTGGACAGGCCTTTGTGGGAACAATATCTTATTTATGTGAAAAATTTTGTAACAGGCAATTTCGGTTTTTCTTTTCATTATGGGGAACCGGTTTCCCATATTATTGTGGACAAGCTCAAATGGACCATTCTTTTGTTTACCACTTCCACCATCCTGGCGGCTTTTGTGGGGATATTTCTGGGTAAAATTGCCGCCTGGCATAAAGGATCCCGCCTGGACAATGTCATGTCCATTTCCGCCCTTGTGTGCTACACCCTGTTTATTCCCTGGTTTGCTTTGCTTCTTTTGTGGATTCTGGGATTCAAGCTGGGGCTTTTTCCCCTGGGCGGTGTGCTGTCTCCACAACTCTGGGTGGGGAATGCTTCATTGCTGGTCCGGATTCTGGATGTGCTCCATCACCTGATGCTGCCGCTGACAACCCTTTTTATCATTAACCTGGGCTCTTATCTTTTGCTGATGCGCTCATCCATGCTGTCGGTTCTCAGGGAAGATTATATCATTACTGCCCGGGCAAAGGGATTGCCTGAAAAGGTGATCCGAAACAAACATGCTGCGCAGAATGCCGCTCTGCCCGTAATAACCTCTGTGGGCCTTTCCCTTGCCTTTTCCATAAACGGCGGTGCCCTGACAGAGCAGATTTTTACCTGGCCGGGGATCGGTAAAGAACTGATATTTGCGGTGAGCAACAATGACTATCCCCTGGCCCAGGCCTGTTTTCTGCTCATTGCCCTGGTGGTGCTGGTGGCAAACCTGATTGTGGATCTGTTGTATGCCTGGCTGGATCCCAGGATTACATATTAGTAAAAAAAGGATGTGCCTGTGCTGAACAAGTATTCTCTGCAGCGGTTTTACAAAGGATGGCAGATTTTTATTAAAAATCCTCTGGGAAAAACCGGTGTCATCATCCTGGTGGTGTTCATGTTCATGGCCATTGCCTCTTTTTTTGTGCCCCTGATCGGGCCCATGTATGATCCCATGACCGGCATTGATCCGGATATCAGGGTTTCCACAGGACCCAGCCTCACCCACTGGCTGGGCACGGACAATGTGGGCCGTGATCTTTTGGCCCAGCTTCTGGAAGGGGCTAAAGTGGCCTTTATTGTCGGGCTTTCCGCAGCATTTTTCAGTATTGTCATCGGCACCCTTGTGGGCATGGTGGCCGGTTACACCGGCGGACTGCTGGATGCCTTTCTCATGCGCACGGCAGATATCATCATGGTGCTGCCCTCCCTGGTGATTCTGCTGATTCTGGCTTCTTTGTTCGGCCAGTTCAATATCTGGATCATTGTGTTCATCATTGCCATCATGCGGTGGCCTGCCGTATCCCGGGTTATCCGTTCCCAGACCCTGTCATTGAAACACCGGCCCTTCATCGAGGCGTCCCGGGTGGCCGGGGCCTCCCATCTGCGAATTATTTTCCGGCATATCATGCCCAATGTCCTGCCCCTGGCATTTTTGTACATGACCTTCCGGGTCACTGCCGCCATCCTGGTGGAAGCGGCATTGTCCTTTCTGGGATTCGGAGATCCCAGCCAGGTGAGCTGGGGCATGATGCTCCAGTGGGTCTGGAAATCGGGTCATATGTTCCAGGCACCTTACTGGCTGATACCGCCGGGGGTATGTATCTCATTATTGACCCTGGCCTTTTACATGCTGGGCCGGGCCATGGACGAGGTGCTGGATCCCCGGTTGCGAAAGGAGGGGCAGGCCTGAACCCATGACACTTTTATCTGTAAAAAACCTGACCATCGGATACCAGACCAAAAAAGGGCTGCTCAAGGCGGTGGACAATATCAGTTTCGATCTTGAAAAAGGCAGGCCTTTGGGGTTTGTGGGGGAGTCCGGCTGCGGTAAGACAACCATCGGCATGGCTTTGATGGGGCTGTTACCCGACAATGCCGTGATTCTGGGAGGCAGTATCCAGTTCCAGGGAGAAGATCTGGTACATCTGACTGAAAAGCAATGGTGCAAGGTGCGGGGGGCAAAAATTGCCATGATATTCCAGGCGGCCATGAATGCACTCAATCCGGTGCACCGGGTGGACGAGCAGATCAAAGAGGCCATCATCACCCACCAGCCCGACATGTCTGATGCAGATCTGTCAGACCGGTTGCATGCATTGTTCGATCTGGTGGATATCCCGGCGGCGCGCATGAAAGATTACCCCCATGAATATTCAGGGGGCATGAAACAGCGGGTGATCATCGCCATGGCCCTGGCCTGTGATCCGGATCTTATTATCGCGGATGAACCCACCACTGCCCTGGATGTCATTGTCCAGGACCAGATTCTCAGGGAAATCAAAAAAGTACAGGAAAAAACCCACACCGGCCTGATTTTTATCTCCCATGACATTGCGGTGGTGGCATCGGTCTGTGATGAAATCTGCGTGATGTACGCAGGCCAGATTGTTGAAACAGGCACCAGGAAAGAGGTGTTCCGATCTCCCCGGCATCCCTACACCCGCAGCCTGCTGGGCTCTTATCTGTCTTTGGACAATATCAATGATATCGTGATTCCGGATATGCAGGAATCCCCGGATCTTTTATCCGACATCGGGTCCTGCCGGTTTGCCGACAATTGCAAGGCGTGTTCTGGAGCCTGTAAAAAACAGGCCCCGGGATGGGTGAAGATATCTGCCACCCACAAGGCATTCTGCTGTGAACCCGACGTTATCCGAGGTGGTCATGGGAAAGGCTGATCCGAAAAAAACGCTCCTGGTTGAAATGAAGGGTGTGACCAAAACCTATTTTCCAAGAAAAACATTTTTTTCCAGGCAAAAGAACCGGGTCCTGGCCTTGAACAGCATCGATCTTGGTATTGAAACAGGGGAAATCTTCGGGCTGGTGGGGCAGAGCGGGAGCGGCAAAACCACCACCGGCAGGCTGCTGGTGCGACTGGAGCAGCCCACTGCCGGCGGCATTCTGTTCAACAAAGCACCCATCAGCGGTTTTAAAGGATCCGCCTTAAAAGCATACCGGTCCCGGGTCCAGATGATTTTTCAGGACCCCTACCAGAGCCTGAACCCCCATCTGTCCATCGCAGAAACCGTTCTGGAGCCTTTGATTGTCCAAAAGATCGGAACCCCTGAAACCCGATCGCAAAAGGTTATCCATACCCTTGAAACCGTGGGGCTGTCTCCGGGAAAAGCGTTTTACAACCGGTATCCCCACCAGCTTTCCGGTGGCCAGCGCCAGCGGGTGGCCATTGCCAGGGCCATTGTGGTGGAGCCGGAATTTATCGTGGCGGATGAACCCACTTCCATGCTGGATGCCACCATTGCCATTCAGTTGTTCAAGCTGCTCCAGGATATCAAAGAAACCTTTGGCATGACATTTTTGTTCATCACCCATAATCTGGCGGCGGCCAGATATCTGTGTGACAGGATTGCGGTTATCCACGAAGGCCATATTGTGGAGATAAACTCAGCAGAAAACATCATCCGGCACCCGGAACACCCCTATACCAAACAACTGATAAAAGTGCAGCCCGGGTTCAAATACGGCAGATAATTTTTGGAGAGCAATTTCTGAAAACATCCCGTTTTTTTACTGGATTCCATGATCCATATCTGCTGCTTTGATCACATTTCCGGCGGCCATTTTTTTTATGAAATCTAATGCGAAATTTTCATCTTGTGTGATTGCCATGACATCCTGGCAGCTGAATATGCTGTCTCTCAGAATGTCCATGACATCGGCCTGCTGTTTGTCGATAAAAATCTGGTGATCGCGATTTTCAGACATATTGGCAACCATGAATTCACCCTCTCTCTTGAAAGCATGGTGCATGATGCGTTGGCGGACCAATGATTTTTCAAAAACAAATGCTGTCCCTTTTATGTCAGCACCGGACCTGGCTGCTGAAATTCTGTCCAGGCATCCGTTAAATTTTTTTTGGTTTTTTATCTCTTTGTTCAATTGGCCATAACGTTCAAGAATGCGCAATTTTTTTTCATGTGTCATTCCCCTGGGGTCATCAAAAGCCAGAGATGCTATTCGTCCATGCAGGGGCTGATTGTCTGTACCGCTCTCTTTGATTCGCAAACCATATTTGTGCGGGTTTTTCCCCATGTCAGAGGTTGGTGTCAACGTGAAAATACCGGCTTTAAACTGGGTGAAAATATCCGTATATTCCCTGCAGAACGCCAGTGTTTCAAGTTCCTGGTCATAGGTGGCGCCCGGGGTGCCGACGATAACATTCAGATGGTTGTTCTTGAGTGATGCGCTGCGCATATTTTCGAAAAACCGTCTGATAATTTTTTTGTCGTATCCTTTGTTGAGTGTCTGTAATATACAGGTATTTGCCGATTCCATTCCTATGGTACAGCTGAACCCGCTCTTTGCCATTGATTGTAATATCGCTGTGGTAAATCCCTCATCAACCCGCAAAAAAGAATGCCAGGAAATATGCAGATTGTTGTCTAGCAAGGCAGTTGCAATCTCATTGGCATGTTTGGGATGTATTGCCTCAGCCAGCATGCGGAAATGTGTAAATTTCAGGCTGTGATAATATTGTATGTCGGCAATGATGTCATTGACCGGCCTTGGCCGGTATATTTTGTCTTTGTGGAGATTGATGTAATCACAAAATGCGCATTTTTTCCAATAACATCCGGTTGACTGGGTGACAGGGATGGGGGTGTTTTTTGAAAAATAGCCCATATTTTCCTTTTGGAATCTATTGTGGGTGTGCACTGGTTTGTCTTTTTGATGGCGGGCAGCAGCAGATGGGTCTGCACTTTTGTTCAGTGCATTCCGTACGATCACGTTTTTTGTATCATCAAGCGCCTGCCCCTGCAGTTTATAGCGTAATAACTGCAGCAAAGGCATTTCCCCGTCATATGTCACAAACGCATCCACAGGTGCGGCTTTTATCACCTCTTTCAGATATGTTTCAGACAGCAGGGTAATGATCGGGCCGCCAAAACAAATATGCACATCCTGCATCTTTTTTTTGATTTCACTGGCCAGTATCATTGCAGGAAGAAACTGCTGGGCAAAAGGGATGGAAAATCCAATGACCGGTATCTGTTTATCGATGACGGAACGCTGAATTTCCTCATGTAAAAGGTCTTTGATGAGGATGGCTTCAGGACAGGAGAAAAAAGTCTTGATATCTTCTGAATCCGGAATATTTGTGTTGTAAAAAAGGCTGAAATATTTTTTATACAGGTCAATGAATACCCTCGTATAGCGAATGCCGCAATTTTCCATATCCATCAGGTTTTTTATGTGATGGTGATCTGAATGGATGCGTTGTCCATACAAAAGTCTGGCAAATGACCTCAAACTTGCGGCATATACGTCTTTTTCCTTTTGTGAATGAAGGCCTGATTTTTCCAGTCTGGCCCTGTTTGACGCAGCGTTTTTTATTTCTTCGTCCAGAAAAAAAGGACTGGTAAGTTTACCCAGCGCAATGATATTCAAATCCAATGGTTTCGCATAAAATCCATTGCTGTTGATAAATGAAGACAAAAAATGGGGTGCCGGATATACCCGGGCTATGCGGTCCATGGGCGGGGGAAAAATTATGACGGCATCTGGATTTTTCATGGTACAGCTTCCTTGTTTTTTTTTATAAAGCGGTCAGCAACCGGATCATATGCTGCGGGATGTGCCTGGATAAACAGGTTGACATCCCGGATGCGGCGGTCAAAAACCAGGCCTGTGACACAGAATCGAAATCGGTCAAAAAAATCATCTCTGCCATGTGAAAGCAGGTGTTGGACATCTGTTTTCCGGGCGGTTTGTCCATAGCGGTGGGCCAGTCGGTCCGCTTCCGGTTTGATCAGATGTGCGATGATGGTTTTTTTGTCTTCCTGGTCTGCCAGAAAATTTTGGGCCGCCTGTAAAAAATATGATACCGCGCAGGTACAAGATTGTGCCACTATAGATTTGTTGCAAAAATCCAGATGGGCACCAATTTTCTGACGGTATAGCCGCTGTTGTTCCTGTGTCAGGTCATGGTATCTGCCATGGGGGAAAAATTGTTTTTTCAGCCCCGAAACAATTGACCGGGTCATGTGTTTGCGCTGGATCCGTGCAGGTTCCTGAAAAATAGTGAAATATTCTTTAAGATTGCGCATGCCCGGAGGGGACAGATCCATGGACCCGTTGTCCAGCAGCAATGTCTCCACCTGGACATCCAGCAGCTTGGACAGGTAAAAAGGGGTGTTTTTCTGTCCCACCACTTCCAGGGGTTTGAAATAGTCTTTCAACAGGGCCTGGCGGCCGATTTTTTTTACCGGGAAAGCCATTGTTTTCCGGGTCACCGGCACCTTTTTGTGGCCCATGGGATGCAGGGCACAGGTGAAGGTCGGGATGATGATAAAGGCCCCTTCCGGGGTGATTTCTGTACCATAGGCATCGGTGATGGAGGATTTCACCGTGGTAAAATCCTCATCCAGTCCTGCCGGTATGAGCAGGTCATCTGAATCGTGCTGCTTGGCAAGTTTTATGCCGGTCAGCTTTTCCAGGGCAATGATGCGTTCCCGGTTTGCATCTGTCACACTCACGGACAGGGCGATATCCCGGTGGATCAGTGTTTGTAATACCTTCTGTCCGGCCCTTGGCACCTTGGTTAAAAGACTGAAGCAGGCAGCGTTTTTCACGGGTGTCAGAAGATCTGCCAGGGTATGGGCACCGTCCTGCCAGTCCAGGGGGTCTGATGCACCGTACAGGGCGGTATCTGTGTTGTGCTGCTTCAGAAGCTGCGCTATGATGTGTGCGGCCGCCTCTTGTGAAAAATGGCTTCTGATGCCGGGCAGGGCCCATTCATTGCACCGCCGGCAGAAATGGGAGCATCCGGAGGTGAGCTGCACGGTAACGGCGTTTTTAAACAACAGGTCCATCTGCCATGGCAGCAGGTTTACACGGGTATGCCAGTCTGTATAAGATACATGGTACACCGCACGGCAACGGGACTTTACAACATCCGCCAGCAGGGTTTTCAACGCCTGGAAAGGCGTTGAAAGAGCAGCCTGCTGGGAGGTCAAAAAGGGTTTGAAGCGCAGAAAGGCAGTCTGTATCTGCCGCAGCAGTTTTTCCCGGGTTTCCCCCGGTTCCGGCAGGCTCTTTTGCGCTGCATCCAAAATCATAAGAAAGGCGGTGCGGGCTTTTTGGGCATCCTGTCGGTAAATTGCGGCCAGAAACCGGTTTTTCAAGGTTTCCAACGGGATTTCATGAAAATTTACACATGGCATCCTGAAGGGTTTCATTTTTGCATCTGTATTTTGCATTTACATAAAAAAAACAGGGGAGTGCCTTAGGTCACCCCCCTGTTGTAATAACCATCCTGTGGTCATATGATGTAAGGTGTCATGGCATCAGCCATTTACCTCTTCTTTTACGGTGGTGGCAAGTTTATACAAAATGGTGAGCACCAGAAATCCTGCGGCATATACCCCCAGGGTGATAACAATCTCCTGGCCTGTGGGGGCGTATTCTGTCACATGGTGCAGCGGAGAGGGCACAAACCCGCCGGAGATCATGCCTAATCCCTTGTCGATCCATGCACCGAAAAAAATCATGGCGCAGGAGACTGGCAGCAGCACATAATTGTTTCTCAGTTTTGGAATGACCAGCAGAACAGCACCGGTGCCCATAAGAATAAATCCTGTCCACATCCAGGGAACCAGGGCATTGTACCCATGGTATCCGAACAAAAGGTACTGCAGATGGGTTTTATGCCCGGGAATGCCTGAATAATACACCACAAACACCTCGCACAGAAAGAAAAACAGGTTGGCGATGACGGCGTAGCAGACAATCTTGGACAGGGTCTGCATGGCTTCCCAGCCCGGATCAAACTTGGTGAATTTTCTGATGATATAACATAATATGATCAGAAAAGCCGGTCCTGCAGCAAAGGCTGAAGCCAGAAATCTGGGGGCCAGAATGGCGGTGAGCCAGAAGCCCCTTCCCGGCAGGCCGCAGTACAGATATGCCGTGACCGTGTGTATGCCGATGGCGAACGGGATGGACAGGTAGATCAGCGGTTTGGTCCATGCCGGCGGCTGGACCTGGTTCCGCTCCGCCTCCAGCACTTTCCAGCCTATGACAATGTTCAAAAACAGGTATCCGTTCAGAACAAGCATGTCATAAAACAGCATCGATCTGGGGGAGGGGTACAGCAGCACATTGAGCATCCGCACCGGCTGGCCCAGATCCACGATGATGAACAAAAGGCACATGACCAGGCTGGCCACGGCCAGAAATTCCCCCAGGATGGTGATCCTGTGGAATTTTTCATAATCATGCAGGTAATAGGGAATAACCACCATGACCCCGCCTGCTGCCACCCCCACCAGAAAGGTGAAGTTGGCAATATAAAATCCCCAGGAGACATCGCGGCTCATGCCTGTAATCATCAGGCCGTTGAAGAACTGATCCAGATAGGCAATTTTACCGATCCCGATCACGATCAGCAGAAAGATGATCCACAACCAGTAATTTCTATTTCCTTTGACAGCTATTTCAAGCATATGCGCCTCTCTTAAACGATATAGTAAACAGAGGGTTCCGTACCCAGGGACTGTTTACGTCGGATTGAATAATGTTCCTTGAGAAGCTTCCTGACATCGGACTCAGGATCTTCCAGGTCTCCCACCACAATAGCACCTTCAGAGGCTTCCACACAGTGCGGCTGTTCACCTTTTGCAAGGCGTTCCGCACACAGGTTGCATTTTTCCACCACCCCTTTGGACCGGGTGGGAAAATCCGGGTCTGTCTCAGCGATAAACGGCCGGGGATCCCTGAAGTTGAAGCTTCGAGATCCGTAAGGACAGGCCGCCATGCAGAACCGGCACCCGATACAGCGGTGATAATCCATTATCACGATGCCGTCTTCCCGGGAAAAAGTGGCCTGGGTGGGACAAGCCTGAACACAGGGCGCATTTTTGCAGTGGTTGCACAACACCATAAACGGCAGGTGGTGAAATTTTTCATTTAAAAATTCATCTTCCTTGTCTGGAAATGCATAATGAAATTTTTCCTTCCAGATCCATTTTATTTCCTGGGTGTGGTTGACCGGCCGGGTTTTGGGAAACAGCTGGGTATCCACTTCATGGGTAAAATCCGGCACATTATGCTGGGTATGACAGGCCTGGGTGATCTGTTTGGCTATTTTATCAGTGATTTTTTTGACATCAATTACCATGCCCCAGCGCTCGGCATGGAGGGCATCAGGGTTTTTGGCTTTTACAGCAGCGGCTGAACCATGAGAATCAGATGCGGCAAAGTTCATTGCCGGAGCAGCACCCAATCCGATGGCGGCAATACCTGCAACTTTCAGAAAACATCTTCTGCTCTTTTCCATCATTCAATCTCCTTGGGGTTTGTGTGACATTCCCAGCAATAGGGGTCCACCGACGTATAGGTATGGCAGGAGTCACAGAATTTTGCCTTGTCCTCATGGCAGCCCAGGCAGGAATTGTCCCCTGTGGACAGGCTCATGTTAAAGGAATTGCCGTTGGCAGCCACATAGATCCGGTCGGCATCACGCACCACCGCATCCCGCCATTCATCCAGCAGGGACATGTGGTTGGCCCGCATCTCATATTTGTCCAGGACACATTTTCTGGCCTCTTTGGCAGGGCCCAGCAGTTCCGGTTCGGGAGCCGCCTGGGTGGTGGTCACCATGTTGAACCAGAAGGGTGAGAGCACGGCCAGAACAAAGACAGCCAGTCCGCCCATAATCATATTTTTCGTCATTTTATTCCTCCTCCGCGCAACCTGGCAGCGGTTCCATTCTCAGGTCTTCGGTACGTTCCTTTTCACCCGGCAGGATCAACGCGTTGCCCACCAGTTCGTGAATGCCTGCCACCTCTACCTCGGGTACCCAGTATTCACATAAGGTGGACAAAGCAGCCCGGTCAATGGCACAGATGGTGCCCAGGGTGTTGACCCCGTATTTTTCATGGACATGTTTCAATGCTGTGGCCCGGGGCAGGGCACCTGCCATGCGCAGCTCCATGTTCTCACCGGCATTGAGACCGGCACCGGACCCGCAGCAGAAGGTGTTTTCACGAATGGTGTTGGGCGGCATTTCATAGAAATTGTCGCACACATTGTTGATCACATACCGGGGTTCGTCTAAAAGTCCCATACCCCTTGCCGGGTTGCAGGAATCATGGAAGGTCAGGATCCGGTTGGCGTTTCTGCCTTTGTCCAGCTCCAGCTTGCCGTGTTTGATGAGGTCTGCTGTAAATTCGGTGATATGCACCATCTTGGTGGAAGCGGCATTGTCAAACCGGGTACCGGTGATGGGATTCACCGGTACTTCCAGAAAGTCGGCAGGGCCGTTCATGGTGTCCATGTACTGGTGGATCACCCGCCACATGTGACCGCATTCTCCCCCCAGGATCCATTTGACCCCCAGGCGTTTTGCTTCGGCATACATTTTGGCGTTGAGGCGTTTCATGGTCTCATGGGAGGTGAAAAATCCGAAGTTACCGCCCTCGGATGCGTAAGTGGACCAGGTTACATCCAGGCCGTATTTGTCTTTCAGGTATTTGAACAGGATCAGATATCCCTGGCAGGTATAGGTGCCGGGATCGGCAAACACATCCCCTGACGGGGTGATGAACAAAATGTCCGCCCCTTTTTTCTGGAAGTGGGGTGTACAGTCCACACCGGTGATATCTTCGATATCCTCCACAAAAAATTCCAGCATGTCTTTAAAGGCATGGGGCTGAATCCCCAAGTGGTTGCCGGTCTGGTAGCAGTTGGAGACCGGGGTGGCGATCCAGTCGATGTTCAGCCCGATAAGGTTGAACAGCTCCCTTGCCATGATGGTGATTTCCGCCGTGTCAATGCCGTATGGGCAGAACACGGAGCATCTGCGGCATTCTGTGCACTGGAAAAAATAATACCACATCTCCTTGAGCACATCCAGGGTCAGGGGGCGGTTTCCCCCCAGGCGCTGTCCGCCGGGTATGTTCTGCAGGATCTTTCCTGCGGTGGTAAAATCATTTCTGTACACAGATCTGAGCAGCTCGGCCCGGAGTACCGGCATGTTTTTGGGATCGCCGGTGCCCAAAAAGAAATGGCATTTGTCTGCACAGGCACCGCAGCGTACGCAGACATCCATGAATATCTTGAATGTCCTGAACCGTTCCAGCCGTTCCTTGATGCCGTTGTGCAGTATTTGCTGCCAGTCGTCGGGCAGCTTCCAGTCTTCCTCAACAGGGTTCCATGGTCTGGCATTGGGCAGCCCCAGGGTTTCCACGCTTTCCGCTTTTGCTGCATAGCAGTACATGCCCGGCCGGATCTGAACGGATTTGGTGGTATCCATCCAATTGCCCGAATCCGCACCATAGTCTATTTTATCCAGTAATTCATCCGGTGTTAGTTCGTCGGCCATTGATTACTCCTTCTTGTCCACTGGCAGCCCAGCTTCAATCATTTTGTCTCTGAAGTGATCTTCGTAATCCTGGTAGGTGTGGATAGGCACATCATAATTCCAGGGGTTCACATGTCTTTTGGCCCGGGTGTTGTTGGCCATGTTCCGGGTGGGACTTAAAAATACGCCGCCCAGATGCATGAGCTTGCTTGCCGGAAAATAGGCAAAAAGAATGCTCACCAGAAACAGGTGGCCGTAAAACAGTCCGCCGATACCGTCGGGTATGGTGGGACTGAGGGTGACCAGTCCCATGGTCATCTCTTTTATACCCAAAATATCCACTTTGGTGAAATACCGCATGGAAATCCCTGTGGCGGCAATGCCCAGTATCAGAAACAAGGGGAAATAATCGGATGCCTGGGATATGTATCTTACTTTTGCATCAAACAACCGGCGTGCCAGAAGAAACAGGACCGCTGCCGGCAGGACCACGCCGGATAAAAACAACCCGGGCAGGCCCAGCTGTACAATACCGTCCAGGGCTTCTAAAAACTGAATGGCACCGGGTACCGGGGCGGTGAAAAACCGGAAATGCCGCAGCAGCACCACCAGAAATGCATAGTGAAATGCCAGGGCCGCCACCCACAGAAAAATCTCCCAGGAATAGGTGATCCGGTTGGCGGCATTGCGGTTGAACGCGGCTTTGGTGTTACGGAACAGGGACCTGAAGGTAAATATTTCAAGCAGCATCCGTACGAACACACCGAGCGTGGTATCAGGGTTGTCAATGCGGTTCTGTTGTATCCAGTCAAGTGACTTCTGCTGTCCACAGGTTGTGGGGATTCTGAAGGGAACAGCAGATGCTGCCCATCCCATCACTTTCACGACAAAGCCGACCAGAAAGGCAAGCACTGCCAGATAGGGAACCACAATTCCGAAGAACCACCCAAGTCCTGCTCCCGCCCCTGTGTATGCCACGAGAAAAAGCAGAAAAACTGCTGTCAGGGGGATCAAGTACTTTTGTGTCATGGTATAACCACCTCATAGATTGGTTGCCTGACAAACCTGAATTTTGTCAGGCATGTTAAGATTTTTTTGAGCCAAGCAGGTCTTCCTCCTTGAGCTCCTTTACCAAACCTGCCCTTTCAAAGGCTGCATGAATGCGCCGTTTGCTTTCTGTGGCCTTTAAAAGGAATATATCTTCTCTGCACTTCATCAGCCGATTGAAGCCGGCGAGAACGACCTGGTCCACCATCCGGTCAAATTCTCGGGCAAAAGCTGAATCCATGACGGTTTCACCAATGTTTTTAAGGGCGAAAATAAAGCTGACCGCCTCGGCTGCTGAAAATGCCTGGACCGCCCGGATACGGATGACAGGGTCCAGGGCCTTTTCAAGGGTATCACTGGTATAATCTGATGCCAGAAGATGTAAGACATCTTCCAGGGTTTCCCTGGTGACAGCCCCCACAGGGTTGTCAAACCGGTCCACATCTTTGCCCAGAATTTTTGCGCTCTGGGCCGGGTAGGTGTCAATGGTGGCCTGGAACCATTTTTTCAGCAAAATGGTGTGATTGTCTGTAAGTGTCTGTTTCACTGTCATTTGTTTATGCAAAATTCCTTGTTTGTTCACCAATACGGCCCTGTAATAATTTTTAGAAGGATATAAACTTACTCAAATTTTATGTCAAGGGTAAAAGCATGCCATTTGCGGGCAATCCAGGACAAAGACCCCATGGGCTATGCGCCTTGTGCAGATAATTGCTGTCCGGTGCAATGCACAACCGTGTGACCCGGATACAGGCCTGATGACGCCTGGTTTGTCCTTTTTCTTTTTTTGATATCGGGGCTATCCACAGATCTGTTTTTTGTGGTATCTTAAAATTCGGGTATATGCAGAAACAGGGTGCACAGAAAAATTTTTAACATTGTTTGCCAAGGTAACTGGGAAAAGACAGGATGAAAAAACAGGTTTTGCCGGCAGTATGCCTGGCATTTTTAGGCCTGCGGATGCCTTGGTATAAATCTGGAACATAAAAAGGCTGAAAATGGACCACCATTATAAGGAACGCTTCCATGTCCAGCAGGATCTGATCAAAAAGATCGCCCCGCTCATGGAGGTCAGTGATATCATCGAAACCGTGCGCGAAGACCTGCGCACCCTTATTGCCAGTGCCATGGAGGTGTGCGTGCTGCTGCTGGACCCGGATGCGGATCAGTACACAAGCCCCCTGCAGTGCGCGCTGTATGAGCGGCCGGTGAGCTGTCAGTCCTGCAAAAGAGACCGGCCGGCTGTGCAGCGTGCCATCAGCAAAAAAAAAGCGGTGGTGGTTTCCAACAGTGAACCGGTTGTCAGGCCGGACGGCACCCTTGTGGCAGTGGGTCCGGAATATGCCATGCCCGTGTTTGTGGAAAACCGTGTTCTGGCCATTATCAGTGTGGTGATCCAGCCTTTGACCCGGTATACCCGCAGGGATTTTTATCTGATTCGCGATTTTGCCGACATTCTGGGCACCATCATAATAAATGCCAAAAGGCAGTGGGAAATGACCAGAGAGAAAATCCGCATCAGCCAGACTCTGGCAAATCTGTCTGCCTTTGTGCCGGGATCGGTGCGCCAGATGGCGGACAGGAACCCGGATCTTTTGACCAGAGAAAAAGAGCAGAAATATGTCAGTGTGCTGTTTCTGGATCTGGAAGGCTATACTGCCCTGAGTGCCACCCGGTCTGAAGAGGAGGTGAATGCCATCATTGAAAAGATGTTTTCCAGTTTTGTGGACCCCATCCACCGGTCCCACGGGGAGATAAACGAGACCAGCGGGGATGCGTTCATGATTATCTTCAAGGACCATGATCCCAAAACCAATGCCATGAACGCGGTGAAGGCCGCCTTTGAAATTGCTGCCAGGAGCCGGTCGGTGAACCAGTCCATTTTCAGAGAAAATCTTTTTTCAGGCGTGGCACCCCTTGAGGTGAACATGGGTATCAGTTCCGGTACCGCACTGGTGGGCATGACCCGGTTCAAGGGGATGCTGGATACCCGCATGACATTCACCGCATCCGGGCCTGTGACCAATATTGCTTCCCGTCTGTCTGATTATGCCACGGGCGGGGATATCCTGGTGAGCCAGGCCGTAAAAGATCTCATTGCCGGGCTGTGGCCGGTATATGACAAAGGAAAGGTGCATCTGAAAGGCATCCATGATCCCATGCCGGTGTATTCCCTGTTGAAACCGGCATGAAAAAAATAACGCAACCGGGTCAAGACCGGCAGGCGGTAATCGGGTGGAAAGAATGGCTGTCTTTGCCTGATCTGGGGATACCCGCCATAAAAGCCAAAATAGATACCGGTGCCAGGACCTCGGCCCTGCACACCTTTTCTATGGATACATTTACACGTGACGGCCTGCCCATGGTGCGGTTCGGCATCCACCCCCTGCAGAAAAGGCGTGACATTGCCCTGTTCTGTGAAGCGCCTGTGGTGGACCGGCGCCGCATCAAGGATTCAGGCGGGCATTCTGAAATGCGGTACGTCATTGCATCATCCCTGGTACTGGGAAATATGCACTGGCCGATTGAGATCACACTCACCAGCCGGGATGCCATGATGTTCCGGATGCTGCTGGGCAGGACCGCCCTGAAAAACAATGTCATGGTTGATCCTGCCAGGTCCTATGCAGCAGGCCGCAAACTTTCCAGAACATATACGGCAAAAACAAAAAAAGGAGATGTATGAAAATCGGCATTCTTTCCCGAAAAGCAGAGCTGTATTCAACCAACAGGTTTTTTACGGCAGGAAAAAAGCGGGGGCATGACATGTGGGTCATAAACCCCTTGCGGTGCTATATGGATATCACTTCCCATAATCCTGCCATCCTGTACAAGGGAGAAAAACTGGAAGGGTTTGATGCGGTAATTCCCCGCATCGGGGCATCCATCACCTTTTACGGCACCGCTGTGGTCCGGCAGTTTGAAATGATGGGGGTTTACTGCCTGAATGAATCGGTTGCCATCAGCCGCTCCCGGGACAAACTGCGGAGCCTGCAGCTGCTGGCCCGCAAAGGTATCGGGCTGCCGGTCACAGGATTTGCCCACAGCACCCAGTTTACCGATGACCTGATCTCCATGGTGGGGGGTGCCCCTCTGGTGGTGAAGATGATAGAAGGGACCCAGGGGGTGGGGGTCGTGCTGGCTGAGACAAAAAAAGCGGCCCAGAGTGTCATCCAGGCCTTCAGAAGCCTGAAAGCCAATATCCTGGTTCAGGAATTTATCGAAGAGTCCAAGGGGGCTGACATCCGGTGCTGGGTTATCGGTTCAAAGGTAGTGGCAGCCATGCTGCGCCAGGGGCCGGAAGGGGAATTTCGGTCCAACCTGCACCGGGGCGGACAGGCGAAAAAAGTACGCATTACCCCTGAAGAACGCTCCACAGCAGTGCGGGCGGCAAAAACCATGGGATTGCGGGCCGCCGGGGTTGATATGCTCAGGTCCAACCACGGGCCTGTGGTGATGGAGGTCAATTCATCCCCGAGCCTGCGGGGAATTGAAACAGTTACCGGCATTGACGTGGCAGACCAGGTGATTGCTTATCTGGAAAAAAATGCAGCCCCTGGAAAAACCGCCACTTCAGGCAGGGGATGATATGCAGCAGCCATTGACGATTGCCGGGATGCAGATACCGCCCGGCACCCAGGCAGATATTCAGATTCCGGTGGCCCCATTGTACAACCATTCAGCCATGGCCATGCCGGTCCATGTCATCCACGGCCGCAGCCCCGGGCCCAGGCTGTTTGTCTGTGGTGCCGTCCATGGGGATGAAATCATCGGCACGGAAATAATCCACCGCCTGATCCGATTGAAAAAAATCACCCATCTGCGGGGAACACTGATTACCGTTCCCGTGGTCAATGTGTATGCCTTTATTCAGCATTCCCGCTATTCACCGGACAGGCGTGATTTGAACCGGTTTTTTCCGGGATCGGAAACCGGGTCTTTGACATCGCAGCTGGCCGATATTTTCATGAAAGAGATTGTAAAACAGAGCCGGTTCGGCATCGACCTGCATGCCGGTTCCAACCACAGGGCCAATCTTCCCCAGATCAGAGCGGATATTGCAGACCCGGAAGTGCTGGCACTGGCAAGAATGTTTCAGGTACCTGTGGTGATCAATTCTTCCGCAAAAGAGGGCTCTTTGCGCAAGGCGGCAGCCGATGAAGGGGTGTGCATGCTTTTGTATGAAGCAGGGGAGGCTTTGCGGTTTGATGAAGTGGCTGTAAGGGCCGGTGTCAGGGGTGTTTTGCGGGTGATGGAGGCCATCGGCATGCTGGTTTCCAAATCCCGGCACAAACACACCAGCAAAACATTGATCACTGATGCCACATCCTGGGTCAGGGCACCGGTTTCCGGTATTTTGCACATGGAATCCCCCCTGGGCGGCACAGTGACAAAAAATACGCGGATCGGTTCCATTGTGGATCCCTTTGGCGGTCATGAAATGGAGATCATCTCACCCATTTCCGGCATGGTCATCGGCCGGTTGAATCTGCCTTTGGTGCACCAGGGGGATGCCATCATTCACATTGCCCATCTGGACCGCATCAAGCAGATAGATCCGGTAATTCAAGCGTTTAATGAAAAATTTAGAAATACCTGAAAATGCCCCAAAGAAAGGGTAGACCCCAAAACCCAGCATAAAAATACAAAAAAGGGTTTTCAAGGTATCTGTCCAGGCCCTGAAAACCCTATGACTGTGGCGGAGAAAGAGAGATTCGAACTCTCGATGGAAGTTTCCCCCCATACTCGCTTAGCAGGCGAGCGCCTTCAGCCACTCGGCCATTTCTCCAAACAGATTTTTTTGTGGCGGAGGAGGTAGGATTCGAACCCACGAAGCTTTGACACTTAACGGTTTTCAAGACCGCCGCCTTCAGCCGCTCGGCCACTCCTCCAGAATTTAACCAAAGATTTATATCATCTTGTCCAAAACAGGTCAATACCTAACTTGGATTTTTAAAGCGCATCTTGTTGTTGACACAAAGAATGGTTGCGCTATATTAAGGGGTTTTAGGCCAATGCATTTTACAGGAGACAATAGATGAAGCAGAAAATTCGTTTTGAAAAAAATGTGAAAGACAATATCCTGACAGTACTGGAATCCAGTGAGGTGGACCCCGGGGTTGTCATGCCCCTGCATGAGGAAACATATGATCTTTCACAGATGGCTGCAGCCGCACAGGAAGGGCTGGAACCTTTTACCCGGCTGCTGCGGCGCAGGTCTTTTTTTCCCACCATGGATCTGTGTGTCAAACTCCACGGGGAAACCGCTGATTTTTTTACGGACACGACCCAGGATAAGGTCATCGTGGAGTTCAGGGACTCTGAGACCCTGCCTGCAGAGGATGAATTTGTACTGGAAGAGGAAGATGTAGAACTGGATGCGCTTCTGGATGAAGACGGGGACTCCAAGGAGGATGAAATAAAAGAGATTGATGATGAAGATGATACCCCGAGATTTACCCCGGAAGATACCTCTGAACATGAAAACTAAAAGGCGGATGAAAAATCAGGCCATATGAAAAATATTGTAAAAGACATTGTGCAGGCTGCCGCCAAAAAGGCGTTTGACACCGGGACCCTGCCGTCTGATCAGATGCCGGACATGGAAATCGCAGCGCCAAAACATGATTCCCAGGGGGACTTTTCCACCAATTTTGCCATGGTGTCGGCAGGCATCCAGAAAATGGCCCCGCAGAAAATAGCCCATGCCCTTGTGGCAGCCATGGATGCGCCGGCATGGATTGATAAAGTGGCGGTGGCAGGGCCCGGGTTCATCAACTTTTTTCTGCAGCCGTCTGCCTGGCATCCGCTGGTGGACGAGATACTTGCGGCTGACACACGCTACGGGGCCTCGGATTTTGGTAAAGGAGCGGCGGTCCAGGTGGAATTTGTTTCTGCCAATCCCACCGGTCCACTGCATGTGGGCCACGGCCGGGGGGCTGCCGTGGGGGATGCTGTGGGCAATATCCTGGCCTTTGCCGGTTTTACCGTGTCCAAAGAATACTATATCAATGATTCCGGCCGGCAGATAAAAACTTTGGGCACCTCTGTCTGGCTCAGGCTGCTGGAGATGTCCGGCAAAAGCATTGCGTTTCCTGATGACTGCTACAAGGGAGATTATATTAAGGACCTGGCACGCCAGGTGCTCGAAAACCAGGGCCCGGATTTTGTACACCAGGAAGCGGATACCGCCATTGCCGTGTGTGCCAGGTATGCGGCAGAAAAGATCCTTTCAGATATCCGCAATGATCTGGCTGCTTTCGGGGTGGTCTTTGACAAATGGTTCAGTGAGCAGGGCCTGTATGATTCCGGCCGGCTTGCACACACCCTGGCAGATCTTAAAACAAAAGACCTGGTGTATGAAAAGGACGGGGCCCTGTGGTTCAGGACCAGTGATTTCGGGGATGAAAAAGACCGGGTGGTGAAGAGAAGCAATGGCATGACCACCTATTTTGCCTCGGATATCGCCTATCACCAGGAAAAATTTGAACGCGGATTTCACCGGGTTATCGATGTATGGGGGGCGGACCACCACGGGTATATCAACCGCATGGCAGCCTCTGTGGTGGCCCTGGGCAGGCAGCGGGAGCAGTTTCAGGTCATCCTGGTGCAGCTGGTGAACCTGCTCCGGGGGGGGGAACCTGTACAGATGTCCACCAGGGCGGGAGAATTTGTCACCCTGAAAGATATTGTGGATGAGGTGGGAAAAGATGCGGCACGGTTCATGTTTTTAAGCCGCAGCTATGACTCGGGCCTGGATTTTGATCTGGCGGTGGCAAAACAGAAAAGCCATGACAACCCGGTCTACTATGTCCAGTATGTCCATGCCCGCATCGCCGGCATTTTGTCCAAGGCACTGGATCAAAACCTGATAAATGACAAAGATTTTACAAAAGGCCGGCACCTGTCGCATCTTGTGGAGCAGGAAGAGATCAACCTGATCAAAATTCTGGCAGGATTTCCCGAACAGGTGGAAAAAAGTGCGGCCACCTGCCACCCCCATGTGATTTTCACCTATCTGATGTCTCTGGCAGCAGCGTTTCACGGCTATTACAACCGGCATAAGGTGATTGTCCAAGATCCTGATCTGTCCGGGGCCAGATTGAGCCTGGTGCTGGCCGTGAAAAAGGTTATCCGCAACGGGCTTGCGCTGCTGGGGGTGTCTGCGCCTGAAAGAATGTGACCATGTCCTTTAAAGGGGCCATAAAATATACCATTTATATATGTATCGGCGGGTGGATGTTTTTACTGGGAATCATGGTGGGCCGGGGCACAGCCCCTGTGACATTTGAAACACAGGGGTTTCAGGAGCGGCTGCTTGAAATTGCTAAAAAAACGGGAAACAAAGAAAATCCCAAAAAACAGGAAACAAAAATTGCGCTGCACTATTATGAGGCCTTAAGTGAACCGGTCAAGCCGGAGGAGCTGCCCATGATGCCGCCTGGGGCGACCATGGGTATGCTGGAAGAAAAATCAGTGGATGCACAACAGATGCAGCCAGAACCCGCAGATATGCAGGAGACGCCTGCTGAGATCCAGAAAATGCAGCCGGATGCCATCCCTGTGAAAACCAGCAAAAAAGCCGCCACATTTAACAAGGCCGCCACAGCCAAAATAGCAGATGGCCCAGAGACAAAGCAGGAGACTGCCAGGCCCGGGAAAACAAAAACCCCTGAAAAAACAGATCCGGAGCTGGCTGCCGGTGCAGGAACCGGTTCAGGTTCCGATGGTGTCTACACCATCCAGGTGGCGGCCTTTAAATCCTTTAAAGATGCCGTCACCCAGGCGGCGGTTCTGGATGAAAAAGGGTTTGCCGCCACCCGCACCAGCAAGGCAATTGACGGGGTTACCTGGTACCGTGTAAGGATCGGGGGATTTGCCACCCGGGAGGCGGCGCACAGGCAGCTTGAAAAACTGAACCAGGCCGGCATCAACGGCATGATTATAAAAAAGGAATGACCATGAAAATTTCCCGACAGGAAGTGGAAAACATCGCCCATCTGGCCCGCCTTGAAATCGACGACCAGAGCAAAGCATCCCTTAGTGAGCAGTTGAGCAGTATCCTGGACTACATGGACAAACTGGCCCATGTGGATGTACAGGGTGTAAAACCGGTATCCGGGGCTGCATTCATGCACAATGTGCTGCGCGAAGATGTGCCGCACCCCAGCCCCGGCCCGGATGTGACCCTGGCCAATGCACCCAAAAAAGATGCCAATTATTATCTGGTACCCCGGGTGGTGAAGCAGCCCGGCAGATGACAAAGGAAATATTGATGGATCTACACACATTGACCCTGGCAGACGCCCGACGGCTGCTGGATGAAAAAAAAATATCCTCCAGGGAGCTCACCCGGGTGTTTCTGGACCGTATTGCCGCCCATGATGACACCATCAACAGCTTTCTTCTGGTGGATGCACCAGATGCCCTGGCCCGGGCAGATGCTGCCGACCGGCAGATCGCTGCCGGAAACCAGACATTTTTTACCGGGATTCCCATGGCCCTCAAGGACCTTTTGTGTACCCGGGGTATGCGCACCACCTGCGGGTCCAAAATTTTAGACAACTTTGTTCCCCAGTATGATGCAACCGTGGTGGCAAAGCTCAAACAGGCCCATGGGGTGATACTGGGTAAAACCAATATGGATGAATTCGCCATGGGGTCTTCCACGGAAAATTCCGCATACTTTCCCACAAAAAACCCCTGGCACCTGGCGTATGTGCCGGGCGGGTCCAGCGGGGGCTCAGCCGCTGCCGTGGCAGCACAGTTCTGCTGTGCAGCTTTGGGAACAGATACCGGGGGTTCCATCCGCCAGCCCGCCTCCCATTGCGGGGTTGTCGGGCTCAAACCCACCTACGGCCGGGTGTCCCGGTATGGTCTTGTGTCCTATGCATCCTCTCTGGACCAGATAGGCCCCATTGCAAGGACCGTGGAAGATGCGGCCCTGATCCTCAATCTGATTGCCGGGCATGACCCCATGGATTCCACCTGCGCCTCCCGGGATGTGCCGGATTTTACGGCAGGCATTGCAGCCTTTGAAAAAGAGGGCCTCAAAGGAATGACCGTGGGGATCCCAAAAGAGTATCTCGGCATGGAAGGCATTGATCCGGATGTGCTGGCGGTGTTCGAAAATGGGGTAAAGGTGCTCACAGACCTGGGGGCCGATATTGTGGAAGTCTCATTGCCCCATACTGCCTATGTGGTGGCAGCCTATTATATCATTGCCCCGTGTGAGGCCAGTTCCAACCTGGCCCGGTTTGACGGGGTCAAATACGGGTTCCGGGCGGACCAGGCAGATGATCTCATTGACATGTACAAGCAGACCA
>JAZBPL010000075.1:0-8082 GCA_036351635.1 Desulfotignum sp.
CCAAAATGGTTACCCCCCGGACGAAGCTCCAGGATGTCAGTGACCTGCACCAGGTGGAAACATCCCACAAAAATATCTTTGACATGAAAACACAGGGACAAAACCAGACTGACAGGACATCCGGCCGGGCCGATGCCGCCTCCACCGGTTTTTCTGAAAAAAATGCCCGTAACGAGGCTGACCGCTGCCTCCAGTGCGGATTGATATGTTATGAAAAAACCGCCGGCAACAGCTGACAACCATGGGACAGGCTTTCCCATGACCCTTTCCAGCCGGGTCACTGTGCTGGGAAATTATTTTATCAACCTGTTCCTGGTTACCGGCGACAATGAAACCGCCCTGTTTGAAACCGGCATCTCAGGCATAACTGATGCGGTTATTTCTCAGCTGGAAGCATTGGGGGTGACGCCTGATTATCTGATTATGAGTCACCCCCATTCAGACCATGCCACAGGGCTTCCCGGCCTGATGACCCGTTTTCCTGATGCCGTGGTGCTGGCAGGGGAAGGTGCCAGGGAATTTATCACCCACCCCAAGGCAGGTCCTTTAATGCTGGCAGAAGATGCCTTCATGTCCAAAGGCCTTCTGCACAGGGGGATCACCCCCGGCCGCCCCCCCATTGACACAGTGCCGGACCTGTCGGATGCACGGATTGTCACAGACACAACCATTCTGGATCTCGGGGGTGCCACACTGGAATTGAAACCTGTTTCAGGACATTCTCCCGGAAACCTCATAGCCAGGGTCCAGGATATTGTGTTCTGCTCAGACAGCCTTGGGTTTCATTTTCCGGGCAGGGGGTTCTGGCCGCTGTTTTTTACCGGTGTAAAAGCCTATTTAACCACCCTGTCATACATAAAAAACCTGGCACCAGCCGTAATCTGCCCTGCCCACCAGGGCCCACTAAAGGGTGACGCGGCTGCCAGAGGCATCCAGGCTGCCATTGATGCGGCCCATGCTTTCATCAACAGGGTGACACACACCCGGCTGCCGGACCAGGAACTGCTTGCACAGCTGCTGGCGGAAAGCTACAGGGATGAATTTACCCTGTATACAGAGGAAAATATCGCAAACTGCAACCAGCTGCTGGTGAAACGGGCCAGGCAGTTTGCCGCGTGATCAGCTCCGGGCCTTTTTCAATGAAAAAAAACAAAAAAAACTTTGCTGAACAGATCCAGCCTTTGCGGGATGAAATCGACCGGATAGATTCAGATATCCTCTCTTTGCTGGCCAGGCGCCAGGAACAGGTAAAAAAGGTGGTGAACCTGAAAAAAGCCTGTGATGTCCCGGTCTTTCACCCTGCCCGGGAAGAGGATCTGATTTCACGCCTCAGAACCCAGGCCAGAGAAAAAAATCTGGAACCGGATGTCATTGAAGACCTTTTCCGGGTGATCCTGCGCCACTCCCGGGTCAACCAGGCGTCTGACATGCGCGGAAAAGGTATCCGTCCCAATGCCAGGGTACTGGTCATCGGCGGTGCCGGACAGATGGGGGCCATGTTTGCCGCTTTGTTTGAAAAATCCGGATATCAGGTCCGGATTCTCACGGAATCTGACTGGGAAAACGCCTCTGGCCTGTGTAAGGATGTCGACCTGGTCCTGGTGTCTGTGCCCATAGAAAAAACCTGTGCGGTGGTTGAGAACATCTCCCCGCATCTGCCCGAAACCGCCCTGCTGGCTGATCTGACCTCTGTAAAAAAAGAACCGGTTGCGGCCATGTGCCGGTGCCACCCAGGACCTGTTCTGGGAATACATCCGCTGTTCGGCCCCACCACAACATCTCTGGACAAACAGATCATTGTGGTCACCCCGGGCCGGGATCCTGGGGCCAGCCACTGGCTGGTGGAACAGCTGGGTCTGTGGGGGGCGGTCCTGGTGCAGTCCACGCCGCTGGAACATGATGAAATCATGGAAATCGTCCAGGCCCTGCGCCATTTTGCCACCTTCTGCTTCGGCAGGTTTCTGTATGAACGCCAGGTGCATATCCAGCGGACCCTGGAGTTTTCCAGCCCCATCTACCGCCTGGAACTGGGCATGGTGGGCCGGCTGTTTGCCCAGGACGCCGGCCTGTATGCCCAGATCATCTTTGCCACAAGAGAACGGCGGCAGCTTTTAAAAGAATTTATCACCTCTTTGGGCCAGCATCTGGACATGCTGGAAAATAATGACACCCAGGCGTTCATCCGCCATTTCCATGAAATCGCCAAGTGGTTCGGCCCCTTCTCCGACCAGGCCCTGCGGGAATCCACCTTTCTCATCGAACGGCTCATCGAGCGGTTTTAATTTTAATAATTGGTCAGTTTGATCTCGATGCGCCGGTTTTTACGGTACGCCTCTGTTGTATCTGCCGGATCAATGGGATGGTATTTGCTGAACCCGGCGGCAGCCATGCGTTTTTCCGGAATTCCCCGGCTGCTTAAAAACCGGACCACAGATACGGCCCGGGCAGTTGACAGTTCCCAGTTGGAAGCAAAAAATTCATTATTGATGGGCACTTTGTCACTGTGGCCGTCAATGCGCAGAATCCAGTTGATGTCATCAGGAATTTTTTTTGCCACCAGAGTAAGGGTTTCAGCCAGTGCGGCCAGGTGGGCTTTGCCGGCATCCCCCAGGGTGTCTGAACCAGATGCAAACAACAGCTCCGCCTGGAACACAAACCGGTCCTCCCGGATAACAATGGCCGGGTTGTCCCCCAGGATCTGTTTGAGCCTGCCGAAAAACTCCGACCTGTACTGGGTCAGTTCATGCACTTTTCTGGCCAGGGCGATATTCAGCTGTTTGCCCAGATCGGCAATTTTTACATCCTTTTTTTCACCTGCTTCTTTTGCCTGGGCCAGAGCGGTTTTGATGACATCCAGCTGATCCCGGAGCCTGGAGATCTGATCTGAGAGCAGTGCCACTTCAGCCCGGGCAGAAGCGGACAGCTGCTGCTCTTTTTCAATGGCCTGCTTCTGGGATGCCAGTACCGCAGACAGGGCCTGGATCCGGATATCCTGTTCTCCGATTTTTTCCTGGGCCAGCAGGGTTGTTTCTGTTTTATCAGCCAGACGGGCTGCCAGGCGTTTGGACCGGTCCCGCAGCACAGACACCTCCCGGCCCCTGGCCGCCAGGGTGGCTGCCAGATCCCCCACCTCCTGTTCGAGTTTTTCTCTGACCTGCCGCAAGGCGGAAATATCTTCATTAAGGCTGGCAATGGTGAGCATATGCTCTTTGATTTTTGCCTGGTCCTGTTCTGATTTTGCTGAATAGTCCGCCACCTGGGACATGAGGATATCTCTGTCTTCAGACAGGCCGATGATGGTGTCTGACAGCCGGGAAACTTCCGTCTCCAGCCGGGTTGATTTTTCTTTTTCCAGCCCCAGCATCTCAGCCAGCTCGTTCACCTGGGTGTGCAGGCGGGCCAGTTCGTTTTTCTGGCCGTAAAGCACCTCACTGAGCAGGAACTGGGCCACAACAAAAATCATCAGTACAAAAATCACCACCATCAGCAGGGCTGACAGGACATCCACATATCCGGGCCAGGCTGTTATGGGGCTTGCGGTTCGCCGCGCTCTGGATAACATGCTGTCTCCTGTCAGGTTGTCGGGTCAGAAGATGAATCCGAAGATTTTTTCTGCTGCTGTTTGATCAGCACCGACATGGCCTGGTTGTTTTTGTGCATCTGGTTAATCAATACCCGCAGGTTGCTGTCTATGCCCCGGAACAGTTCAGCAGATGCAGCCAGGCCGCCATCAGAAATTTCATCAGTGTCCACCAGCCTGGTAACCCCGGACAGCCACTCTTCCATCTCATTGAAAAACCGGTTCTGGGCATGCCCGGCCTGGATATCTATGAATCCCAGGACCAGGCTCCCCCCCAGACCGAACAGGGAAGAAGAAAATGCGGTGCCCATTCCCCGGAGCGGGTCCTGGAGCCCCTGCTTCAGCCGCTCAAACAGATTGACAAAATCTCCGGTGCCCACCTCCAGGCCGCCGATGACCTGGCCCACGGTGCCGATGGTCTGCAAAAGTCCCCAGAAGGTACCCAAAAGCCCCAGAAACACCAGCAGCCCGATCATATATTTGGAAATCTCCCTGGCCTCATCCAGGTGTCCCCGGATACCGTCCAGCACCGTGCTCAGGGAACCGGCTGACAGCCGGAACCGGTCTCTGTGAATCTCTTCCAGGTGTTTGGCCAGAGGAGACAGCAGGGTGGGCGGCTCAACAGTGGAGAGCCCCGGGTCTCCGGTACGAAATTTTTTGATCCATTTGATTTCTGGCTCCAGCCGCAGGATCTGGAATACATTTATGGCAATGCCCACACACAGGGCTGCCAGAATCAGCAGGTTGAATCCCCAGTTGGCCATGAATGCGGCCTTGAGAGGTACTACCAGCAGAAGGCAGACACCAGCCACCACCAGCAGGTAAATAAAGGTAAGAAACAGGTAATGCCGCGGATTTGTCATAAAACGCCTCCTTGAATGTCCGAAAAAAATTTCGGGCATCTGGTATAATCACATAATTATCAGGTTTATATGTGTGCAGTCTGGAATTTGTATGCAAATGATACGGTATTGTCAAGGTGTGGAATACAAATCTCCCAAAACCCTGTCATGTTTCTTTTCCATATGTTTTGAGTTTTTTTAACAGGGTTTTGCGTGTAATACCTAAGCGGCGGGCAGTTTCACTTTTATTGCCGCTGGCTGCGGCCAGGGTGGACAAGACAGCTTCTTTTTCAATGCTGGACAGGGGCATATTTTCCAGGTTGCAGCCCGGAGAAGACAGGACAGGATCCTGTGGTGTATTTTCAGCGGTAAACGTCAGATCCGCCCGGGTGATGTAATCTGTTCTGGCCAGAACCACCGCCCGTTCCACCGCGTTCATCAGTTCCCTGACATTTCCCGGCCAGGCATACCGGATCATGGCATCCATGGCATCCGGTGCAAACCCTTTGATATCCCGGCGGTTTTTTTGGGAAAAATGCTCCAGAAAATGCAGTGCCAGTTCCGGAATATCTTCAGGCCGGTTCCGCAGGGGCGGGATATCGAGGCTGACCACATTCAGGCGGAAAAAAAGATCCTGCCGGAATTCCCCTTTTTCCGCCATGGACTTCAAATCCCGGTTGGTGGCGGCAATTACCCGCACATCCACCTGGATGGTTTCATCGCTTCCCACAGGGGTGATCTCTTTTTCCTGGAGTACCCGCAACAGCTTGGCCTGCATGGCCAGGCTCATTTCCCCGATTTCATCCAGCAGGATACTGCCTTTGTCTGCCTGGAGAAATTTTCCCTTGCGCTTTCGGTCCGCACCGGTGAACGCCCCTCTGGCATGGCCGAACAGTTCAGACTCCAGAAGGGTCTGGGTAATGGCCGCACAGTTGATGCGCACAAACGGTCCGTTTTTTCTGGGGCTGTTGTCATGCAGGGCTGCTGAAACAAGCTCTTTTCCCGTGCCTGATTCCCCTGTCACCAGCACATTTGCATCTGTGGGCGCCACCATATAAAGGGTATCAAGAAGCGCTGACATGGCCGCACTTTTACCCAGTATGTTGTGGTGAAAGGATGTGGATTTGAGGCGCTCTTTCAGATTTTTGTTTTCAGACTGCAAAAAAATCCGTTCCAGTACGCGCTCAATGGTCAATTTGAGTTTGTCAAAGTCCAGCGGCTTGGTCAGGTAATCATAGGCACCGATTTTCAGGGCCTCCACTGCTGTATCCACCGATGAATAAGCCGTCATCATGATCACCGGCAGGGATGGATTGAATTCACAGATCTTCGCCAGTGCATCCATACCGGACATGCGTTTCATCTTCATGTCCAGCAGCACCATGTCAAAGCTGTAGGATTTTACTTTTTCCACACCTGTGTCCCCGTCATCAGCCAGGTGCACCACATATCCCCAGTCTGTTATCAGGGTTTTGAGCATCCGTGCATGGGCCGGGTCATCATCAACCACCAGTATATCATGTTTCATGGGCAGTATCCTTTTGGGTATGGAAAAGCCGGATAAAAAAAGTGGTCCCTTTACCTCTGGTACTGTGTACCCGGATTTCTCCTTCAAGTTTTTCCACCAGCCGGTGCACGATGGAAAGGCCCAGGCCGGTGCCATCAGGCCGGGTGGTAAAATAGGGGTCAAAAATATCCGCCAGCAGGGTGTCATCCATGCCGCAGCCGTCATCTGTCACACGGATCTCAAGGTCCTGGTCCCCCAGAACATCTAAGACAGTCACCTGCAGGGTGCCGCCGTGATCCATGGCAGCCAGGCTGTTCATATACAGGTTAAGCAGAATCTGGTTCATGCGGTCCGGGTCGGTATAAAACCGGGACCGGGCCGACCGGATATCCACCTGTGCAGAGATGGATTTTTTTTCCAGGTCATGGGCCACCAGTTTCAAAGAATGGGCGATCATCTCCCGGATATTCACCTGTTTTTTTTCCACAGCCATGGGCTTGGCAAATTCCAGCAGCTGGGTGATGGACCGGTTGATGCGCGCCACCTCCTGGACCATGATCCGGGCGGTTTCCTGGTCATCTGGATTGTCTTTATACCGTTTTTCAAAATAGGTGGCAAATCCCTTGATGGAGCTTAACGGATTTCTGATTTCATGGGCCACCCCTGCTGCCAGCTTGCCGATGGCAGCCAGGTGCCGGGTGGTTTCCACCTCTTTTTTCAATTTTTCTGAAAGCGCCTTGACACTTACCAGACGGGCTTTTGTGGTGCGAAACGCCTGGAATACCATAAGGGAAAAAATCCCGGCACACCCCATGGCAAAAAAAATGACCCCCTGGCTGATGGCATGCCGCAGCAGCCTTTCCCGGGCCTGGTCAGCCTGTTCCATGGAAAGCCCCACCAGGATCACGGCATTTTCTTGTGTTGCAAAATTTATCCCTGGACCATTTCCCGTATCTGGCAGTGCTCCTGTTTCCGGCCGGTTCATCATCATGCGCATGCCGCGCATGTGCATATGACGTCCCTGGAACCTGCTTTCCATGGGGGTAAATAATTTATATACCTCAAACACCTTTTCCTTGTCCACCATCCGGGCGCGGTGGGATGCCAAAGGGGCCGCTTCATTCCGGTAACCAATATCCGGGAGATCTGTCCAAAGCTCACCCACCTGTGCAGGGTCGCTGTGGGCCAGAATGGTGCCATTGTCTGAAACAATCATGATATATACCACATCCGGCTGCAGCGATGTTTCCTGGAGCAGGTCCTGAATCCGCCGGACCCCCCAGTGCATGGTCATCATACCGGTGCGGGTGCCGGCTTCAAAGGTCCGTATCAGGGAAATGCCTTTGGCCAGCTGCTGGTCTGTAATGTGGGATTTAAGCTTTTCCATCCGGTCCAGGGTCATCACCGCAAAGATAGGGGTCAGCACCAGAAGCACCCCCACCAGCATGATGGGGGAGACCAGGGTGGAAAATGATCCGGGTAAAAAATTTTTCATAATTGTAATTGTATAGCAAAAACCATACCGGATGCAATACGTGTTAAGTGTTAAGCTAATACCTGACAGCTAACAGCTAAAGGCTAACAGCTTCGTGGCCTTCGTGGTTTTAAAAAAAATCGATGATACACCTCCTGCGGCACCAGTGGCCCAGCTGTGTATAAAATACCCGGATGGATACCTGAACCGGGTAGAAAAGATACAATACCGCAGGCAGGCTACCTGAAGCTGAAATTGCAGAAAAATAAAATTTTTCTGCAATTTCAATGAGATATAATTTCATCCATGCCCTGGCACGCCCCTTGCTCTATACTATTACCAGACAACACAGATATCAGCACAACACACGTGAAATATCTGACACAACCCAAAATGTACAGCAAAGGAGAAACCATCATGAAAAAGACAATGATTTTCATCACCGCACTCATCGGCATCACATTTATAGCCTCCCAGGCTTTTTCCTGGGGACCGGGAAAAGGCATGGGCGGTTACGGTGCAGGCACAAACTGTCCCGGCATTGACCGGAATGCCTACAACGATCTGTCCAGGGCCCAGCAGGATGAACTGGCAGCCCTGCGCCAGACATTCATTGACGACACCTATGAGCTGCGGACATCTTTGATGCAGAAACACAATGAGCTCCGCATGCTCATGG